>PAAB01000056.1 GCA_002591705.1 Phycisphaerae bacterium
ACCTTCCGCGGACTGACCCCGAGCAAGATCATCCTCACCGGTGCCGACGGGTGTGAGCCCGGTCTGGCCGAGCAGGTGGTCTCCACGTGCCAGGTGCCCGTTCAGCGGGACTGCGAAGAACCCGGATTCGAACGGCTTGAACATGACTTGAGCTCGATTCTGCCGCACGACGCGGGATCGATTGGGGCGTGGATTGCTCCGGCGGGAATGAGCCTTCGCGGGCTGGAAGCCCGGGCGGGGGGTTCGCGCCGCACGGCGGGGGAACGGAGTCACGCGGCATGAAGCAGCATCAGATCAATCTCATCACCCCGGCCATGATCCGGCGGCTGCAGGCGGGCCGCAGGACCCGCCGCATCGTAGGTGCCTCGCTCGCGATGATCGCATGCATGCTGGTCACCGCGACGCACGCGCGGATGCGCGTGGAGCGTGCGGCCGCGATCAACGAGGCGACCACCATCCGCGCGGATCGGGCTCTGGAGCTCGAGCGAAGTCTGGCCGGCATCGATACCAGCATGGCCGACGTTCGCTCGTTCATGGAGGAGTACCGGGATGTGGCGCTGCCGCTGGAGACGACCCGGCTGATCGCCACGCTCACGAGGTCCCTGCCGCCGAGCATCACACTGGTCGAACTGGAACTGGAATACGACGATGGATTCAATGCCCGGGGGCGGGTCGACGGCACGCCGCGCGGGCCGCGTCGCCTGGTCGGCGAGATCGCGGGAATCGCCTCCAACGATGCCGACATCGCCACGCTGGTCCAGGTGATCGGCGATCGCGAACCGTTCGCGGAGGTGAATCTCGACTACAGCCGGTCCCGGACGGTCCGGACGCGTCCGGCACGTGATTTCCGCTTGTCGTTCATCGTCGACATGGATCATGCATTCGAGGTGGCCCCGGCGGTCACCGTGGATGCCGGTGCATATGGAGAGTCGAAGCCATGAACAGGAAGCGGATGGAAAACATCTTGCTGGTATCGGTGATCGCGGGGGTCCTGGGTGTCACCACGTTCTTCACCTGGCCGCAGTACGCGCGGGCGTTCGACCTGTCGCACGACTCCGAACTGCTCGAGCAGAAGATCGGGCATCTCGAGGACGTCGAGGCGGATCTCGAACGACGTTCCGAGGAACTCACGGAACTGCAGGAACAGCAGGCGTACGCCTGTCGACTGGTCCCGGACCGGCCCGATGTGGCGGACCTGATGCAGCACCTTTCCATCGGCGTCGATGGAGAGACGGTGCTCGATCAGACCTTCACCGTCCGCGGGCGGGGGGATCGCGCGGGAGATGCCCGATTCGAGATCCTGCCGCTGGTGGTCGAACTCGAGACGACCTTCGACAACATCTTCGACGTCATCCGGCGCGTGGAGCGACTCGAGCGGCTGGTTCGCGTGACGTCGATCTCCATGAGCTGCCGGGACGTCGACTTCAAGAAGACCCGGCCCACGGTGCGGGCGGCGATCGGGATGGACGTGGTCTACGAAGATGGCCAACAGGAAGGACAGTGAGATGGAACAGTTGAACATGCTGCTGCGACGATTCATGATGTCCCTGACCGCCGATCGGCGGAAATTCGGGGTGTTCTGCGCCCTCCTGGCCCTCGGGCTGCTCTTCTGGGCCCGGATCATCGTGATCAAGAACCTTCCACGCACGGTCATGGCGGACGGCGACGCCGTGGCGGTCCTCGCGGACGGTGGGGAGGGTTCTGAAGCATCGTCCGATAAGAACGATCCCGAGGTGCGTTCCATCAGCCTGGATCTGCAGCCGGAGCGTGATCCGTTCCTGCTGAACGATGCCTATTTCCCGGGAAACGAAAAACCTGCGTCCGAGTCGGGGGATGGACGCAAGTCGGCCCCCTCCTCGTCCGAAGAACCGGAACAGGCGATCAGTCGCTTGCATCTTGAGGCGGTCATGCAGGGCAACCCCATGGCCGTCATCAGCGGTCGGACGTACCGACCGGGCGACTGGATCGAGGCTGGCGGCACGGAGTCCGTCCAGTTCATGCTGATCGAGGTCAGGCGCCGCTCAGTCGTTCTGGAACACGCCGGGCGGCACTTCGAACTCCGACTGGACGGTTCCAGGGGATAGGTCACCGGGGGGGAGACCGGAGAAAACACTCATGCATACGTCTCCTCGCCAAACCCGCCTTCATCTGCTCCTTGCCGTGCTGCTCTGTGCAGCCGTTGGAGCAGGATCGTCTGCGCAGGACGGCGTCGATCAGACGGCTGCATCCGACGTCGAAGTGACCAGCTACGGCACCGTCGACATGGCGGTGCAGGATGCCGATCTGGTGCAGGTGCTGGAGATGCTCTCGATGCAGGGGCAGCGCAACATCATCGCCGGACGCGACGTCTCGGCCACCGTGACCGCCAATCTCTACGACGTGACCTTCGAGGAGGCGCTCGACGCCATTCTCCGGGTCAACGGATACGGCTACATCGAGGAAGGCTCCTTCATCTACGTGTATCCGGCGGCCCGGATCGCGGAGATCGAACAGGCGCGACGCCGCGTCGAGACCCGGATCTTCGAGCTCTACTACCTGAATGCCACCGACGCGGCCCAGGCCATCCAGCCGTTGCTGAGCGATGCCGGACAGGCCGTGCCCATGGGGGCCGTGGAGGAGGGATTCAACCCCGACGAGAGCGACAACGGAGCCGACGCCTACGCGTACACCGCAAAGATCGTCGCCACCGACTACCCCGCCCAGCTCGAGGAGATCGCAGCNCTGCTCAAGGAACTCGACGTCTCCCCGCAGCAGGTCATGGTCGAGGCGACGATCCTGCAGACCAAGGTCACCGAGAACAATGCGTTCGGAATCGACTTCTCCCTCGTCAGCCATCTCAACTTCACGGATCTGACCTCGCCGCTGTCGGCGGCCGGAGAACTCTTCTCCGGCGACGTCAAGACGGACAATGCGATGGCCGGCACCTCCACCGTCGGCAAGTCCGTCAACGGAAACAGCGGATTCAAGTTCGGTGTCGTCAAGGACGACTTCGCCATCTTCCTGCGGGCCCTGGACAGCGTGACGGACGTCACGGTCGTGGCCCGGCCGAAGGTGATGTGTCTCAACCGCCAGCGGGCGGAGATTCTCGTCGGTCGTCGTCTGGGATACCTCAACACGACCCAGACGGAGACCTCGACCACGCAGACGGTCGAGTTCCTGGACACCGGCATCCACCTGATGTTCCGTCCGTTCATCACCCCGAACGAGATGATCCGCATGGAGCTCTATCCGCGGCTCTCCAGCGGCGACGTCCAGCTCGAGACCAACTACACCGTACCGAACGAGGACACCCACGAGATCTTCACCAACGTCCGCGTCCAGAGCGGCGAGACCATCGTGCTCGGCGGTCTGTTCGAGGAGCAGACCACCATGAGCCGTGAACAGGTTCCGCTGCTGGGGGACATTCCCGTGGTGGGCAACGCCTTTCGCGGGCAGGACGACGAGACGCTCCGCAAGGAGATCATCTTCCTGCTGACCCCGTCCATCATCGCCGACGAGCGGCTCTGGGAGATGGGGGAGGACGGACTCGAGATTCTCGACGCCGTCCGGCTCGGNTCCCGTGCGGGGCTGCTGCCCTTCAGTCGGGATCAGATCACCGCCGACTACAACCGCGACGCCATCGAGGCCTTCCGCAAGGGTGAACTCGATCTGGCCCTGTACTACGCGAACAACTCGCTCCGTACCGCTTCGGTGCAGCCCGAGATGATCCGGATGCGCGACACGCTCGGTTCGACGCCGCACGAGGCCTGGAACCGNAACATGCAGCGGCGCATCCTCGATCGCGAGATCGATCTCGTTCCCGCCGATGATCTCCAGCCGGCTCCGGNCGCGCCCGGAGAGGCGGTCGGTGCGGAGACCTCCCGGGTGATCGAACTCCCGCAGCTGGAGTCGGGAACCGCGGACGCCGGATTCGGCGCGAAGACCACGCCCGTCACCCGTGCCCAGAACGATTAACGGAGCCTTCCGATGACCATGCACACCACCATCATTCGTTCATTGCTGGCGACCGCCGCACTGCTCGCCGTCACCGGCTGCAGCGGNCCGTCCAAGACGGGGCTCGAGGCGAGGGAGAACGCCTACAACCGCATCGACAAGGTCAATACGCAGATCGCGTACGGCCAGGCGAAGCAGGCGTTCGAGGTCGGCAAGCTCAAGAAGGGGCTCACCATCATCTCGGAAGCCGCTCAGCGGTATCCCGAGGCGGCTGAATACCACCTGCTTCACGGNCGGATTCTCATGGAGATGAGCCGGNTGGACGAGNGTCGNATCGCACTGGAATCGGCCATCGAACGCGACGATCAGCTGAGCGAGCCGTGGTATTTCCTCGGCATCATCTACCAACGCTGGTCGGAGGATGAAAAGGCCCANGAACACTACATGCACGCCGCCGATCTCGAACCGGAGCGGGCCCAGTACCTGCTGGCCGCCACCGAGACGCTGGTTGCCGTGCAGCGGTACGAGGAGGCCGAGGCGCTGCTGAAGAGCCGCATCCGGAAGTTCGAGCACCATCCCGCCATGCGGCATCTGCTCGGGCAGATCGCTGCGCTGCGTGGTGATCGGANGCTCGCGGTCCAGTACTACGAGGAGGCGAGTCTGCTCCAGCCCGACGACATGCACCTGCTTTCGGAGCTGGCGCACATGCANTTCANGGCCGGCCGCATCGCCGACTGCCTGACCGTGCTCGAACGCATCGAGNTCCAGGGNGTCGAACTCGATCGACANCTGCTGCGGACCAAGGCGCGATGTCTCATGCACGCCCGTCGCGAGCTCGAGGCTCGCCCGATCTACAAGCGTCTGCTGGCGGATCGCGCGCACGACGTCGCGCTGTGGAACGAAGCGGGCCTGCTGGCCTGGGCGATCGAGGATTGGCGGGGGCTTGGTCAGTGCGGCCAGCGGATCGCCGCTCTGGAGCCGGGCCTGTCCACGGGGTGGGCCATGCAGGCGGCATCGCACCGTGCAGCCGGTCGGCTGCACGAGGCTCAGGACGCCCTGCTGAGGGCGACGGCCTGCGAGGGCGTGGATGCCGTGTGCTGGGTCATGCTGGCCGGAATTCGCGAGCAAATCGGCGATTTTGACGGCGCCACGGACGCCTGGCAATCCGCGACCGATATCGATGATTCGCTGTTGGAGCACCCCCGGCTGGTCGATGGATCAAGCAGCGGCGGTTGAGGCCGCGCTGGCCTTGGGGGCACTCGAATGCAGAAGATGCTCAAGATGATGACCGGTTGCCTGGTGTTGGCTGTGCTCGCGGTGAGCCCGGCCTGGGGCGTATGCCTCCTCTGGGTCCGGGAAACCACCGGATCGACCGCGGGCATTCCGTGGTTCGGCCTGTGGTGCATCTCCGTGACGGGGCTCTTCATGGTGCTGCTTCCCATCGGAATCGCAGCCCGGGGCACACTCGCACGATTGCACGACTACATCGAGTCGCCGGATGCCCGCTCGGGCACCATTCCCGGTGGCCCGTTCTGGCTGCGGCCGGTGCTGCGAACCTTCGTGCAGGCCGTCGAGCAGTTCCGCCGGCGTGAACGTGATCTGCGCAATCAGCATCGTGACCTCGAGATCCAGCATCATGTGGCCTCCGCCGAACGGCGTCAGATCGAAGCCGTGCTCGGCGTGATGTCCGAAGCCGTCATCGTCACCAACGCCTTCGACGAGATCGTGCTGGCCAATCAGGCCGCCGGACGTCTGTTCGGATTCGACCCGGATGCCGCCCACCGCATTCCCATCGAGCAGCTCGTGAACGACGAGTCGCTCCGCAGCATCGTGCAGGAGACGAAGTCCGAGGGGAACTTCGTCGAATGCCGGCACCTCGAGCACCGCATCGAGGGGCTGTCCGATCGCGAAGGCGACTCCGGTCCGGACTGCGACATCTCGTTGGCGTGCGTCTCCGATCACCGCGATCAGCTCTCGGCGGTCGTCACGATCATCCGTGACCGGACGCGTGAGCGGGAGATCTCGCAGATGAAGAGCGAGTTCGTCTCCAAGGCCAGTCACGAACTGCGGACGCCCCTGGCGTCGGTGCGTGCGTACGTCGAGATGCTCGTCGACGGCGAGGCGGAGGACGAAGCCAGTCGCGACGAGTTCTACCGGATCATCCAGAGCGAGACCGAACGACTGACCCGGCTCGTGGACAACATGCTGAACATCAGTCGGATCGAATCCGGCATCGTGCATGTGGACCGGGATCACGTCGACATGGGCGAGGTCGTCCGGCAGGCCATGGACACCATCGAACCGCACGCCCGCGACAAGGACATCACGGTCCACCGGACCATCGCTCCGGTCGACCTGCACGTGCTCGGCGATCGGGACATGCTCTCGCAGGTCGTCGTGAATCTGCTTTCGAACGCGGTGAAGTACACCCCGCAGGGGGGACGGATCACCCTCAAGATCGATTCCGACAACCTGGCCCGGTCGATCCACGTCTCGGTGGCCGACACCGGACTCGGCATCCCGCCCCAGGATCAGGAACGGATCTTCGAGAAGTTCTTCCGCATCGAGAACTACAAGCGCGTCGCCGAGGGGACGGGGCTGGGCCTCAATCTCTGCCGGCACATCGTCGAGACGGTCCACCGGGGAAGCATCGGTCTGGATTCCAGCCTGGGCATGGGGTCACGATTCTGGTTCTCGATCCCCATGGGCTGCGAGGAGAGTCTGGCCGCATGAAGGAAGACGCCATGACACATCGGATTCTGGTCATCGACGACGAGTCGCACATCCTCCACGTGCTTTCACTGAAGCTCGGCAAGGCGGGGTACGAAGTGCTCACCGCGGTCGACGGGGAGGAGGGGCTGCACATGGCACGGGACTGCCGGCCCGATCTCGTCATCACCGACATCCAGATGCCCTACATGACGGGCATCGAACTCAGCCGTGAACTGGCGGCCGATGAAGGCACGGCGTCCATTCCGGTGATCATCCTGACCGCACGCGGATACGCGCTGTCGTCGGAGGATCTGCAGGCCAGAAACGTGTGCGAGGTGCTGAGCAAGCCCTTCAGCCCACGCTCTCTGATCGAACTGGTGTCGAACACCCTTGCCGCAGACGATGAACGGAGCGCCGCCGCATGACGTCACTGGTCCGTCCAACCAGAATGCTGATGGCGACCGATCGTCAGCAGGACCGCCTGCGCGAGGCGGGGATGGTGCTGCTCACCTGCGACGGCGGGGGACGACCGGTCTCGTCCGGTGGATCCCGCGGCGACTGGCTGTGCAGTCTGGTGACCCGATCGAGATTCGTCCTGCGGGCGCTCAAGGAGCACTGTCGGGATTGGAACGAACAGGAGCGTCCCGCCCCGACCGAGGCCGTGCCCGGTCTGTGGATGGTGCCGATGCCCATCGAGGAACGACGGACGCGTGTCGGCTACGCGGTGGCCTGCATTCCCTGCGGGGAACTGCTGGATTCGGAGTACCTGCACGTGATGTGCCAGGGGGCCCGGCTCGATGCCACGTGGTGTCGCGATCAGTTGACTGCTCTCCCGCCCGCTTCGTCGGCGGACGTGCCGCGGCTCGCCGTGCTCGTGCGCGGCGCGTGGGCCGACGAGCAGCGTCGCTGCAGCGACGAGCGCGTGATCGAGGACGTCGGTCGCGAACTCGGCGAGTCCTACGAAGAGATCAATCTGCTGTATTCGATCACCCGGAACATGACCGAAGTGGACTGCCCCGGGCGGTTCCTGTCGGTCACCTGCGACGAACTGCGTCAGCAGCTTCCGTACACGTGGGTCGTGGCGCTGGTGGAGGGGACCGGCGCCACGTCCGACGCGCCGGAGCACATNGCGTTCGCCGGNGAGGACGACGGNACCGNATCGGAGCTCGTCCGTTTCGGCACCCGGCTCGTCCGATCCGCGGCGCCGGATCGGCCNCTGGTCTTCGGACCCGACGATGCNGGCGCCTTCCGGGCCGGCTGCGCNACGATCGCCCAGCCCATCCTTCGCGACGGNCGCGTCATCGGCATGCTNATGGCCGCCGGCAAGGAGGCCGANGACCAGGANGCATCGTCCGTGGACATGAAGCTCATGAGTGCCGCCGCCTCGCACATCGAGATCTTCCTCGAGAACGCCGGGCTGTACGAGGACCTCAATGCGATGTTCCTGGGCACCCTTGAATCACTCACCGCATCCATCGACGCCAAGGACCGCTACACGTGCGGTCATTCGCGACGCGTGGCCATGCTCACCCGGCAGCTTGCCGAGGCGTGCGGGTGCGATGCCCACACNCTCGGTCGCGTGCACATCGCGGGNCTNGTCCACGACGTGGGCAAGATCGGCGTGCCGGAGCGGGTGCTGGTCAAGCCGGGNCGGCTCGACGAGCAGGAAGTGGACTGGATCCGCCGGCATCCGGAGATGGGGCACCGCATTCTGCGTGACATCCCCAACTTCGAGGATGTGCTCGAAGGCGTGCTGCACCATCACGAGCGATGGGACGGCACGGGGTACCCCGGCGGACTCGCCGGCGAGGGCATTCCCCGCGTGGCNCGGATGATCGCGATCGCCGANGCCTTCGATGCCATGATGTCCAGCCGGACCTACCGGAAGGGCATGGCGAGGACCCAGGTGCTGGCCGAACTCGCGGCCTGCAGTGGAACGCAGTTCGATCCCGAACTGGTTCCGNTGTTCCTGGCCCTNGACTTCACCGAATACGACNGGCTGGTGGACGACCACATGTCCGCCGAGCAGGNTGATGCNACGAGAGGACGTGCGGCATGAANATGCACTTCGAAGAACACCGTTCCGCCNTCGTGCTNCGGCTGGAAGGCGAGTTCACCCACGAGGATGTCGACGNGTTCCGCCGACGCTGNCAGGAATGGCTCGATCGGACCACCGGCTCCTGGATCGTCGACGGAGCCGGCATGGAACGGATCGATTCCGCGGGGCTCGAGTCGCTGCTCTGGTTCGCGGACGAACTCCGTCGCGGCGCCGGACGTCTTCGCCTGGCCAATCTCGGCGATCTGGTGGCCAAGGCCATGATCGTGACCCGTCTCGATCGCCGGTTCGAGATCCACACCACCATCGAGGAAGCGGCCAGATCCCTGGCCAGATCGGAGGCGGCGTGATCCAGCCTTCCATGCACATGCCATCGGGCACCGCCCGTCAACCGCTCGGTGAACTGCTGGTGCAGCGGGGGGTGCTCACCGCCCAGCAGCTTCAGCACGCCCTGGATCATCAGGCGGGCAACGATCATCGNTCCCTNCTCGGCGAGGTCCTCGTCGANATGGGATACGCCAGCGACCAGCAGGTCATGGAGGTCCTTGCGGAGGGGTACGGCATTCCGTGCGTCGAGCAGGTGGCCCGGGTGGCCGATCCGCGCATCATCGAGGTGCTGCCGAGGGAATTCATCGAGGAGCACAAGGTGCTTCCGCTCTTCCTCGTCCGATCCGTGCTGACCGTTGCGGTCTCGGAGCCGTCGAACCTCTATNTGGTGGAGGAGATCGCGCGGCGAACCGGGCACGAGGTCCAGATCGTCGCCGCCGCATCGGCGGAGATCGAGACCGCGATCTCCGCGTGGCTCCCCGCGGCGAACGTGTTCGTGATCGACGACATCTACGANGACATCGCGGAAGAGGACTTCAGCGTCATCGAACGACAGGTGACGGAACTCGCCGACCTGGAACAGGTCGCCGGGCACGGCCCCGTGGTGAAGCTCGTCAACTTCATCATCTACTCCGCCGTTCAGGANGGNGCCTCGGACATCCACATCGAGCCGGACGACCAGTCGCTTCGGGTGCGCTACCGTGTGGACGGCAGGCTCTACGAGAAGATCTCGCCGCCGTACCGGATGCACGCTGCGATCTCCAGCCGCATCAAGATCATGAGCAACCTGGACATCTCCGAGCGGCGCCTGCCGCAGGACGGCGACTTCAACGTCATGCTCGAAGGCCGTCCCATCGATCTTCGTGTCTCGACCATGCCCGGCAAGTACGGGGAGAAGGTCGTGATCCGGATCATCGACAGCGAATCGAACCGCATCGGTCTCGATCAGCTCGGATTCGGACCCCGCATGCTCGAGCAGTGGAAGCAGCTGATCGAGCAGCCCAACGGGGTGATCCTCGTGACCGGGCCCACGGGGTCGGGAAAGTCGACCACCCTGTACTCGGTGCTCGGACAGATCAGT
The DNA here is from genome assembly GCA_002591705.1 of Phycisphaerae bacterium. The sequence goes on from PAAB01000056.1 coordinate 10,110, forward strand.
TCCGACGAACTGAACATCTCCACGATCGAGGACCCGGTCGAAGCCAGGATTCCCGGCATCAACCAGTCGCAGGTCAACCAGCGGGCGGGCTTCACGTTCGCATCCGCGATGCGGTCCATGCTGCGTCAGGATCCGGACATCCTGATGGTCGGCGAGGTNCGTGATGCGGAGACCGCATCGATCTGCACCCAGGCCGCCCTNACCGGACATCTGGTCTANTCGACGCTGCACACCAACGATGCNCCCAGCGCGGTCACGAGGNTGTGCANCCTCGGCATCGAGCCGTATCTGGTCGCGGCCACCCTGCGGGGCGTGCTNGCCCAGCGGCTGGTCCGCAAGATCTGTCCCAACTGCGCCGAACCGTGGGCGCCGGACGATCGGACCTCGGAGGCGATTCTGCGTGCCTGTCGCGACATCGAGGGTGCGCAGCGCGGTGCCGGCTGCAGCCACTGCCGTCGAACCGGATTCGCCGGACGTCTNGGCATCTTCGAGCTCCTGATTCCGAACGAACCGTTCCTCGACGGTGTCGCCGCCGGGGCGACGCTGCAGGCTCTCCGCGGGATGCTGGGTGAAATGGATTTCATGTCGCTCTGGGAGGACGGCCTGCAGAAGGTCGCCGCCGGATTGACGACGCCGGACGAAGTGCTCTGTGCGACGAGGCTCTGAGGTGGCCGTGATGATCAGTCGAAGTGATTCAACATTCGCCTACAGGGCACGGAACGCGACGGGGGAGCCCGTCACCGGATCGATCACCGCCCGCGATCGCGACGACGTCGCGACCCATCTGCGTGCCGAAGGGCTCTTCGTCANGTCCATCGCCTCGGGATCCGCCGGCACGCTGCCGGATCTCGATGTCGAGGAGGTGCGGGTCGGTCAGGGACTCAAGCGCATCGGGCGATCCGACGTGGTCTCGTTCGCTCAGCAGTTGTCCGTCATGCTCGAGACGGGCGTTCCGCTTCCCGAAGGCCTGGGGGCCATCGCCTCGCAGGCGCGACGCAGCGAGTTCAGGCACGTACTCGAGTCGGTGCGGGAGGATGTCTGCGGTGGTGCACCACTGTCGGAGGCCCTGGGCCGCTGGCCGCAGGTCTTCCCGAGCGTCATGGTGAGCCTGCTGCAGGCCGCGGAACTGTCGGGAACCACCGCGTTGATGCTGTCCAGGATCAGCGACTACCTGTCGAAGGAACTGCGTACGAAGCGNCAGGTCCGGGGTGCGATGCTCTATCCGGGGTTCATGCTCGGGTCTGGATTTCTGGTGGTCGCCTTCCTGGTGGCCTTCATCCTGCCCCGGTTCGCCCGGATCTACGAGATGCGCTCGGCAGCGCTGCCGGGCCCCACGAAGGTGTTGATGTCGATCGGGACCTTCGCGGTCGAGGGATGGATGTACTACGTTCCCGTGCTGGTCGCGTTGCTCGTCACGATGATGGTGCTGCCGCGCACGTCCACCGGTCGGGGCTGGCTGGACTGGTTGAAGCTTCGCACCCCGGTGCTCCGGAACATCCACGTGAATCTCTACGTCACCCGGTCGACGCGCACCATGTCGACGCTGCTGGGGGCGGGAGTCAATCTGATGGATGCCATCCACGCGTGTCGAATGGTGACGCCCAACGTCGTGTTCGACCGGGTGTGGTCGGGCATGGAGGACCACGTGCGTGACGGTCGGCGACTGAGCCAGGCCTTCGAGGAGAGTCCGGACGTCCCTGCGAACATCGCATCGATGATCGCCGCCGGGGAGCGGTCCGGACGAATGCCCGAAGTGCTCGAACGGGTGGCGGAGTACAGCGAGGAGGAACTCGATCTCGCCATCAAGAAGAGCACCTCGCTCCTGGAGCCGGTGCTCATCGTCGCGATGGGACTGCTGGTGGGTGCGGTTGCGATCGCGCTGCTGCTGCCGATCTTCAGGATGGGAAGCGTCATCGCCGGGTGAGTTCAGGCCAGGGCGGCTTCCAGCTCCCATTCGGGAACGTGATCCCGCCAGTCGTGCAGGGCCGCACGGATCTCCTTGCTGGATGACGCCTTGCGGATCCGCTCCTTGAGGGGTTTGACGTGGCCCATGGTCTTGCCGTACCGGGCGATGCCGCTGCGGAGTCGGTGCAGGACCATGCGTTCGTCCTGATGCTCGAGGATCAGATCCAGATGGCGTTCGATGCAGTCGATCCGCTCACGAAAGCTCGGGTCGGGCCGCTCGACGCCATCGATCAGCAGGGATCGGATCTGTTCGAAGATCCACGGACGCCGCAAGGCGCCGCGTGCAACCATGACCCCGTCGCATCCGGTGGTCTCCACCATGTGCAGGGCGTCGGCGGCGCAGCTGATGTCCCCGTTGCCGATGACGGGGATCGAATCCACGGCGGACTTCACCTCGGCGATTCCTTCCAGGCGGACGCAGCCCTTGAAACGCATCTCGGTGGTTCGTCCGTGGACGGTGATCGCGGCGATGCCGATGTCCTCCAGTCGCCGGGCGAGTTCGGCGCCGACAAGTCGGGAGTCGTCCCAGCCGAGACGGATCTTGGCAGTGACGGGAGTTCCCGTGGACGGCGTCACCGCGTCCACGATGCGACGGGCGAGTCGAACCGTCGAATCGGGATCGCACAGCAGGAGCGATCCGCCGTTCTTCTTGGCCACCTTGTCGACGGGGCAGCCCATGTTGATGTCGATGATGACGGCCCCGTGATCCACGGCCCACCGGGCGGCATCCGGCAGCGGATCCTCGGCGTTTCCGTAGAGCTGCATGCACAGCGGCTGATCCTCCTCGCAGGTTGCCGCCAGGGCCAGGGCCCGGGGGGAACCGCGAAGCAGGCTGTGCGAGTTCAGCAGATCGGTACTGGCGAGGCCCACCCCGCCATGCTCCCGGCAGAGCCGTCGAAACGGCAGATCGCAGTGGCCGGCCATGGGGGCCAGCAGGGCGGGGGAATCGAGTCGAATTCCCCCGATGCACAGAGGCTGCAATGGCCGTTGTNAAGGCACCATGCGGCGATCCTACCACCCCGGAAAGGGCTTCAAGGCAGTCATTCTGGCAGGTTGGAACCCCGGCTCGTCGAGGATGAAGCCATGGAACGCTCCCGGAGGCCATTTTCACCGTCCAGAAGGGCGATGAAAGCCGTTTCCACTGGCATGATGATTGCAACATGATCAACAGCCGCCGGCCAAAGGCAGTCAGGGCGGCTGGAAGGAGCATTCTCATGAGCAAGATCATTGGTATTGACCTCGGTACGACGAACTCGGTCCTGGCCGTCATGGAAGGTGATCAGCCCAAGGTGCTGATCAACGCCTCCGGCAACCGCACCACCCCTTCGGTGGTGGCGTTCACGGACAAGAGTGATCGTCTCGTGGGCGAGCCGGCCCGGCACCAGCAGGTGACCAACCCGAAGCACACGGTCTTTTCGATCAAGCGTTTCATGGGCCGCCGACACGATGAAGTCCAGTCCGAGGAGAAGCTGGTCCCCTACGAGATCTCGGGTGGGCCCAGCGAACTGGTCTCGGTCTCCGTGCAGGGCAAGGACTACACGCCCCCGGAGATCTCGGCCATGATCCTTCGCGAGCTCAAGCGNATCGCGGAGGAGTACCTGGGCGAGTCCGTCGACAAGGCGGTCATCACCGTCCCCGCATACTTCAACGACGCGCAGCGTCAGGCGACCAAGGACGCCGGCGAGATCGCCGGCCTGAAGGTCGAGCGGATCATCAACGAGCCGACCGCGGCCGCGCTGGCCTACGGGCTCGAGAAGAAGACGAACTCCAAGATCGCGGTCTTCGACCTCGGTGGCGGTACGTTCGACATCTCGATCCTGGACATCGGAGACGGTGTCTTCGAGGTGCTGTCCACCCACGGCGACACCCACCTCGGCGGCGACGACTTCGATCAGGTGCTCATCGACCACATCGCCGAGGAGTTCCGCAAGACCGAGGGCATCGACATCCGTGACGATGCGATGGCGCTGCAGCGACTGAAGGAGGCCGCCGAGAAGGCCAAGTGCGAGCTGTCGCAGCAGCTCGAGACCTCGGTGAACCTGCCGTTCATCACCGCGGATGCCAACGGGCCCAAGCACCTCCAGTGCACCATCAGCCGGGCGACCTTCGAGGAGATCGCGGGCGATCTCTTCAACCGGATCGGCGATCCCNGCCGGACCGCACTCAAGGACGCCGGCCTCAGCCCGTCCGACATCGCGGACGTGGTCATGGTCGGCGGTTCGACCCGCATCCCCAAGGTGCAGGAGATCGCCAAGGACGTCTTCTCCACCGCGGAACTCGATCGTTCGATCAACCCGGACGAGGTCGTCGCCGTCGGTGCCGCCATCCAGGGCGGTGTCCTCCAGGGCGACGTCAAGGATGTGCTGCTGCTGGATGTCACGCCGCTGAGTCTCGGTGTGGAGACCCTCGGTGGACTCATGACCTCCCTGATCGAGAAGAACACCACCATTCCGACCTCCCGGAAGGAGACCTTCTCGACCGCGGCCGACAACCAGACGTCGGTCACGATCCACGTGCTGCAGGGCGAACGCGAGTTCGCACGTGACAACCGGACCTTGGGCAAGTTCGATCTCACGGACATCCCCTCGGCGCCCCGCGGCATGCCGCAGATCGAAGTGGAGTTCGCCCTGGACGCCAACGGCATTCTGAACGTGTCCGCNACCGACAAGGCGACCGGCAAGTCCCAGAACATCCAGATCACCGGTTCGTCCGGTCTGGACAAGGGCGAGATCGACCGGATGAAGGAGGAGGCCGAGGCGCACGCGTCCGACGACAAGTCGCGTCGGGAGCTCATCGAGCTCAAGAACCAGGGCGAACAGNTCGCCTANCAGGTTCGCAAGCAGCTCGAGGAGCACGGNGACAAGGTCTCCGCCGAAGCACGNNCNTCCATCGANTCGTCNCTNTCNAANCTCGAGTCNAAGCTCAAGGAGGACGACAAGCCGGCGATCGAGGCGGCCCTCAAGCAGCTCAACGATGCTGCGACCGAACTCGGAAAGGCCGTCTACGAGGCTTCGGCGGCGGACGCACCCGCCGGTGACGCAGCCGCCGATGGCGGCGAGTCGACGGCCGGTGCCGACGACGACGTCATCGACGCCGAATACGAGGTGAAGGAGGACGAGTAATCCTTCGCCACGACGACAACTTTCCGGCACGACCCGAAAGGGAGGGCCCGCAACTCGCGTTGCGGGTCTTCTTTTTGTCGCCTGCGTCCCATCGGGCGTTGACTATGATGGTGCCTCGGCACTATTGGAGAACCCAGCCATGACGACCATGTCGACCGAATCGAACCCGACCACCGGCACCCTGGACGACGGCCGGATCAGTGAACTCCGCAGTGGATTCGAGGCGAATCCGAAGTGGAAGCTCGCCCAGAACGCCGTCAGCCAGACGACCGTCGACGACGTCGCGATGGATCGGTCGATCGTGGCGGGCCTGGACTACACCTTCTCGACGCTGCTCGACGACTGGAAGGTCACCAACCAGCGGCAGTCGGGTCGCTGCTGGATGTTCGCCGCCCTGAACCTCATGCGGCCCGGGGCGATGAAGAAGATGAACCTCAAGGAGTTCGAGTTCAGTCAGAACTACACCCTCTTCTGGGACAAGTTCGAGCGGGCCAACTACTTCTACGAGGCGATCATCACGACGTGCGACCGTCCGATCGACGATCGGGCCGTCTCGTTCCTGCTGGACCGGCCCCTCGATGACGGCGGACAGTGGAACATGTTCATGAACATCGTCCGCAAGCACGGTCTGGTGCCCAAATCCGCCATGCCCGAGACGCAGAGTTCGTCCTGCACCCGCCGGATGAACGTCATCCTCTGCGGCATGCTCCGTCAGGGGGCACGGCACCTCCGGTCCGCCCACGAACGCGGTGATGGCCCCGAGGCGATCCGGTCCCTGAAGGACGGGCTGCTCGAGCACATCTGGCGGGTCCTGTGCATCCATCTGGGGACTCCACCCTCGGACTTCGACTGGCAGTGGAACGACAAGGACAAGAAGTTCCACCGGGCGGGACGCATGACGCCCCAGCAGTTCGTCGAGACCTACGTCGATCTGCCCCTGGACGACTTCGTCTGCATCGTGCACGATGCGAGGGAGTCGAGCCCCTACGGTCGAACCTACACCGTCGAACATCTCGGAAACGTGGTCGGCGGCGAGCCGGTGCTCTATCTCAATGTCGAGATCGAGGTCATGAAGGACATCACGCGAACCGTGCTGGAGCGTGGAGAGCCGGTCTGGTTCGGATGCGATGTGGGCAAGATGTTCCGACGGGACATCGGCATCTGGGATGCGAAGCTGTACGACCTCGAGAACCTCTACGACGTGCCGTTCGATCTCGACAAGGGCGGTCGTCTCGACTACCACGAAACCCTCATGACCCATGCCATGCTCTTCACGGGTGTCGACGTCGTCGACGGAGCCCCGCGACGATGGCGGGTGGAGAACTCCTGGGGTGACGAGAAGGTCGGCCGCAAGGGATTCCAGGTCATGAACGACTCCTGGTTCAACGAGCACATGTTCGAGATCGCGGCCCGGCGATCCGATCTTCCCGAGGAACTGCAGGCGGCTCTGGACACCGATCCGATCGTGCTGCCGGCCTGGGATCCCATGGGCTCTCTGGCTCGCTGAAAACACTGTTTACCGGTCCCTCAGGAATGATTTGGGCTCCGATCTGTTCTCTTTTTGCTTCATTGACAACCGTTCTTGCTTTAGGATGAATGGTCAATGAAATGGGACGGCAAGTCCCGTGAAGCCAGGAAGAAACACATGGAGAGGGATCAGATGAAGACTTTTGCACTGGCGTGCACCGCCACCACGGTTCTCTGCGCATCGGCAATGAGCCAGGTCACCGACGGTCAGTACGAGAACACGCTTGCCGGCACCATCCAGAACACGTCGACCANCTTCGGAAACAACGACAATCCCGATCCCGGACTGGCGATCGGCTCCGAACTCAACTTCGGCAGCGCAACCGTCGCCAACGGCAACCTCTACCTCTTCCTCGGGGGGAACCTCGAGACCAACTTCAACAAGTTGGAAGTCTTCATCGACTGCCGTGAAGGCGGGCAGAACCGTCTCCGCGGCGACAACTCCGACGTCGACTTCGGCGGTCTGAACCGGATGGGTGACGACGGAAGCGGCAACGGCCTGACCTTCGACGTGGGCTTCGAGGCCGATATGTGGATCACCATCACCTGCGGCGTCGANGCCGACGGCGCAATGGAGTTCTTCGCGAACTACGCGGAACTCCGGACCGACGGGGGCGGATACGGCGGGTTCCTCGGATCCGGTGCCGCGGGAGCCGACGGGGCTCTGATCTCCGCCAAGGGGCTGTCCATTGCGGTCGACAACTCGAACATCGGCGGTGTTTCCGGAGGTACGGGCATCGACTGTGGAGCCGAGGGCGACCTGACGGGTGAGACCGGTGTGGAGATCGCGATTCCGCTCTATCTGTTCGACTGGGACGGAGAGGGGATTCAGGTCACCTCCGCCAGCGTGTCGGCGATGATCAACGCCGCCGGCCACGACTTCATCTCCAACCAGGTGCTCGCCGGCATCTACGGAGGCGACAATCTGGGCGATCCGCGTTCCGTCGACTTCAACGCCCTGCCCGGGAATCAGTTCTTCGAGAGCGGGGCATCGGCCAAGCCGTGCGTGACCGTGCTGGGAACCTGCTGCGTGACGTCGGGCGACTCCGTCGCATGCCTGACCGTCCCGTCCGACGTCTGCGCCTTCTACGGTGGTGAATACGGCGGTGACGGCACCAGCTGCGAGGATGCCGACCCCTGTCTGCCACCGGTGCAGTGCGCCAGCGACATCACCGGCGACGGTCGGGTCGACGTCGCCGACCTCCTGCAGGTCATCGGTGACTGGGGCTGCATCGAGTAACAGCGGGTCTCGTATACTCTGTTGGGGGGTGGTATTCGGTCGATTCCGATCGCCATGATGGAGTACTGCATGCAGATGTCGATTCGCATTCCGACGGTTCTCGCCCTTGTCTGTCTCGGCGGTCAGGCCTCCGCCCAGTCCTGGGGAGGAGGCATGGGTGCGGTTCCGTACTTCGACTCCTCGCCGGGCTGGACGCAGCAGTGGTCCTACGAGAACGCCGCCTGCGGTTCGGACATCGACGGATCGGGCGCCGTGGACGTCGGTGACCTGCTTGCGGTCATCGCGGGCTGGGGTGGTTCGGAACCGGATCTGAACTCGGACGGCACCGTCAATGTCAGCGACCTGCTGCAGGTGATCCAGGAATGGGGATCGTGCGCGGGAGGGTGGCAGCAGTACGACGGCTGGGATCCGAATCTGATCGATGCCTATTCAGGCATCATCCGGGTGACCATCCCACTGGAACGAATCGGTGTGGACGCGGGGGATTCCATCCTCTTCGACGTGGCGTCGACCGGCCCCGGGGACGGTGATCCGGGGGTCGACCACCTGAGCAATCCGCAACAGGCCACGCCCTGGTGGTACGTGCAGTCGGTTGCCGGTCCGTTCCTTTCCTACACGATCACGACCGAAGGCGGCACCGGACTGGTCTACGACGACACGGTGGGGGATGTGTTCGCGGACGGCTGTCTGGACATCGTCCGGGTCGAGGTGTCCAACGACGCGTCGAACCTCTTCGTGATGATCGAGGCCGACGGTGATCTTTCGGTCGAGGACTGGTCCCAGTTCATGGTGCTGATCGATGCCGGCGACGGGGGGACCGGAGACAACCCGTGGGGTCGGAACATGGATCTCGGCGGCGCGATGGTCGACGCCTTTCTCGGGGCCGGTTGCGTCCGCGACGACGGCACCCAGTTCCGGGTCTGGGCGCCCAACGCCAACGAAGTCACCGTCGCGGGGAACTTCAACGGCTGGGACTTCCTGGCCCACCAGCTCTGGAGCGAAGGAAACGGATTCTGGTCGTCCGACGTTCCGGGCGCCATGCCCGGCGACCAGTACAAGTTCGTCATCCGCAACGGCGACAACTGGTACTGGCGAAACGATCCCTACGCCAGGCGCGTCACCAACTCGACGGGCAACTCGATCATCTACGATTCCGGAAACTATNCCTGGTCCGGGGACACCTTCTTCATGCCGTCGTTCAATGATCTGGTGATCTACGAACTGCACATCGGGAGCTTCGGGTCCTACGCACCGGGCAACATCCAGGAAGTCACGGCTCGCCTGGACTACCTGGCCGACCTGGGCATCAATGCGATCGAACTCATGCCCTTCGTGGAGTTTCCCGGCGATGTCTCATGGGGCTACAACCCCTCGTATCCCTTCGCCGTCGAAAGCCACTACGGCACGCCCGGCGACTTCAAGTGGTTCGTCGAACAGGCCCACGCCCGCGGCATCGCCGTGCTGGCCGATGTGGTCTACAACCATCTCGGTCCGTCCGATCTCGATCTCTGGCAGTTCGACGGGTGGAACACCGACGGCAACGGCGGCATCTACTTCTACCAGGACTCCCGGGCGCAGACGCCCTGGGGGCCGCGTCCGGACTACGGACGCGGCGAGGTCCGGCAGTACATCCGCGACAACGTGCTGTACTGGCTGCAGGAATACCAGATGGACGGCATCCGGGTCGATGCCACCAAGTGGATCCATCGCACCGACGACGGGGAGTCGATTCCCGAGGGATGGGGGCTGCTGCAGTGGATCAACAACGAGATCGACGCCACCCAGCCCTGGAAGTTCTCGACGTCCGAGGACATGGACCTCAACCAGGAGATCACGAACGGCACCGGTGCCGGCGGGGCGGGCTTCGACGCCCAGTGGGATGCGGCCTTCGTGCATCCGCTGCGGAGCGTGCTGACCGCAGGGTCCGACGCAGAGCGTGACATGGACACGGTCCGGTCCTGCGTCACCTATCAGTACAGCGGGGATGCCTTCAAGCGGATCATCTTCACCGAATCGCACGACGAGGTCGCGGCCGGCAACGGCAAGCAGCGACTCGTGGAGGACATCTGTCCCGGTTGTGCCGACAGCTGGTACGCGAAGAAGCGCTCGACGCTCGGTGCGGCGGTCATGTTCACCTCCCCCGGGGTCCCCATGCTCTTCATGGGTCAGGAGTTCCTCGAGGACGGAGCCTGGGACGACTGGATCTCGCTCGACTGGTCGCGGGCCGGCACCTATTCCGGCATCGTGCAGATGTACAAGGATCTCATCTCCCTGCGTCGAAATTTCTGGGGCAACACCGAGGGGCTGCGGGGAGGCGGTACGAACTTCTTCCATCAGAACAACACCGACAAGATCGTGGCCTGGCATCGATTCGCCAACGGAGGAGCGGGTGACGACGTCGTGGTCGCGGCGAACTTCGGCGTATCCGGTCGCACCGGCTACCGCATCGGACTGCCGCAGGGCGGTACCTGGTACGTCCGGTTCAACAGCGATGCCGCGTCCTACGACGGTTCGTTCTCGAACTGGGGGACGGTGGATCTGAACGCCGAGGCTGTCCCCTGGGACGGCATGGGCTATTCCGCCGAGATCAACATCGGCCCCTATTCCACGGTGATCTTCTCCCAGTAAAGGCGGGCGAATGTCCGAACCGAGTCGCCGAGCGTTGATCACGGGTGCATCGTCGGGCATCGGCGAGGCGTACGCCCGGCTGCTTGCGTCCCGGGGGTTCGATCTGGTCGTCACGGCCCGACGGGCCGACCGGCTGGCCATGCTCGCCCAGACGCTCCGCTCGCAGCACGGTGTCGACGTGCTGGAACTTCCCATGGACATCGCGCGGCCGGAAGGAGCGCGGGACCTGATCGGGGCCGTCACCGATCGGGATCTGTCGATCGACTACCTCGTCAGCAACGCGGGCTACGCACTGGATCAGGACTTTCTCGAGGCACCCTGGAGCCGGCACGATGCCTTCCTCGACATCCTGCTGGAAGGAGTGGTCGAGCTCTCGCATGCCTTCATGCCCGGCATGATCGAACGCGGTTGGGGGCGGGTGGTCAACGTGGCTTCCGTGGCATCCTTCCTGCACCTGACGCCCAGCAGCCTCTACGGACCGGCGAAGGCGTTCGTGCTTGCATTCTCCCGATCGATGCACGCCTCGTTGCACGACACCGGCGTGCACATGACGGCATTGTGTCCCGGCTACACCCGCACCGAGTTCTTCCGCAACATCGGGGTGGAGGAGAAGGTCTTCCGGCTGCCCCGGTTCATGCTGCTGGACGTCGACCGGGTGGTCCGGGACGCGGACCGGGCCGTTTCCCGCAATCGTGCCGTCTGCATCCCGGGCCTCTTCTACAGGGTGCTGGTGGCCGGAAGTCGGTTTCTGCCGCTGTCGGTCTTCGCAAGTCGCAGATTCCGCAGCACGCTTCCGACCCCACGCTGAGTTCGGCGCCATACTTCACCGATGGAACTCTCCTTCTGGGACATGGTGCTTCGGCTGTTTCTGGCCATCTTCCTCGGGGCGGTGATCGGTTGGGAACGGCGATCCAAGGGCAAGGTCGCCGGTCTCCGCACCATGATGATGGTGAGCCTCGGTTCCGCGGCGTTCACGTTGGCGGGCATCGGTGCGATGGAGGGGATCTACGCCGCGGAACAGCAGGGTGGGATCGAATCCACGCTTCGTCTGGACACCAGTCGTGTCATCGCGGGCATCGTCGGGGGCATTGGTTTCATCGGTGCCGGCACGATCATCCAGGCCCGCGGACGCGTGCACGGAGTGACCACCGCGTCGTGCATCTGGGTTGCGGCCGCGGTTGGAGTCGGATGCGGTCTGGGGCTGTTCCAGCTGGCCGTCCTGGTCTCCATCTTCGCGGTGCTGTCGCTGCAGATCTACTTCTGGTCGAACCGGCACGAGGAGCCGGAGTCCGGTGACGTCTAGCCCGCGGAGAGCACGTCGATCACACCGGTCAGGCCCAGCAGGCAGCTCACGATTCCGTTCAGGGTGAAGAAGGCCATCGTGATCCGATCGGTTCCGTACCGGGCGATGATCGCGTGCTCCCAGACGAGCAGGGCGGTTGCGGCCACGATGCCCCCGAGAAACACGTATCGGAACCCCGGTGTCATCCACCACGCCAGCACGAGCAGTCCGATGGCGCCGAGATGGAGTCCGCGACTGATCCACATGGAACGCCGGACGCCCCAGCGCGAAGGCATGCTGTGCAGGCCCTGCGTTCGATCGATCTCCACGTCCTGCAGTGCGTACAGGATGTCGAAGCCCGTCACCCAGGCCAGCACCATGGCGGCCAGGCACCACAGTGCAGGCAGTTGAACCAGCGAATCGGGGGCAACGGCCAGTGCGGCCGCAAGCGGACTGAGCGCCAGGGACGATCCCAACCAGGCGTGGCACAGAGGTGTGAACCGTTTGGCGAGCGGGTACAGGCTGATCCAGAGCAGCACCGGTACGCCCAGCATGATCGGCCAGGGGTTGCCGGACAGCCAGAGGAAGCCCAGGCACGTCAGGAGAAACACCACGCTTGCGATGGCGATCGATCCGAGGGCCTGCTCGGTCCCCAGACGTCCACTGGGAAGCGCCCGGCCGGCGGTTCGGGGATTCAACGCATCGATATGGCGGTCGAAGAGGCGATTCGCCAGCATCGCGACCGTCCTCGCACAGATCATGGCGACGGCCACCAGCAGCAGGGCGATCAGGAACGGGCCCCACTGGATCCCGCCCACCTCGGATCCTCCGGCCATGAAGGCGGCCAGCAGGGCGAACGGGAGGGCGAAGACGCTGTGGGCGATCTTGATGTCCCCGGCGATGGTCCGGGCGGCATGCAGGCCAGTCGGTTGCTCAGCGGTGGAGTCGTACATGGACCGGTGATTATAGGAGGACGGTCGGGCAGCCTCGTTTTCATGGGAACCCGTATACTTCCCCCCATGTCAGCCAAGGTGAAGACCGCCATTACGCCCGTTCGCAGCGAGAACTATCCCGAGTGGTATCAGCAGGTCGTCAAGGCCGCCGATCTCGCGGAAGCATCGCCCGTCCGCGGTTGCATGATCATCAAGCCCTGGGGCTGCGCACTGTGGGAACAGTGCCAGCGGGTCCTGGACGGGATGTTCAAGGACACCGGACATCGCAATGCGTACTTTCCCCTCTTCATTCCCAAGCGGTTCCTGGAGAAGGAGGCAGAACACGTNGAGGGGTTCGCCAAGGAGTGCGCNGTCGTCACGCACCATCGGCTCGAAGCCGGACCGGACGGTGGACTCGTGCCCGCGGGTGAACTCGATGAGCCGCTGGTGGTCCGGCCGACGTCCGAGACGATCATCGGCGAGGCATTCTCGCGCTGGATCGAGTCGTATCGTGACCTTCCCCTGCTGATCAACCAGTGGGCCAACGTCGTCCGGTGGGAAATGCGGACCAGGCTCTTCCTGCGGACCGCCGAGTTTCTCTGGCAGGAAGGCCACACCGCCCACGCNACGTCGGAGGAGGCCGTCGAGCACACCCGTCGCATGCTGGATGTCTACGCGGACTTCTGCGACAACTGGATGGCCATGCCCGTCCTCCGCGGACGCAAGACCGAAGCGGAGCGGTTCCCGGGCGCCGACGACACCCTCTGCATCGAGGCCATGATGCAGGATCGAAAGGCCCTGCAGGCGGGGACGTCGCACTTCCTGGGTCAGAACTTCTCCCGGGCCCAGGACATCGTCTACCTCAACGACCAGGGTGAACGGGTCCATTGCTGGACGACGTCCTGGGGGGTGTCGACCCGGCTGATCGGGGGACTCATCATGACCCATTCCGACGATGACGGTCTGGTCCTGCCGCCACGACTCGCGCCCGCCCACGTCGTGATCCTTCCCATCACCTTCAAGGCCGACGATCCCGAGGCCGTCATGGAATACTGCCGGACGCTGGCCAGGGATCTTCGCGGCATCCGGTATGCGGGACGGACCATCGAGGTCGAGATCGACGATCGGGACATCCGCGGTGGAGAGAAGACCTGGTCATGGGTCAAGAAGGGGGTTCCCATCCGACTCGAAGTCGGTCCCCGTGACATGGCCGAGGATTCGGTCTTCATGGCCCGGCGTGACCGGCCCGCCAAGGAGAAGGAGAGCGTGGCTCGGGTCCGCTTCCTCGAGGAGGTGGTCTCGATGCTCGAGGAGATGCAGCAGGGTCTCTACGACCGTGCGTTGGCGCATCGTGAGGACCACACCCGCGAGATCGACACNCGGGAGGAGTTCACGGAATGGTTCACGGCACCGGACGGCGATCCCACGCCGATCCANGCCGGCTTTGCCATGACGCACTTCTGTGGCGATCGTGCACTCGAGGAGCAGATCAAGTCCGAACTCGGCGTCACCGTGTTGTGCGAGCCGATCGACGACGATCCCGAACCCGGCACGTGTCCGTTCAGCGGCAAGCCGAGCCCGCGACGCGTGGTCTGGGGCAAGAGCTACTGAATCAGGCCTGGACGTCGACCGTCCGTCCGAGCTGCGTTTGGATCGCGGCCTCGACGCGGTCGGCCGCGCGGGTGTACATGGAAAAGGCTCCCGGCTTCACCGGAANGGAGCCGCCATCGAACTCCGGCATCACGTGCACNCGTGCCGCGACCGGGGTGCCGGTGACGGAGGGAGGACGCAGCGCGGTCGGCGTTGCGGGGGTGCCGGAGCGCAATGATGCATGCAGCAGCAGTGGATTGGTCGGTTCGATATGCATGGTCGGTCATCGGCCCCGGGGGGCCACTCNGGTCAGGTCAGGNCANTACATCGGGAACCGGTNNNNGAAATCTTGAAACCCTTTTNAAGGCCGATAATTGCAGCGTGAAGGGTGTGGAAGCCGTGCTCAGTCGCGCTGCGGCAGCATGACGCGCAGCATCGACGCTCCGGCGGAGAAGGCCGCCTCGATCGGTCCGAGCGCGGCGGGCAGCAGAGCGGTTCGCCCCGCGCCCACGGAGATGTCCGGTCCGAGGGTTCCGTCTCCGGACAGCATCATGAGGACTTCCGGTGCACGACCGGATCCCAGACGGACGGTGCTCGGTGCGGTCGTCTCGATCCGATCGATCCAGTAGTGATCGGTACGGGACAACTCGGTGATCCGGACGCCGTCCCGTTCGAACGTCGACGGTGGTGTGGTCGGTGTCACGGATTGGAAATCGATGCAGTGCAGCGCCTGTTCGACATGAAGCGTTCGGTCGGTTCGTCCCCAGTCGAAGACCCGGAAAGTGGTGTCNCTCGGGGTCTGGATCTCGGCGACGAGGATGCCGGCTCCCAGGGCGTGGCAGGTTCCACTGGGCAGATCGTGGCAGTCTCCGATCCGGGCCGGAACCGATTCGACGAGTTCGACCACGGTNCCGTCGTCGATGGCGGCGGCGAACCGTTCCGGTGTGACACCGTCACGGACACCCTTGTAGAGCACGGCCCCGGGTTCGGCATGCAGGACGATCCACGACTCCGTCTTCAGGTGATCACCGGGATGAGCCGCGACCCACGCCTCGTCGGGGTGCACCTGCATCGAAAGGTTCTCTCTGGCGTCCAGATACTTGATCAGCAGGGGGAANCCGCCTTGGTCGGAGAGTCGGGCGTCACCCATGATCCAGGAAGGGTCCTCTTCCAGCAGGGCGTGCAGCGTCTTCCCGGCCAGGAGTCCCTCGGCCACGATCGACCGGCCTTCCGGGATGCTGTCAGGAAGGTCCGCAAGCTCCCATGATTCCCCGACGGTCTGCATCGTCCCGAGGTCCTTGCCGAAACCGGCGAGACCGGTTCCCCCCCAGACCTTGGATTTGAGGATCGGTGCGAAGGTGAGGGGTGTGGGGTTCATGGAATCGAAGGCCTTCTGGTGGATGCACATCCGGCGGAGGCACCGGGTGGACCGGTGCCGTGTTCGCTGCCCGCCGCCCTCAGATCTTCATGCCGGTGATACGGACTTCGAAGACCAGCTTCCCGTCGACGATGCCCTGGGCGTCGCAGGTGAATCGCCGGCGACGGAAATCATGTTCGCGAACGAGGATGTGCAGCGTATCGCCGGGGACGACCTGACCACGGAATACACAATTGTCGCATCGTGTGAATCCGAGAAAGCTCGATTCGTCGGCGTTGAGTCGAAGCTGATACAGCATGCTGCTCGCCTGAGCGGCCGCTTCGATCATGATGACTCCGGGAAGCAGGGGGCGTCCCGGAATATGGCCCGGAACCCAGAACTCGTCGTCACGGACATGCTTCACGCCCACGGCCTTGGTGAAGGAGTCGTCGATCCAGATCACGTGGTCGAGCTGACACATGTCTCCCGATTGGGGATTGAACTTGGAGATCGCTTCGCTGTCGTAGGCGACCGCGTCGAGATCGATATTCGAGATGTCGAACAGCAGTTCCGATGGCATGGGTCGTTCCTTGCAGCTGGCAGCATAAGAGCCATTGCACCGTTCGTCACGTCGCGTGGATCGACCAAAATGGCAGAACACGCCGAGAGAGGCTCTCGACGTGTTCAAAATGCCATTTGAAGAGATATCAGTCGCGTGCTTCCAGGACAGCCTTGCGGACGTCCTGAGCGGCAGCCTTGATCTCCTGCATCGATTTGCGGACACGGGTTCCGGCGGCCTTGTTGCCACCACCGCACTTTGCGACGTCGTCCGCGACTTCTTCGACGAGTTTCTTCAGTCGTTCGTATGATTCCATGGATCGGCCCTCGGTAGGAAACGAGACATCTGGTCCTTGACCGGCCGTTCAAGACGAAACTGGTGTTCCGCTCCGGCCCTGTTGACCCAGTATCGGCGATGAGCCCTGTTTTTGCCCACATGAAGGCGTAAAAAGGCCCCTTTGTTCGGTGTATGTACGTGTTTTGCCGCCATATTTCGGGTTCTAGACCCGAAGTTCGACCTGATTCGTCGCCGCGGCGCTCCAGCGGGTGGCGATGGGATCGACCACCTCGCGGATGAAATGGTCCACCTGCTGGGGTGCACGGCCCACGAACAGGCCGGGATCCGCCAGGGTCTCCAGGTCCAGTCCCGCGAACTGTTCGTCGGTTCGCAGGCGATCGAGCAGGTCGTTCGGGCCGCCCTGCTTCACCGATCCCGCCGCCTCCATGGAATGGGATCTGATCGCTTCGTGGAGTTCCTGACGGTCTCCACCGGCCTGGACCGCCGCCATGAGGAGGTCCTCGGTCATCATGAAGGGCAGTTCCGACATCAGATTGGCGGTGATGACCGGTTCATGGACGATCATGCCGTCGGTGATGTTGATCAGCAGGTCGAGGGTTCCATCCAGGGCCAGGCAGGCTTCCGGAAGGACCAGTCGCCGGTTGGCGGAATCGTCCAGGGTCCGTTCGAACCATTGCACCGCGGCGGTCTGGTACGCATTGGACGGAAGATTCATGACGAAGCGTGACAGCGCACAGATGCGTTCGCTTCGCATGGGGTTTCGCTTGTACGCCATGGCGGACGATCCGATCTGGGTCGACTCGAACGGTTCCTCGACTTCCCGTCGGTTGGCAAGCAGGCGGACATCCGTCGCGAGCCGGTGGGCGGCGGAGGCCACCAGCGCCAGCGAGGCGAGTATCTGTGCGTCGAGCAGTCGTGGATAGGTCTGTCCCGTCACCGGGAAGCGGCGGTCGGCGCTCCATCCCATCTGTTCGGTGACGAACCGATCGAGTTCCTCGACCTTGTCGTGATCACCGTCGAACAGCGCGAGGAAGGAGGCCTGGGTCCCGGTTGCTCCCTTGACGCCGCGGAAGCGCATGGTCTCGACCCGATGTTCGATGTCCTCCAACGCCATCGCGAAATCCTGGGCCCAGACCGTGGCCCGCTTGCCCACCGTCGTCGGTTGCGCGGGCTGGTAGTGCGTGAACCCGAGGACGGGCAGATGCTTCCAGGTCTCGGCGAAGGTGCCCAGCGCGAGGACGACCCGCGCCACCTTGCCGGCCAGCATCGTGAGGGCATCACGAAGGATGATCAGTTCGGTGTTGCAGTTGACGAACTGGCTGGTTGCACCGAGATGGATGATGCCCCGCGCCGCCGGCGCCTGGTCGCCCAGCGCATGCACATGGGCCATCACGTCGTGTCGAAACTTGGCCTCGTAGGTTCGGGCGGCTTCCAGATCGAGATTGTCCAGATTCGCTTCCAGCGCGGCGATCTGTTCGTCGGTGATGTCGAGGCCCAGCGCCTGCTCCCCCTTGGCCAGGGCAAGCCAGAGCCTCCTCCAGGTCGTGAAGCGGTTGCGGTCGGACCAGAGTTCCTGCATGGGCCGTGAGGCGTAGCGGGCCTGGAGGGGGGATTGGTACCGGTCGCTGGATTCCATCGTTCGTGGGCTCCTGGGGCCTGGGGTGCGGTCCAGTGAAGGCGGGCCGGACCTTGGAACTTGGTGGCTAGGATGATTCCGTCGAAGCTCTCACCCTGCTCTCCAGAATGAGGCATTCTACACGAAACGGGCGAATGCGATTGTCATGTCATCTCCAGGCTCACAACCAGATCATCTTGATTCGTCCGCCGAGGAGACCCTGCTTGACGCATGGTTCGCAGGGGATGAGGAGGCGATGGCGGATCTGCTGACCTGCTTCAAGCCGAGAGTCTGGTCGATCTGCTGGAGGACCCTCGGGCATCACGAGGATGCTGCGGATCTGACTCAGGACGTGATGGTGAAGGTCATCCTCGGACTCGAGGGGTTCGATCGACGTTCGAAATTCAGCACCTGGGTGTACCGGATCGCGGTGAACGCCTGCATGAGCCATCTTCGAAAGCAGAAATTGCGGCGCCATCCCAGTCTGGATGCCCCTGCAGGCGACGGAGCGGGGGAGCGTTCGACCAGTCGCGGGAATCAACTGGCATCCATGGAACCCGGCCCGGCGGCGGACGTCGAACACGTTGACGATCTGCGGGCTCTGGAGGCGGCTCTGGGGCAGCTCGATGAGGAGCAGCGGCTGCTCATTCTGCTTCGGGACCGGCAGGGCATCGAGTACGTGCAGTTGGCCGAGATATTCGGGGTGCCCGTGGGCACCATCAAGTCGAGAATCTTCAGGGCCCGGAGTGCCCTGTGCGAACGAATGGAAGAACGCGGAACGGGTGGGCCATGAGCGATCACGAATCACACCATGAGGAACTCCTGCTGGGCTGGGTCGACGGCACGCTCGACCCGGAGCAGCAGGCGGTCGTGGAGCAGCTGATCGGGGTCGACCCGGAACTCGGTCGCCGACTGGAGGCCATGCGTCGGCACCGTCGACTGGCCGGTGGGCTCGCGGATCCTCCGGTTCCCGACGACCTCGACCACCAGATCGAGCGCGCGATTGCGCGACCGCTGCTTTCGCCCCCGTCCCCCGGCCAGTACCGGCGGCGCAATCGCCCTCCCGTTTCGCTGGCATGGGTGCGGCGTCCTGCCTTGGCGGCCGCGGTCATCCTGTGCGCGACGGGATTGCTCGCCGCACTGGTGCTGATCAATCCGCTGCAGATCTTTGTTCCGGCCGACGCGCCGCAGATCACCCGGAATCCGAACGCCATGGACTCCTTCCGGACCGGTCGCGTGGACGGTGGTGACGTCATCGGAGGCGGTGGGGGGGAACGGATCTTCGGTGCCGCGGCCACGGACGACATCGTGGTGGCTCCGCAACCGCTGGCGCTGGTGCTGCCCGCCTCGAACGACGACGACATGCTGGCGATGCTTCGGTTGCTGGCGCTGCGCACCGATGCCACCCTGCTGGTCAACGCATCCGCCGCCGATCTGCTCGATCCCGCCCTGGAGGCGTCGGCAGCCGGCGGTGGAAGTGGTGAACCGCCCCCGCTGCTGGAGATCGAAGGCGTGCTGCTGGGTGATGCATCGCAGGTTCCGACCATGGACGATCAGTTCGTCTACGCGGATCTCGGTGCCACCTGGACGGTGACGACGACGCTGGAACGCTTCGAGGAGTTTCTGCAGGTGCTCGACGAGATCGCCGAATCCCGTGGCGAACTCGTCCTGTTGGAGGATCATCTGAATCCCGTGGCCGGCGGCGATTGGTTCAAGACGCTCCGCGCCCGGAATCGCTGGAGAACCTGGACCGACGGGGCCGGCACCGAGATGATCGAGATCCCCGTCTTCGTCGCCGATCCGTCCGAAGTGGAATGAGAATTCGTAGACTGGCGGAATGGAAGCCGATCGCCAACCGAGACCCTTCGCACTGGGCGGGTACATCTCGTTCTGGTCGGGCTGCTACGTTGCGGGATGCACGCTGCTGGCGGGGCTTCTGCTGGGAAGGGAGCTCGAGGGACTCGTGCTGTCCGTGTGGGCTTCGTTCAGCATCGCGATGTTCGTCTACGTGCTGCACCGCCGTCGCCGCGCCACACGCAGTGCGATGCCCTCCGGTCGTGGTCGCTACCTGACCGAGCATCCTCGCATTCAGCGTTTCATCATGGTCGGGTTCTGTCTGCAGGCGGCGGTGGCGACCTGGCTGGTCCATCCACTGGCACTGCTTCTGGTGGTACTGGCGCCGGCGGGTGCGCTGCTCTACGCCGCCGGTTCCGTCGGCAGTCAGCCCCGCGATCGGCTGCTTCTGAAGAATTTGATCGTGGGCTGCGCCATTGCCGCGTTGTCCGTGGTCCTGGTGCTGCCCGGGATCGAGATCGTGCCCGCCGATCTGCTTCCGGTGGTGTTCGCCCTCTGCGGCATCGTCATGATCGACGCGATGCTGTGCGACATCGACGATCGTGCGGTCGACGCCTGCACCGAGACCCGGACGTTCCCGTTGTGGATCGGTGCGGGCCCGACACGGATGCTGGCCGTCGGAATGGAATGCGTGGCGGTGCTGCCGCTGGTCGTGGCCGGACTGGTGGGAATCATGCCGCTGGGACACGGGATCGTCTGGGCGTCCGTGTTCATTCTGAGCATGGTCGTTCTGCAGGGTGTGGTGCGGCCCGCGGCGTGGCGCGATCTGATCGACCTGCGGTTGCCGGTCTGCGTCCTGCTGGGCTGGTTCATCCTTCGGACGTGGTCGATGCCCGCGACTTGATCCGTGGCTCCTCGCCCCGGAGCAGGCGGCCGATGTTCGTCCGGTGGCGCCAGAGGATCAGCAGTGCGATCGCGATCGTGATGGTCAACGGTGCCGAGCCGCGAGCGAGCACGTCGCCGGTGCTCACGTCGGCTTCGGTCCGGGTGCCGAACCACCGGAGGACGATCAGCGTCGCCACCGGAATGCTCATGGCGGCGATCATGCTCGAGGCCGAGACGATTCTGGTCGCCAGCAGTGCGGCGATCCAGACGACGAGTCCGGTCAGCGCAGGGATCGTGAGGACGGGGTACATCGCCAGCAGGACGCCGAAGGCCGTGGCCACGCCCTTGCCGCCGGAGAAGTTCAGGAACATCGAATACATGTGGCCGCAGAAGGCGGCGATCGCAACCGCCAGCCAGAGCCAGAGCGATGCCGTCGGAACGAACATCGGATTCTGGCCGATGGTGTCGGTGAGCAGTCCGGCGACCACGACCGGGATCGCGCCCTTGCCCATGTCGAGGACGAAGCAGAGCAGCCCCCANCGTCGGCCGAGCACCCGGCCCACGTTGGTGGCTCCGATGTTCCGNGAGCCGTGTTCCCGGATGTTGATTCCCCGGGCACGCCCGATGAGCACGCCGAAGGGAATGGAACCGATCAGGTAGGCGCCGAGAATGCAGAAGAACCAGGTCCAGCCCATGTCGTTCCTCCCCGCCGCAGGCGTTCATCGAACGATGAGTGACAGCCTACACGACCCGAACTGATCTGCCCGCTATGCTGCGGCCGTGCCCTGGTCTCCGGAACATGCCGTCGCCTGTCTGAAGGAGGAGGGCCTGCGCAGCGTCTGGCTCGTCGAACCACCCGGCNAGGCTCGCCGGACCGCCAAGTACTGGCCGGTCACGCCGTGGTCGGCACTGAAGCACTGCATGGGCATCTCCCAGCCGGCCCGTCAGCTTCGTGGTGCCCGACGGCTTGCCGCCATCGGCGTGGCGACTCCCCGGGTGGTCAGCGGTCCGAAGGTCATGGCGTCGAAGGCGGGTCGTCTCTACTGCATGGAACTGGAATACGTCCCCGGTTCCACCGTGACGGAATGTCTGGANGATCCGTCCCACGATGCAGCGNCGTTTCGCTCGGTCGCACGCCAACTTGGCGCCGTCATTCGTTCGATCTCCGGTGCGGGCCTCCTGCATCGTGACCTCCGGCTCTCCAACGTGATCGTCGGAGCGGGATCCGATGGTCCGAAGGTCTGGGTGATCGATCCGGTCGGGGTTCGACGCTGTGGAGACGGTGTCACGGCGACTGCCAGGATGCTGGAGCGTCTGGACGTCGAGGTTCGGCGCCGACGTGCGGTCACGCGCGGTGCATGGCGGGAGGTTGTCCGATCCGCCCTGTCGGGAATCAGTGCGACCGATCGCCGAGCAGTATTCGCGCGGCTTCGAGCACATCCCCGGTCGTGATGCGGGCGATGTCGCATCGCTCCGGAGACCGATCCGCCACCTGATCCTCGGGCAGAAATGGTTCTGCGAGCAGGCGACGTTCGGTNCACCCGGGGAGAATCGTCCAGCGGTGATCCGTCGGTCCGAACAGTCCGATCAACGGCGTGCCGCACGCGGCCGCGATGTGTCGGGGGCCGGTGTCGTTGCAGATCGCCAGACTCGCCCGGGAGGCGACCGCCTTGAGGGCGTGGAGGTCGAGTCCGGATGCCGGGCCGTCGACGGCCGGAGCATCCATCGCCTGGACACTTGCGCAGCGAGCAATCGGTGCCGCCGAAATCCGGCTCACATTTACAGATCCCATCAGCGCCACACTCTCCGCGGCCGCTGCATGCGTTCGGGCACGCAT
>PAAB01000057.1 GCA_002591705.1 Phycisphaerae bacterium
TGCACCTGGATCCATCACCTGTCCTGCCACGCCGTCTCCTCAGCTCGAACTGCGGCCTTCGTGTTCAACGGCTCTGCGATCGCTGCTTCGCCATGAATTCAGGTAATTTACGAAGGCTGGAGAGTTGACGCAAAAAGATTCTGTCCTCAAATGCGGGGGTTCCCAGCACGCTGGTTCCCGCTTCGACGTCCCGCATGACCCCCGTCTTGGCCCCTACGCGGGCCCCCGGCCCGATCTTGAGGTGATCGGCGATGCCCGCCTGGGCACCGATCTGCGCCCAATCCCCCACCTGAACGGATCCCGCCATACCCGCCTGGGCGGCGATGACCACGTTTCGACCGATGACCACGTTGTGTCCGACCTGGACCATGTTGTCGAGTTTGGAACCGTCACCGATGACTGTCTCGCCGAACTTCGCCCGATCCACGCAGGTGTGGGCGCCGAGATCGACGTCGTCCCCGATTCGAACCGTCCCGTTCTGCGGGACCTTCTCCAAGCCGGTGCCCGCTGCGTTCGGTCGGTAACCGAAACCGTCCGCCCCGACGCTGACGTACGGCTGCAGCTGACAACGGCATCCGAGGATGCAGTCCCGACCGATGACCGAAAGCGATCCGATCATGGTTCCGGCACCGATTCTCGCTCCGCGTCCGATCTGCACTCCGGGGCACAGCACGACGCCGTCACCGAGCTCCACATCGGCGGCCACCAGCACCCCCGCACCGATGCGAACCCCCTGACCCATGACCGCCGACTCGTGGATCTGTGCGGTGTCGTGGATCCCGGAATCGGGCCAGTCTGGCTCGGGCGCGAAGTGCGTCAGCAGTGTGTTCATGGCCAGTTCGGCATCGTCGACCACGATCAGGGCGCGGTTCGCCGGATCGTGTCCGGGAACCTCGACTCCGCGCGTGACCAGCGCCGCACCGGCGGTGGCATCCTTCCAGTCCCGCGCGAACTCCCCACTGCGGATGAAGGTCAGATGCGCTCCGTCGGCGTTCTGCATGGAGTCGACGCCATGCAGCACGAGGTCGGCGGGACCGTCGAGATCCCCACCCACCAGTTGCGCGACCGACGCCGCGGTGAGATGACGTGTTGACTGGTCGCCGGAGGAAGCCATCGCGTTAGTTCGCCGCTTTCGACTTCTGGTATTCGCTGTTCATGACTTCGATCAGGCGATCGGTGACGTCCATCTCCCCCCGTGCAAAGAGGACGCGCCGACTGGAGATCTGAGCCAGGATGTTCTCCGAGTTCTCGGGAATCGCGACGATCGAATCGTCGACCAGGATGATGTCGTATCCCTCGGCATCGGCGAGGGCCTTCGCGGACATCTTGATCTTGTCGTAGAGCTCGAAGATCTTGTCGTCGTTGTACCGCTTCTGCTTCTGCTGCTGGAACTGGACGTACCCCTGCAGTTCGATCGCGGCCATCTGGTACCGCTTCATGGCCTGCTTGAACTTGTCGCTGCTCTCCGGGTAGTCCTCGAGATCGGCTTCGAGTCCCTCCAGTTCCTCCTGCCTTCTGTTCAGCTCCTCCTGCATGCCGTCCGCCCGCTGGGACAGGGACACCTGCAGCTGGTCCCACTCCTGCAGACCGTTGAAGGTTCCTTCGAGATCGACCGTGCCCACGACCGTCGGGGTGAGAAGCGGCAGGGCGTGCACGGCCACGGCCTGCACGCCGGCGAGAAGTGCCGATGCAAGCAGCAGGCCCGCGGCAACGAGGATGACTGCGGGATGGAACGGGGATCGGTTCATGGTGATGCTCCGGGATGGATCGGGTTCGGGTTCGCGAGGGATCAGCGGGATCCGGCTGAAGCGGCGTACTCGTTGTTCATGCGGATGATGAGGTCGTCGCTGATGTCGATGGACGGGTTGCGGAAGAGGATCCGACGCAGGGTGATCTGCTCACGCAACTGATCCTGCCGACTGATCTGCCGGCCGCCGGCCACGCTGAACTCGTTGTTGCTGTCGTTGATCAGGACCAGATCGATGCCCTCGATGTCCGAGAGTTCTGCGATGTTCTTCTGCATCGATCGATACAGGTTCTGAAGCATGAGGGACTTCTCGATGTCGATTTCCTGCTGGACGAATCGGATCCAGGCCATCTCCTGGAGCAGCTTCAAGTCGAGGTCGTCCTGCATCCGGCTCTTGTCCGGACCGTCGACCATGGCCTCGAGCTCCCCACCGATCTGCTCGATCTCCGCCTGACGCCGGTCACGCTCGGACAGGATCTCCTGGCTCTGGGCCGTCAGCGCCGCCTCGAGATCCGCCCGTTCGGCGAGCGAGTCCATGACCCGCTGCAGATCGACGGTGGCCACGACCGTGGGACCGAAGGAACCCAGCCGGTTCGCCTGCGCGGGCCAGGGCGCCAGCATCGCGGCAACGAACAGTCCGAGGAGGAGAATGGGAGTGCTTTGTCGGATACGACGGAACATTGCGTGGCTCCTGTGGGGAGGTCGGATTGAGAAGGGGATCGTCAGAACGGCAGTTCGGCGGAGAAACTAAACACTTCGGTCTCGTCATTCTCCTCCTTCATGAGCGGAAAGGCAAAGTCGAAGGCCATTGGGGTCGGTCCGAGCTGTGGGATGTAGATGCGAAGACCCGCCCCCACACCCATGCGGTATTCATCGAAGCCCGGCGCGTTGTTGACGGTGCCCGAATCGACGAAGAAGACACCGTCGATGAACGTTCCGATCAGGGGGAACTGGTACTGGGCTCCGAGGAAGAGCAGGAAATCACCACCGATGGGAATGTCCTCGGGTCCTCCGGGCTGGGACGGGATGCCCTTGGGACTGACCTCTCGGAAGGCGAAGCCTCGAAGACTCCGGCCTCCGAGATAGAAGCTTTCCCACGTCGGAGCGGTTCCACTGAAGATCCAGCCCACGCTTCCGTCGAGCCGCAGCGTCGAGATCCGCCCCAGGAAGTCCCGATTCAGGGTCAGGTAGGTCGTGTAGTCGACGCGGGCTCGATTGAACTCGACATCGCCTGCGAAGGCACCGTAGTTCGCGAACTGCAGTTCCAGGCGACTGCCGCTCCCGGGGCGCGTCAGGGTCGTGATCGTGGTTCGCGTGAGCTGGAAGTCGAGACCGACCAGATTGTCCGGGCCTTCGTCCGCGAAGATCTCCACGGGCGCGTCCGGCTCGATGTCCTCGAGCTTCACATTCGCCGTCATCAATGAGAGCTGGCCGAGCCAGATGTCTCCGAACCTGCGCGAGGTCGTCACATTGGCGAAGAACCTCCGCTCCGCGTAGTCCCGGTAGAACCGACGGTAGTACCCGGCGTCGCCGCCCAGCGAGTACGCCGTCTCGAAGATGTTCGAATCGGTCAGGCTGATGTCGTAGGCGAAGATCTCGTTGCCCGGCTGGAAGTTCATCGCGAATCGCTGCCCAGCGCCCCGGAAGGCACGACCCTTGGCCAGTTCACCGAAGGTCTGCGGAAAGTCCGCGACATCGAAGTTGTTCTGCACCAGGGAGATGTTTCCGAGCACGCCGGAGTCCGAACCGAACCCCACCCCGAAGTTGAAGGATCCGGTGTTCTTCTCCTTCACCTCGACCAGCACATCGCGATAGCCGGGGTTCTCCTCGCTGGGCTGCTGCACGGTCAGCTTGACGTCGTTGAAGAGCTGGGTCTGGAGAATCCGGTTCTTGGACAACTCCAGCTCGGTGGCGTCGAACCGACGACCGGACTGCAACTTCACGTGGCGACGGATGACCTTGTCCTTCGTGAGGAAGTTGCCGTTGATGCCGACCAGTCCCACCTTGGACATCCGGCCCTCGCTGATCTCGATGATGACGTTGACTTCGTCCGAGGACTGGCTGCGAACCGGGAGCAACTGCACCCGAGCATCCAGGTACCCCAGCACCCCGTAGGCCTTCTCCAGCTGGATTCGCGACCGCTCGAGCAAATCGGCCTTGAAGACGTCGCCAGTCTTGAGCTCCATCAACACCGCAAGCTGCTCGGCGGAGAAGACCTCAAGTCGATCGTCTGCGTAGGCGGGATCCGGGGGGCCGGAATCGGACCGATCCTCCAGGGGTGACGGGGGCTTGGGCGGCCCGCCCTCTTGGGGTGGCGCCCGAGGAATCACACCCCCGCCCGGCCCGACGCGTGCCGCAGTGATCGAGCGGACCGTGAAGGCCACGCCCTCCTCGATCAGAAAGACGACCTTCGCTTCCCTCTGGTTCGGACTGATCTCGATCTCGCGATCGACCCGGATGTCGAGAAAACCCCGATCCTTGTAGTACTTGTCCAGCGAGGCGACATCCTGGGTCAGCATCTCCGTATCCAGTTCGCCACGCCGGAAGAACGGGAACCAGGTCCGGGTCTTGATCTGGGGATAGAGGAGATTCGACGAAATCGTCTCGTTGCCGACGAACTCGATCTGCCGCACCCGCACCCGGGGCCCCTCGATGACCTCGAAGATCAGGACGTCGTTGTCCGCCAACTGCACGGGATCCAGCGAGATCTCGGCCAGGTAGTAGCCGCGCTTGGCGTACATCTCCTTCATGTCCCGGATGGAACGTTCGATCAGGAAGTCGTCCCGGGGTGATCCCCGCCGCATGCCGGTGGGTCCCAGCAGCTGCTGATCGGTGATGACCCGGTTTCCCACCACCTGCACCTCCGCAAGCAGCTGCTGCTCGCCGAATACGTAGGTGAGAGCGACCGTGCCGTCGCTCTCCAGACGAGCCTTGATGTCGATGTTCCTGAAATCACCCAGCCGGGTCAGTCGCTCGACGTCGTCGGTCGCACTCCCGGGGTCGTAGGGGCTGCCGACGCTGGAACGGATGTTGTTCCAGACCTTCTGCTCGGGAACCCGCTCCAACCCCTCGAACCGGATCGAGGAGATGGGTCGATCGGCCAGTTGATCGTCCTGCATCACGGCAGCGGCAGCGGCGTGCGATTCCGGCGCAAGGACGGAAACCGCGACGATCGCAAACATGGCCACAACAATGAAAAGGCACCTGATCATGCGGTACGGGGAGGATACACGGTGGATCCCACTCCTGCCCGCTTCGGAACGGATTGACCGGCATCCTTGGTCAAGATAGTGTCCCCCTCGACCCCGGACGGATCGGACGCACATGCCCCCCCGATTTCCGCCGCGGGATGCGGGAGTGACCGATGAGCATGACCCTTGCAGAACTTGCCGAGCGTCTGGGTGCCAAGGTGGTCGGCGACGGTGGTCGCGTCGTCACCGGTTGCGCGGGAATACGGGAAGCCGATGATGGGCAGGTCACCTTTCTGGCGAACCGAAAGTATTCGCGATTCATGGCGACCACCAACGCCGCCGCCGTGCTTGTCAGACCCGATGAAAGCCTCGACAACCAGCGACTGATCCGACTGGAGTGCGAGGATCCCTATTTCGCATTCCGCAACGCGATGATCGAACTCCACGGCTTCCGCGAGCACCGCGAGCCGATGGGAAGTCATGAGGCCGGGATCAGCGACGCGGCCTCGATCCATCCGGACGCGACGGTCGGCGAGGGAACCCGCATCCACCAGAACGCGACGGTGGAACGGGGAGCGTCGGTCGGCCGACGCTGCCAGATCTATCCCGGGGTCTTCATCGGAGAGCATGCCGTGGTCGGTGACGACTGCATCCTCTTCCCCAACGTGACGATCTACGATCATTGCCGCCTCGGCGACCGGGTGACCGTGCACGCCAACACGGTGATCGGGCAGGACGGATTCGGCTACGCCACCCACGCCGGTGCGCACCACAAGATTCCGCAGGCGGGCATCGTGGTGATCGAGAACGACGTCGAACTCGGTTCCGGATGCGCCATCGAACGGGCGGCCATGGGCGAGACCCGCATCGGCGAAGGAACCAAGTTCGCCGACCTCATCTCCATCGGCCACGGCACCACCATCGGGCGTCACTGTCTCTTCGTGTCGCTGGTGGGCGTCGCCGGCTCCGTGACGATCGGCGACTACGTGGTGCTGGGCGGACAGACCGGCGTGTCCGGACACCTTACGATCGGCAACGGCGTCCAGGCGCTGGGCAAGACGGCGATCGTCTCGGACATCCAACCGGGACAGATCATCGGAGGCGTGCCGGCCGTCGACGCGGACACCGCCAAGCGGAACGCCCTCACGGCGGCCAACCTCCACGAACTCCACAAGCGGGTCAAGAAGCTCGAGCGAGCCCGCAAGGACTGATCAGGACGAGGTGTAGAACGGAAGTGGCACGATTTCCGCTTCGTCCGTCGCCCGCCCCAGATCGACCGTGAGCATCCGCCCCTCTTCCGATGCCCCACGATCCACGATCGCCATGGCGATCGAGGCGTCGAGCGTGGGCGACAGACACCCGCTGGTCACCGAACCGACCGTGGTCTCGCCGTCGAGGACGCTCATGCCCTGCCGGGCCGCACGTCGACCGGACAACCGCAGACCGACCAGCGTGCGCGGGGGACCGTCGCCGGACGCGATCTCCTGCAGCGCCGCCTGGCCGATGAAGCCCCCCTCCTCGCCTTCCTTCTCGCCCTTGTCGAGGGCAACCGCGAAGTGGAGGCCGGCGGTCAGCGGATCGATGTTCTCGTCGATCTCGTGGCCGTAGAGCGCCATGCCCGCCTCCAGCCGAAGCGAGTCCCGGGCACCGAGTCCGCAGGGGGTGATCTCCCCCTCGTCCATGTTCTTGAGGATCATCTCCACGGCCTTGCCGGCCATGGCGGAGGGAAGGATCACCTCGACGCCGTCCTCGCCCGTGTAGCCGGTTCTGGACACCATGAACTTCGCGATGAAGAGGCTCTTCTCCGTGAACCGGTAGCGTTTGAGCGTCGGAATCTCCCGGGAGAACCCGGCCAGCACGTCCATCACCTTCGGACCCTGCAACGCGACCATCGCCGTCTTCTCGGTCACGTCCGCGAAGCGGTACACCATGTCGCCCTTGCACTCGGCGAAATGTTCGATCAGCTTCTCGCGGTTGGCCGCATTGCAGACCATGGAGAAGTCGCTTTCACCGTGCCGGTAGACCAGCACGTCGTCGCGGCACCCACCCTGTTCGTTGCACACCAGCGAGTAGCGGACCTGGCGTTCCTGCATGGATCCGATCCGTCGGGTGCAGACCCGATCGAGAAACTTCGCCGCGTCTCGCCCCTTGAACGTGAACCGCCCCATGTGCGACACGTCGAAGAGTCCGCCCCGCTCGCGCACCTGTCGATGCTCCTCGATGATCGAGGTGTACAGCAGCGGCATCTCCCAGCCGGTGTAGTCGACGAGCTTGGCGCCGTGTTCGACGTGGTACTTGTGGAACGGTGTCTTCTGCAGTGTGGTCATGGGAACGGCATGGTACCGCCCCGCAGGCGGTTGCGTCTCAGTCCTTCATCATGCGCAGCTCGTCACGCAGAATCGCCGCCAATTCGTAGTTCTCGTCGTCGAGTGCCGCCTGCAGCCGCTCCTCCAGCTCCACTCGCTGGGAGGCGGGCAGCTTGGGCACCAGCATCTCGCGCATCCCCCGGAGCAGATGCATCTCGTTGCTGCGTTCGGCCACATCCGGCCCCAGGAGCTCCTCGAGTTCCGACAACCCCTGATCGATGGCGGCCATCGCCGCCCTGGGCTGGCGATGACTCATCGCGAGTTCGGCGGCGGCACGCACCTTCATGGTGAAGACCTGGGGCCGAAGGTGCTCGAGTCGGACCCGATCCTCCTCGCTTCCCGCGTGATCACGACAGAGATCCAGACATCGCAAGGCGTGATCGGCGTCCCGAATCACCGCCTCGAACCTGTTCAGGTTGAAGAAGGCCACGTACCGGTGATAGAACTGCACCGCCTCATCCCGGATGGCACGGCATTCATCGGTATCCAGCAGGACCTGCGAGCCTTCCTCGGCCAACCGGGCCGTGGCCCGATCAAGCAGTGAGGGATGCCCTCCCGGCTTCTCTCCGTCCGGACGTCCTTCCGTCTCCATCTGAATGACCCCGAGATCGATTCGCACCTGGATCAGCATCCGGCCGTCGGCCGCCTGGACCTCACGCACCTGGAACTGCCCCATCGCCCGGGGCCAGTCGGCGAGAAATCGGGTCAGATCAGAGAAATCCATGACAGCTCCCCGGCCACCTCGGGCCGCTTGTTCACCATACCCCGATCCCGGACCGAAACCGCGGCTTCTCCATCTTCACATCGGAGGGTGCCATCCCGGCATACCGGACCAAGGAGGTTCCGGTTCTGAGGGTTGGTCCGATCGGGTCGGCGGAAGCCCCCTTGGGAACGTGAAATGGCGGATCAGGGCTTGAACACCGCCTTCGTATGGCCCGAATTCACTTGTGACCGGGGGAACGAATCGCCGGGACCCGAAGGGCTTTTGCCCGGAGGGCAAATCAAAGTCCGGAAATAATCCGGAAATTCCAAGGGCCATGCAACCATCCGCCGCGTTGCCGCGGATTCAGGCATGGGTAGAGAGGGGTGGTACGCCGCCCTCCACATCACGACGCACGCCACCCGGAACCTTCCGCGGCGTGCCACCAAGGAGCAGCCACCCCTGTCGGGCACATGATCGGCAGGCCGCTGATGAGTCTCATGGCGAAGCGAACCTCGAATCGGGACCTCGAACTCTATCTGAAGCAGATCAACCAGACGTCGCTGCTGACTCCCGAAGAGGAGAAGGAACTCGGCTGGCGGGTCATCAACGACAACGATCTGGAAGCCAAGGATCGGATGATTCGTGCGAATCTCCGCCTGGTCGTCTCGATCTCCAAGAACTACACCCACCGAGGACTGCCGTTGACCGACCTCATCGAGGAAGGCAACATCGGTCTGATTCGGGCCGTGGAGGGATTCGATCCCGCCCAGGGCGCCCGGTTTTCGACCTACGCCTCGTGGTGGATCAAGCAGGCCATCAAGCGAACGCTGATCAATGCACTCCAGCCGATCCACATTCCCGCCTACATGGTGGATCTGATCTCACGCTGGAAGCAGACTCACCGCCGGCTCGAGGAGGAACTCGGCCGGCCGCCCAACCAGAACGAAGTGGCCCACGTCATGGGACTGCCCGACAAGAAGGTCAGCGTGATCGTCCGGGCCATGCGTGCGTACCAGTCCAGCGGCCAGGCGCCCCGTGGGGAAGACGGCGAAGCGATGGACTTCTCGGACATGGTCGAGGATCACCGGACCGAAGCACCGCAGCGAACCGCGGTACGACGGGAGGAGATGAAGGCCGTGCTTGGAATGCTCGAGGAGATGGAGGAGCGTGATGCACGCGTGCTCAAGCTTCGCTACGGTCTCGAAGGTCAGGCACCACTCACACTCAAGCAGATCGGTGCGGAGGTGGGCCTCACCCGTGAACGTGTCCGCCAGATCGAAGTGGACACCCTGCGGAAGCTGCAGGCCAGGCTGAAGGGCGACAGCCGCAGCCGGGCGCTGTTCCGACGATTCCAGATGCAGAACCCCGTCCCGGCGACCAAGGCATCCTGAACCCTACGACTGGTGCTTGACCAGCAGCCCCTCGAAGGCGCGGCGCGTATCGGCTCCGCCCAGNTCGGGGTCCTGCTGCTGCAGACGTCGGATGCGGGGAGCGATCTGCTCCGTGTTGCGGTCGATCGAGTCGAGGATCTGGAGCATTCGCAGCTGGGCGATCCACCACCGCCGTGGCGACGACTGCATTCCGGCCGAGGCCAGTCGACGGTAGAGCTGCATCGATTCGGCCAGCCGCTCCGTGCCCCCCAGATCGAACAGCGCCTGTGCCCGACCCGCCAGAATGGAACCGGCCGACGGATTCGACTTCAGCAGTCGATCGTAGATCGCCAGGGACGCGACATGCTCGCCGCATCGACCACGGGCCTTCGCCACGAGCGACCAGGCGACGGGATCATCCTCTCCCTGCTCCTGCAACCAGTATTCAAGCGACTCGGCCAGCGGCAGCAGCTCGGCTGCGACGGCTTGCGCGTCCGGAGCGTCTCCACGGGTCTCGGATCGGCGGTCGAGCTCCTCCAACGCCGTCGAAAGCGCCCCGACCAGTGCCGCTCCCCCGTCCGCCGTGGCACGTCGGGCCACTTCGCTNGCCGCGGCCGCCACGGCATCCGCGTCGCCCCCCGCGGACCGCAGCACCAAAGCATCAAACCGCGCCTGCCGATCGGCATCGAGGGCGGATCGACGCATCTCCGCCAGCACGCGCGATGCATCCTCCGCACGACCGTCGTCNAGCAGGACGGCGGCGATGACGAGATCCACCTGATCGGCTCGGGCNCCCTCCTGTTCGAGACGCAGCGTCCGCATCGAATCGATCGCTCGTTGCCGCGATGACGCGTCGNCGGCCTGTGACCGCATCACCTCGCACAGTTCGACGATCGCGTCCAGACGGATCGGACCACCCGGCGTGATCGACTCGTAGTAGGAGCGTGCCGTTTCAAGTTCACCGTCCTGCATCGCGAGCCGACCGGCGGCCAGTCGCCACGCATCGATGCCGGGACGATCGGGATACTTCGTGCACAGCAGCCGCAGGGCACGACCGGCGATCGTCCGGGCATCCTGATCGTCGCGTTGCAGACGCTCCATCGCGAGNCGGGCCGCACGTTCGGCGGCCGTGCCTCCTTCGGGCACATCCTGACCGATGGCCGCCGCCTCCATCGCGACGTCCGCCGCGGCCCGCATCTCTCCCGCGGCCTCGAGACGGTCGCACTCCAGCATCAGGGCCCGCACCCGAGTCCGCGAAGACAGATCGGACCGGGTGAGCAACTCCCGGATGCCTGCCGCATCTTCGGATCGTGCCAGCAGGATCAGGGCCGCTTCCGCGGGAAGATGATCCTGTCCCCCCCGCCCGATCGGCAGTGATTCGATTCGTTGCGCCACGAATGCATCGACCATCGCGGCGTCGAGCCCCTGGGAACGGAGGTGGGATCCGAGATCGAGCAGGGCACGAACCGCGCGGGCTTCGTGCCCCGGTCGATCCGAAACCGTGCCCGCCTGCAGGTGCAGGGTGACAAGTACGCCGGTGAGCAGGATCCGCTCCGCCCGATCCTCCGGTTCGCCGTACCGACGGAGGATCGACTCCGCGGAACGAATTCCGCGATCCGGACCACCGGCCACGACACGATTGAAGACGCCCCCGAGCCGGGCTGCAAGGATGTCGCTTCGCAGTGCGGAATCGTGGGTCGCTGCATCCCGGAACATTTCCTCCGCCGCGTCGTAGTCGCCGGATTGTGCCAACGTCATCCCCAGCAGCCAGGATGCACGCGGACTCGCAGCTCCATCCAGTTGGCCCGGCAGATCCGCCAACCCGTCCCGGGCATCTTCCATCAGGCGACCTCGCTCGGACGAATCCTCGGACGACATGGCGGCGTGCACCAACGCCATTCCGCGCAGGAGCGGCAGCCGACGGTCACGCTGCGTTTCCCGGAGATCGACCAGTGCGTTGCGCTGCGCGGCCGTGCGTTGGGACGCGGGGATCTCCTCGAGCGACCAGATTGCTTTCTCCAACGCGATTTCTGCCCGCTGCAATGCCGCCCGGCCCGCTTCGACGTGCCCGTTCGCCATCGCCCCACGCTCGGCATCGGATGCCCCGTGCATCGCCGAAAGACCGAGATGCCCCATTCCGAGNCCGAGCAGCAGATGATCCTCCGCCAGTCCCAGTCGCCATTCCAACTCCGTCGCCGCATCCAGCTCGGTTGCGAGCAGTTCACGACGTACGGCGATGCGGCGATCCAGAAGCGAGCGACGGGCCGACGCTTCGAGTCCCGGCTCGCGCATCGCCGCATCGATTGCGGCGATCTGGAACTCCGCCGCTCCGCGGGGATCGTCGGTTCCCCGGGATTCCAGATACATGTCGAGCACCTCGGTCAACTGCAGGCGCCCGAGCGACTGCAGGTAGGACTCCTCGTCGAGACGATCCGCAAACGGATCGTCGACCGTCGCCGTTGCGAGCGTCAGGAGCAGGGTGGGCAGGAGCATCACGAGGAGATCTCCTGCAGCGTCACATTGCGATAACCGGCCCGGACCGCAGCGTTGAATGCGTCGATCGCGAACTCCCAGTGCAGCGAGGCATCCGGAACGATGACGATCGGATGGTCGACGGCGAAGAGTCCCCCGCCCATCCCGTCGACCTGGCGGGCCCGGAGGAAGTCGTAGAGCCCGTCGAAGTCCCGGACCGGATCCCATGGTCCGTCCACGGCCAGGCGGAACGATGACCCGTCCGCTCCGGTACTTCGGACCATGATGCGCAGCGGCTCC
Organism: Phycisphaerae bacterium; assembly: GCA_002591705.1. The sequence goes on from PAAB01000057.1 coordinate 12,150, forward strand.
TCGTCGAGCTCGAAGGGATCGGCCGACATGCCTTCCACCCGATCCGGAAGGTCGAGGATGTAGACCTCTTCCGCCTTCTTGAAATCGGTGGCGACCATGAAGTAGACCAGCAGCAGGAACACCACGTCGATCATCGAAGTCAGGTTCAGACCGATGCTCGAGGCATCTCGACTGCGACGTCGGGCCGGTGGCACCGACTGTGAGCGCGAGGACGTCGAGGGGGTCGGGCGATCGCTCATGACTGATCGCCCCCCCGCTGCACGACGAGATTCATGCGTGCCGCATCCTGCCCCGTCCCGGACAGCCCCGCCGCCTGGCGAACCAGCTGCAGGACCGGAGAGACCCAGCGGTAGTCCGTTGCCCGGTCCGCTCGCAGATTGACCCGGATGCCCGGCGTCTGCTGGTAGATGGCCACCAGCGCCGAGCGGAGCGAACCAAGTCCGTCGGGCGTCGGGGGATAGTCGATGCCGGCCAGCCGGTAGCCGTCGCAGTCGCCATCCTCACCCGGAAGCACGTTGAGCACCGCACGCGGCTCCTCTTCGGGCAGGGCCGCGGCGGGATGATCCGGTTCCGGCAGCTCCATGTCGACGGATTCCAGATCCACGATCTGCGACACGAGGACGAAGAACACGATCAACAGGAACACCACGTCGATCATCGACGTGATGTTGGCCTGCGGCCGTGCCGGTCCTCGTTTGAAGATCGATGCCACGNTGCGNTACTCCACGGGCAGGTCGCCTTCCGNCGNGGNCGGAGGCGATGCTTTGGCGGACGACTTCTTTCGNCNCGAACNGCTGCGACTCGGTCGGAACTGCCCCAGCAGACTTTCGGCGACCAGCGTGGCTTCGGTGGTCATCTCGTCGATCCGGTTGCGCACGATCGCGTAGCCGGCCAGAGCCGGAATCGCCACGACGAGCCCCCAGAACGTCGTCGTCAACGCGGTTCCGATGCCGCCGGCGAGCATCACCGGATCGGCATTTCCGCCACTGACGACGATGGCCTGGAAGGCCAGGATCATGCCGTAGACCGTTCCGAAGAGGCCGATCATCGGGCTCACCTGACCGAGCACGTTGAGGAACTCGATGCGACGGAACCGNACGGTGGTCTGTTCATCGGCGGTCTGCTCGAGACCGCGGATCACCGCGGCGTACCCGTGCGGAGACTCCTGCATGGCCGCGTGCATGATCCGGCTGAAGAAGCTGTCCTCCTTGGCGGTCACCTTGATCGCCTCCGAGAACCGCCCCGACGCCAGATGGGTCTTGACCACTTCGACGACGCCCTCGGGCAGGATCGTTTCCCGCTTGTTGCTCATCGTCATCGAGATGATCAGTCCGATGCTGACGATCGAGAGCACCAGCAGCAGCCAGATGATCAGGCTGCCGAGCAGTTCAAGACTGTTGTCCGCATTCCGCGAGACGAAGAAGGCGCTGGCGAAGCTCTGCTCCACCGGNCCGGGATCGCCCGNGGCGGTNGTTGTGGCGAGCTGCGNAAGCAGCGTGATGATCGATGATCCGCTCATGGGCGTGATCCTCCTTGGTCTTTCGTGACTTCAAGCGCTGCGTGGGCCCGGGCCACGACGTCTTCGTCGTTCGCCCGGCGGCCGATTCGCAGTGCTTCCTCCCACAGTCGTCGTGATGTCGGTCCGTCCGGCCACCGCACCGCCGCGAGTTCCGCGGCCGCGGCGAGGCTGGGCGCCGCCGTGGCGGCATCGGGAAACAGCAGGCCGCACCGGGTCCAGGCGATGATCGCCTCGTCGGTGTTGCCCAGTCCGTTCCGGGCGTCCCCCGTCTGCCTGAGCAGACGGGCCATGCTGCGGGCGTCGCCCGCTCGTACCGCGGCGAGGCACGCGTTCAACGCCGACGTGTACTCGGATCGCTGCAGCATCGCATCGATCTCGTCCGGCGTGGACAGTTCCGCGGTGACNGCCGTGGCGACGGGAACGGCAACCTGCTGCCCCCGGATCACGGCGAGATCGAACCCGGACAGCGTGCCGTCGACCGGCTTGCGGACCATGCGTTGCAACCGTTCCACCATCGCATCGAGCGTCGCACGCACGTCCCCGTCCTCGACCCGAAGGCGGGCGGCCCGGACCTGCTCGAGGGCCTCGGCCGCCGCACGCGGCGTGGTGGGCGACGCGGCACACCGGGGCACGATGCGGAGCCAGGCCACGTGCGGATCCTCAATCAGCAGACGTGCGAAGTGGGACACCGCCTGCGGATACTCGTTGCGTTGGTCGTGCACCGCCACCAGACGGCGGTGGATCCAGCGGCGCGACAGTGCATCGGGGGCCTCGATGCAGGCACGAAGCAGCAGCATGAGCGCTTCGTCGTCGACGGCGGCGGCCAGTCTCGCTTCCGCCACATCCAGTTCGGGAGACGCATCGAAGGACAGACGGATGATGTCCTCGACGCCGCGCTCGCGACGCGCTCCGGTCAGGTCGACGTAGACGACCCGTCCACCCTCGATGGCGATGATCTCGCTTCCGGGCAGCGGTGCCGTCGTCCCGACGACGTGCACCGCATCGGCGAGCGCCGAGCCTCCGATCACCACCGCCAGAATCGCCGTCAACCGTTTCATTCACCCAATCCCATCGCCGCGCGATCGTAGACCTTGTAGCCGCCCTCTCCCCCGTGCCGTTCCGCGATCGTGCGCAACGTCCCCAGGCGATCCTCCTCCTCGGCCAGGAACTGGATGCAGTTCACCTGGACCTTGCGTCGTCCCGTCGAGGATTCGATCACCGGATTCATGTCCTCGAGCTGGGCCAGTAGCTGCCCCCGGTCGACCTCGTAGGCGCCGGAACCCGTGATGCTGTCGCTGAGCAGGAAGATCACCTGCGGATGCAGATCGAATGCCATCTCCAGTGCGGCCAGCGGATTCGAACTGTCTCCGGGCACGACATTGGCACCCGTGTTGATCCAGTCGATGGCACGATCGACCGCGCCCCCGGTGGCCTTCTGCAGACGACCGCGGGGCGGCACCGGAAGGGCCTGGTCCCGCTGGAAGAAGATGATCGCGAACTGCTGACGATCGTCGAGCTGACGCAATGAGCGGAACATCTCCTCGAGCACGATCTGGAGATACGGAGTCAGGCTGCCCGAGGCGTCGATCACGTAGACGATCCGATTGGCATTGGATGCCCGCGAGCCCGCGAACTCGATCGCGGGCGTCGTGCCATCGGCCGAGGCGAACAGTTCGTCGAAGGATTCCATGCCCACGCTCGTCGTCATTTCGACCGTGCTGCCGGTCGGNGCGGCCTCGATGGCCGGCGCCTGGGGNACCGCCGGAGCGNGNACCGTGGTNTCGGTGGTCGANTCGAGTTCGGTCACCTGGAATTCGACCACCGGCTCGTAGGCCATCGCNTCGAAGTCGGCGGTGACCTGCGGCGGGGGTCCCATGTCCTGCACCAGGATGACGGTCCAGGTGACGAGCAGACCGATCACCACCAGACCGATGTGCAGCACCGCCGAGACGATCCAGGGCGCGGCCCGGGCGGCCGGATCTCCGTCCCCGGTTCGGGAAGCCTCGATGTGCTTCGTGTCGTCCATCTTTCCTGACCGATNCGCCCCTGCATGNCCGCGANCAGCCGCGGCGCGATCAGTCTATGCGATCCGGCTCCCGAATCCCGTGGAACCCGCGAAACATCGGACCACGCGGAATCAGTTCGATTCCTCGCCCTTCTTCTTCGCCGGTGCGGGTGTTCCCCGCCGCCAGAGCAGCGAATCGGTGCACAGCGGACCGCCCCCGGTCAGGAACAGTCCCAGGGCCAGCACGAACAGGCCGGCCTGACTGGTGATTGCGTACCACATGCCGCTGTCGAGCCGCCAGTCGAATGGATTCATCTCGAACATTCCGTTCTGCTGGATCGTCAACTGATAGAACGCNCCGGCGATCAGGACCGTGACCCCCAGAGCCACCACNCGGGTGAAGAGGCCCAGCAGCAGCAGCANCCCGCCGAGCAGCTGGAAGATCGCGACGGCCCAGCCCAGCGGCTGCGCCCACCGATCCGTGTCCCAGGTCTGGAAGTGCATGATCAGGCGATTGACCGCCAACGCACGACCGCCTTCCGCGGATGCACCCTCGGAGGACTGCACGCCGTCCTGGATCCGCGCCATGTCCGAGGCGGTGAAATCGATCTCCTGAAAGCAGAAGAACCAACCACTGAGGAGGAAGGTGATCCCCAGCACCAGGCGGCTGAGCATCGGAACCAGAGCCGTTCCGGCCATCGTCTTGAGCGGCATGGAAACCCCTTTCTTGGTGGAAGGAGACGCTGCGGGTTTGCCCCCGGGGGGGANGCACCTGATAATCCTACCCGGTCGACACCANNNNAGCGGGTGTGGCGGAATTGGCAGACGCGCTGGATTTAGGTTCCAGTGGGGCAACCCGTGGAGGTTCGAATCCTCTCACCCGCACTTTCACCGCCCGCACAGGGGCATTTCCGGGGCCGAAACGAGACACCATGGACGATTGGACTCCGACAAGCTGGCGTACGCGACCCATCACCCATCAGCCGGGATATCCCGACACCGATGCCATGGAGGCCGTCGCGACGGAACTCGCCTCGCTCCCCCCGCTGGTGACCTCCTGGGAAGTGGAGAGCCTCAAGAGCCAGCTGGCCGAGGCNGCGCGGGGCGAACGATTCCTCCTCCAGGGTGGCGATTGCGCCGAGCAGTTCGGGGCCTGCACGCCGGAAGCACTCACGAACAAGCTGAAGATCCTCCTGCAGATGTCCCTGGTGCTCGTGCACGGAACCAGACGGCGCGTCATTCGCGTCGGTCGGTTCGCCGGCCAGTACGCCAAGCCGAGATCATCCCTCACCGAAGAGCGCGATGGTGTCGCACTCCCCAGCTACTTCGGCGACAACGTCAACACGCCGGCGTTCGACGAGACGTCCCGTCGACCGGATCCTCGACGGCTCGTCAACGGGTACGAACGGGCCGCCCTCACGTTGAACTTCATCCGTTCCCTCGTCGGGGGCGGATTCGCCGATCTGCATCACCCCGAGTTCTGGAATCTCGGGTTCGTCCGCCACTCTCCGCGGGCCAGCGAATACCAGGCCATGGTCCAGCGGATCGGCGAGTCGGTGCGGTTCATGGAGTCGCTGACCGGCATCGCCGCCGGCGACCTGTCCCGGGTGGACTTCTTCACCAGTCACGAGGGACTGCTGCTGGACTACGAGGCGGCGCTGACCCGGCAGGTTCCCCGTCGGCGCGGCTGGTACAACCTCTCCACGCACTTCCCGTGGATCGGGATGCGCACCGCGGCGATCGACCACGCCCACATCGAGTTCTTCCGGGGCATACGAAATCCCGTGGCCGTGAAGATCGGTCCGCAACACGATCCGTCGGAACTGCCCGGCTTCGTCGAGTCCCTCCTGGACCGACTGCATCCGGACGACGAGCCGGGACGGATGACCTTCATCCATCGCTACGGAGTCGATCACGTCGAGGAACATCTGCCCCGCCTGATCGAAGCCGTCCGGGCCACGGGCCGCACGGTGCTGTTCGTATCGGATCCGATGCACGGCAACACGGTCCGGACCGCCCGTGGACTCAAGACCCGACGATTCGAGGACATCCTGCGCGAACTCGAACTTGCCATCGACATCCACGCCGCAAACGACAGCGTGCTCGGGGGAATGCACTTCGAGCTGACCGGAGAGAACGTCACCGAATGCACCGGCGGCGCGAGAGGCCTGTCCGATGACGATCTCGGCAGCGACTACCAGTCGCTGGTCGATCCGCGACTCAACTACGAGCAGTCCCTGGAAATGGCCCTGCTGGTCGCGGCGAAGCTCGGAGCCTAGTGGCCGAGCAGCATCGAAAGCACGAGCGACGAACCGAAACCGACGAAGAACATCGAGGTGCCGACCACGGTCTCACCCTGGTCGTGCGCCTCCACCAGAAGTTCCTCGGTCACCAGATAGAGCAGTGCCGCCGAGCCGAAGGCGAGAATTCCGATCTGCCAATCGCCGCCCAGCCCTTCGAAGAGCAGGGCACCCGCCACGGCTCCCATCGGTATGAGCAGTCCGATGAGGCAGACCCAGATGGAGGCCCGGACCCGATCGAGGCCGCGGTTGGCGAGGATCATCGCAAGCGAAAGTCCCACGAACAGCACTTCGAAGGTGATCGCAATCACCAGGAGCCAGCCGCTGGACATCGAAAGACCGAAACCGATTCCCACGAGAAAGCCGTCGATCAGCAGGTCCACCGCCGTGGAGGCCAGCAACCCCGCGGCTNCCCGGCGGCCGCCCGANCGACCCCGCTCATCCACCACCCGGATTCCGAGCACCAGCCCCACCCCCAGAATGAATCCGGTGAGCATGGGAAGGATCCTGCCTCCGGCGACCATGTCCGGCACCAGTTCGGTCGCGACCGCGGCAAACACGATGCCGCTGGCGAAGTGCTGCATGGCGGAACGGGCTCGGGAGCCCGGGGAACGCCGAAGCGAAACCACGCTGGCCATCGCCATCGTGCCGGCGGGAATCGCCGTGATGAGCAGGATGTCACCGATGGAAGTCATCGTTCTGGCTCGGCAGGCTACACTATCCCCCCATGCGGCGACGTACCGTCATCACCGGAGCGGGTCCCATCAGCGCACTGGGCGTCGGCATCGACGCCCACTGGGATGCGATGCGGTCCGGACATTCGGGCCTCGGCCCGCTGAACGCCTTCGACCCCGGCTGGTACAGCTGTCACGTGGCCGGCGAACTCGACGCGGATCGCTTCAAGGTCCGCTCGGTGGTCCCCAAGTCGTACCGCAAGGCCGTCAAGGTGATGTGCCGTGACGTCGAACTCGCGGTCGGAGCCGCCGCGGAGGCGATCGTGCATTCGAACCTGAGCACGCCGGGCGTCGACCACGAGGCGGGGTTTCCCATCACGCCGGAACGACTCGGCTGCCACATCGGCGCCGGCCTGATCGCCGCCGACGTGAACGAGCTGACGTCGGCCTTCTCAGCCAGCCTCGGCGAGGACGGCGAAGTCGACCTCGAAACCTGGGGCACCACGGGCATGGAGAATCTCACTCCACTGTGGCTGCTCAAGTACCTNCCGAACATGCTNGCCTGCCACGTGACNATCGTGCACGACTGCCGCGGCCCNAGCAACACGATCACCTGCGCCGAATCCAGCAGCGCNTTGTCGCTGGGCGAATCGATGCGNGTGATCGAACGNGGNTCNGCCGACGCCTGCCTNTCCGGCGGAGCGGAATCGAAGCTCAATCCGCTCAACTACTACCGNCANCANTCCGCCGGCCGNCTGGCNGACGCCCGCGANCTNGANCCCGGCGACGTGGTNCGNCCGTTCGCGGAGAACGCATTGGGNACGGCNNTGGGTGAAGGNGGCGGNNTGCTGGTCATCGAAGCCCTCGACCACTGCACCNAACGCGGCGGAACNCCCATGGCGGAGGTCCGCGGCTACGCNGCCACCCANTCCCCCACCCACGACGGACTGGGNGCGGACGCCGACGACATCGCCGCNGCGATCACCATGGCCCTGCGGGACGCCGANCTCGANCCCGCCGACATCGATGCCNTGGTGCCCTTCGGNTGCGGNATTCCGGTCGTGGACCGGGCCGAAGCCGAAGCGATCAANCGGGTGTTCGGCGATCGGGCGGAGGAACTCGAACTGGTCCTGACCGTTCCCTACACGGGCAACTGCAATGCGGGCAACGGCACCATCCAGGTCGCCGTCGCCTGTCGCTGTCTCCAGGAACAGGCGCTCCCCGCCCGACTGAACACCGGTTCCGTGGAGTGCGGACTCAAGGCGGGGCCGCACGACGGTGGCCCGGCGACGCTGCGAAACATGGTGGTGCTCAGCGCCAGCCAGGGCGGGCAGAACACCGCCGTGGTGCTCGGGAGGTGCGAATGAGCGATCGCCGTCGAATCGTGATCACCGGAGCGGGCTGGGTCACTCCCATGGGACATGATCTGGAATCGGTCTGGCAGCGACTCCTCGCGGGCGAGACCGATGTGGCTGCGATCGACCGGTTCGATGCATCGACCTTCCCGACCAGGTTCGCCTCCCAGGTCCGCGGCTACGACTGGACCGACTTCGTCGAGCATGCCTCCACGCACGGTCGACCCGGCATGCACACGCAGTTCGCGCTGGGCGCCGCCCGGCAGGCCTGGGACGCGTCCGGGCTGGGGGATGCGAATCTCGATCGACACCGGGTGGGCATCTACCTCGGTGCCGGTGAAGGCGTCCTCGACTTCACCAGCTACCAGCGGACTTCGCTGAAGGCGTGGAACGCGGATGCGGGCCGGGTGGACACCGTCCAGTGGGGTGATGCCGCCAGCCGGCACCTCGACGGCATCGCCGAGATCGAGCAGGAACCGAACATGCCCGCGTCCCACATCTCACGGGAGTTCGGCATCCGCGGGCCGGTCTACAACTGCCTCACGGCGTGCGCCGCCAGCACCCAGGCCATCGGCGAAGCCGCCTCCATCCTGCACCGCGGCGACGCGGACGTCATGGTCAGCGGCGGCACCCACACCATGCTGCATGTGCTGGGCATCACCGGTTTCAACCGGCTCACCGCCATGTCGACGCGGAACGACAGTCCCCAGACCGCATCGCGGCCGTTCAGCCGATCCCGCGACGGATTCGTGATGGGCGAGGGATCGGGCATCATCGTCATGGAGACCCTCGAACACGCCGAAGCACGTGGAGCGAACATCCTCGCCGAACTGCGCGGCTTCGGGTCCACCGCCGACGCGTATCGAATCACGGACATGCATCCCGAGGGGCGCGGACCGGGCGACGCCATCCTGCAGGCCCTGGCCAACGCGGGCATCGATCCGTCGCAGCGGCTCGACGACGGCCGCCCTCCGGTGCACTACATCTCCGCCCACGGCACCAGCACCAGCGAGAACGACTCCATCGAGACCCGGGCCGTCAAGCGGGTGTTCGGCGATCTCGCCGGCGAGATTCCCATGACGAGCATCAAGTCGATGATGGGCCATCTGATCTGCGCCGCGGGTGCCGTCGAGTTCATCACCTGCCTGATGATCCTGCGCGACCAGATGATTCCCCCCACGATCAACCTGGACGAACCGGATCCGGAACTGGATCTCGACTACGTTCCGAACGTGAAGCGGGAGGCGGCGGTCGACACCTGCCTCAGCAACTCCTTCGGTTTCGGCGGCCAGAACGACACGCTGGTCGTCTCGCGCTTCTGATCCCGTGGACCATCTCAAGACACTCGACGATCTCGTACCGCACCACGGCTGTGGGCTGGTTCCCACGATGGGCGCGCTGCACGCCGGACACCGGTCGCTGATCGAGGCGATGCGTCGCGAATGCGACGACGTCGTGGTGACGGTGTTCGTGAATCCGACCCAGTTCAACGATCCGTCGGACCTCGAACGCTACCCGCGCACCCTCGAGCAGGATCTCGAAGCGTGCCGGAGCGCCGGAGCCACCGCGGTGTTCGCTCCGGACCAGACGACCATCTACCCCCCCGACGAGACGGTGTGGATGCCGTCGCTTCCGCCGGTCGCAACCCGGCCCGGGCTCGAGGATGCCTGCCGACCCGGTCACTTCAACGGGGTGTGCACGGTGGTGGCCCGACTCTTCGATCTGATCCGCCCCGCGCACGCGATCTTCGGAGAGAAGGACTGGCAGCAGATGCTCGTCCTGGAAGCCATGGCGAAGGAACACACCGATCGCTGGAACGGACTGCGGATGCTGCGCGGCCCGACGGTGCGCGAAGCGGACGGTCTGGCCATGAGCAGTCGCAACGCCCTGCTTCCGCCCGCGAAGCGGGAACGCGCCCTCGGCCTTGCGCGGGCCCTGGCGGTCGCCGACGAGGGGGAGCGGGCGATGCGGACCGTGCTCGACGAGCACGGACTCGAAATCGAGTACGCGGTCATCCGGGATGCCCGCACCCTCGAACCGGTGTCCGGCACGCCGGCCCGGGCGCTGATCGCCGCACGGCTCGACGAGGTTCGACTGATCGACAACGCGCCCGCCTGAGCATCACTCGAGCCCGAAGTCGCTCCGGTGCGCACGGGTCCATTCGTAGACGGAGGTCGCCGGCCGCCCGGCGATGCGTTCGAAGGTGTCGGTGACCAGATCCGCCCGTCCGGCCCGCATCTGCCGGAAATGACAGAGCACCTGCAGTTCGACGTCCTCGGCCGGCACGCCGTACTCGATGAGCATGGCGGCGAACGCATCCTCGGACATATCCACGTAGGTGATGGTCTCGCCGAACGCCCGACTCATCTCCGCCGCGATCTCGGGATAGGTCATCGCGGCGGGGCCGGTGATCTCGAGGTTCGCCTCCGCGTGGTCGGCGGGAGCCGCCTGCAACACGATCGAGGCGGTCTCCACGCAGTCGGCGAGTGCGACCATGCCGATGCGCCCCTCGCCGGCCGCGCCGAACATGCTTCGTTCATGCTTGATGCCCTCGAGCTGCCCCAGCAGGTTCGTCTCCATGACGGTCTGCGGCGACACGAGGGTCCACGGCACACCGCAGTCCCGCAGCGCCGCAAGGGCCGTCCGGTGCTGGACATCCAGCTGGTCTCCGTCGTGACGCACGGAACCGTAGAGCTTCACGATCTGTCCGACACCGGCAGCGACGGCGGCTTCGATCACGTTGCATTCGCGAAGACCGAGATCCGGATGGATGGGACTGACCACGAACACGCGATCCGCCCGTTCCATCAGCGGCGGCAGGGTGGCGGGGTCGTCGAGATCGGCGACCACGCCGGTCACGTTGCCGCGGGTCATGCGAGCGGCGTTCGCCTCGCTGCGGCTCATCGCGAGCACCTCGACGCCGGCCCGATCAAGCAGGGTGACCACCCCCGATCCGAACATGCCGGTTGCTCCGGTGACCAGTACGCTCATGACTGCATCCTCCTGGTCGGCAGGATAGTTTCAATCACCCGCATTGACCGGAATACGGTCTCGGAGCATTGCTAGAATGGAGGATCGAAGAGTTCAACATTTGGAGCACGCCATGACGACCGCGACCAGCAGCACCCTCGAATCCATCAATCCCGCCACCGGCCAGCCGATCGGTTCCGTCCCGGTGACCCCCGTCGGCGAGATCGATGCGGTGGTCGCCCGGGCTCGCGAAGCCCAGAAGGCATGGGGTGCATTGTCGACCGCCGAACGCGTGGAGATGCTCCGACCCGTGGCCAAGGCCATCGAGGCCCGGGCCGACGAGATCGGTGATCTGATGACCTCCGAGATGGGCAAGCCCACCGTCGAGGGACGGGGCGAAGCCGCGTACGCCGCCTCGTGCGTACCGGGCGCCCTGGATTCCATCATGGAGGCACTGGCTCCCGAGCACCTCGAGGACCAGGCCGTCGAGACCACCCTCTACTACGACCCCTACGGCGTCTGCGGAGTCATCACCCCCTGGAACTTCCCCTTCCTCATGCCGCAGCAGACCGTGCTTCCCGCACTGGTCGCCGGCAACACGGTGGTGCTCAAGCCCTCCGAGGAGACCCCGCTCACCGGCCAGGCGTTCGCCGACATCTACAACGAGTTCCTTCCCGAAGGCGTGCTGCAGATCATCCACGGCGACGGCGAGCAGGGACGCGCCCTCGTGCAGTCCGACGTCAACCTGATCGCCTTCGTCGGCAGCCGGGCCACCGGCCAGCACATCCTGCAGTCGGCCGGCGGCGGTCTGAAGCGGGTCATCCTGGAACTCGGCGGCAAGGATCCGATGATCGTGCTGGACGACGCCGATCTCGACGAGGCCGCCGACTTCGCGGTCTTCAACTCCTTCCGCAATTGCGGACAGGTCTGCGTCAGCACCGAGCGGATCTACGTCGAGGACGGCATCGCGGACAAGTTCGAGCAGGCGGTGATCAAGCGGGTCGGCGACTTCGTCGTCGGCAACGGCGCCGAGGAGGGCACGACCCACGGGCCGATGGTCAGCACCCGCCAGAAGGAGATGGTCCTGGAGCAGCTCGAGACGGCCAAGCAGCAGGGCGCCGTGGTGTCCTGCGGCGACACGCCGATGGAGGGCAACTTCGTCGCCCCCACCGTGCTCACCGGCCTGAACCACGACATGGACATCATGCACGCCGAGACCTTCGGCCCCATCGCCTGCATCATGCGGGTCAAGGACGAGGACGAGGCGGTCACCCTCGCCAACGACACGCCCTACGGACTCGGCGCCGCGGTCTTCAGCGGCGACACCGATCGGGCCGCCAATCTCGCCCGCCGCATGACCGCGGGCATGATCGGAATCAACAAGGGTTGCGGCGGCGCCAAGGGATCCCCCTGGGTCGGAGCGCAGCAGTCCGGCTACGGCTTCCACGGCGGCACCCACGGACACCGGCAGTTCACGCAGGTCCGCATCGTGAGCGTCCCGAAATCCTGACGTGACCGACGCCGCCCCCATCCTGCTCTTCGGGGGCACCTTCGATCCTCCGACCCGGGCGCACGCCGCCCTGCCGGCGCAGGCCGCGAAATTGATCGGCGCGCAACGTCTCCTCTTCGTCCCCGCCGCGATCAGTCCGCACAAGCTCGACCGCCCCCCGACGCCGTCGGCTCACCGGGTGGCCATGCTGGAACTCGCCCTCCGCGATCTGGAGGGAGCCGAGATCCGCACGTTGGAACTCGAACGGGAAGGTCCCAGCTACACGATCGACACGGTACGCGCGATCGGATCGGAGTTCGGCCCCGACACTCCGCTGCACTTCCTGATCGGGGACGACCAGGCCGAGTCCTTCCATCGCTGGCAGGACTGCGACGAACTGCTGGCCCTGTCCGCACCGGTGGTGCTGCCCCGTCGACACGGAAGCGTCGAAGCCTTCGCCCGCGCGATGGCCGAAAGCGGCGGAAACTGGTCGGAGGCCGAGGTGCGCACCTGGTGCGACCGACGACTCGATCTGCCGTGCATGACGATGTCCTCGACCGACGTGCGAAACCGGCTGGAATCGGGGGACGATGCCGACGACACGATCGATCCGCTCGTCCTCGACTACATTCGCACCCACGCCCTCTACGCCTGATTCCCAAGGCGGCTCATTCCCGACCCCATTCCGAAAGCAGACCGCATGCCCCCGCTGCAGATCCTCGATGGTCACAACGACACGCTGACCCGAATCTTCCCGCCCGCCGACGACACCTCGGCCTCCATCGTCGACCGCGACGGTGACGGACACATCGACCTCGTCCGGGCGCGGCGGGGCGGACTCGGGGCCGGCTTCTACGCGATCTTCATTCCCGGTGGCGAGGTCGAGTCGCGCCCCATCACCGCCAACGACGACACCCACCTCGAGGCCGGCTGCAGCGATGTCGTGCTTCGGACGCAGGCGCGACCGATGACCGACAGCGTGCTGGACCGGATGGACGCGATGCTCGAGCAGCATCCGGACGAGATCCGACTGGTGCGGACCGTCGACGAACTTCGGTACTGCCTCGATCACGACGTGATGGCCCTGATCCTTCATTACGAAGGCGTCGAGATGCTCGAACCGTCCCTGACGGATCTCGAGGCGGACTACGCACGCGGCCTTCGTTCCCTCGGACCGGTCTGGAGCCGATCGAACGCATTCGCCCACGGCGTGCCCTTCGCCTTCCCCTGCACGCCGGACATCGGTCCGGGGCTGACCGAGGCCGGCACCAACCTGGTCCGGCGCTGCAACGACCTGGGCATCATGCTCGACGTGTCGCATCTAAACTACCGCGGGTTCATGGATCTGGCCGAGACCACCACCGCGCCGGTGGTCGCGACGCACTGCGGGGCCCATGCGGTGTGCGCCTCCTCGCGGAACCTGCTCGACGACCAGTTCGACGTCATCCGCGACACCGGCGGCATCGTCGGCGCGAACTTCCACGTCGGCTTCACACGCCCCGACGGCCAACGCGACGCGAACACCCCCCTCGACGTGGTCGCCGACCATCTCGACTACATGGTCGATCGCATGGGCATCGAACACGTGGCCCTGGGCAGCGACTTCGACGGAGCCACCATGCCCGCGCCGCTGGGCGACTGCGCCGGCCTGCCCAAGCTGATCGACGTCCAGCGCACACGCGGCTGGAGCGACGAGGCCCTGCGGGCCATGGCGGTGGACAACTGGCTGCGGGTGCTCGAGGCGACCTGGCACTGAGTACGGCATTGATGTGCGTGGCGGCCGATCCACCGTGGTTCCAGCGGATTTCCCTTGCATCGTGTCCCGCATGATCCAATGATGGAATCCGTGGGAGGCGGACATGTTTGAGATACCCGTTGCAGCGAAAGCTGCGTTCTGCTCGGCGGTGTGCACGCTTGCAACCGCCGCCCCGGGCGGCGAAGTCCAATCCTGGGGCAGTGACACCTACGGACAGTCGACGGTCCCCTCGGGCGACAACTTCGTCCAGGTCACCTGCGGCTACTTCTTCTCGATGGGGCTGCTCGAGGACGGCACGATCGTGCACTGGGGCATGGCCACCTCCGGTGTCGACGACGTCCCCGAAGGCGAGTTCTACACGGCCATCGAAGCCGGACATTCGTACGTGGTCGCGATCAAGACCGACGGCACCCTCGATGCGTGGGGCTGGAACGGTGGCGGACAACTCGGCCATCCCTCGGGAACCGGCTGGGTCGCAATCGCCGCCGGCGACGCGCACGCCATGGCCCTTGATGCGGACGGCGGCGTCACCGCGTGGGGCACCAACTCCTACGGACAAACCGATGTGCCCGAAGGAGTAGTCTTCACGGCCATCGCGGCGGGCTCCGACTTCTCGGTCGGCCTGCTCGACGACGGTTCGCTGGCGGCCTGGGGACGTGACAACAACGGGCAGTCCACCCCGCCCACGGGCGACGATTTCGTGGCGATCGCGGCGGGCGACCAGTTCGGGCTCGCACTGCGAAGCGACGGCACCATCGCCGCCTGGGGACGGAACAACGCCGGCCAGAGCGACGCGCCGGAGGGTTCGAACTTCACCGCCATCGGATGCGGCTGGCAGAACGGCTACGCCATCGACGGCGACGGCTACCTGCACGCCTGGGGACTCGACAACAACCAGCAGGTCACCGACGCACCCGACGACGCGGGGTTCACCCAGATCACGGGGGGCATGTATCACGCCGTCGCGCTCGGATTCCTCGATTGCAACGCCAACGGCATCGCCGACGGAGATGAGATCGCCGACGGGACCACGGCGGATGTGAATCCGGCCGACGGGGTGCCGGATGAATGCCAGGGACTGGAACTGGGTGCGTGCTGCACGGTCCGCGGCGATTGCCTGCCGACCACCGAAGCCCACTGCCTGAACGCCGGGGGGACGTGGCACGAGGACACCCTGGACTGCGATGCGGTGGGCTGCGACCCCCAGTGCCTGGGCGATCTGGATCTCGACGGGGACGTCGATGTCATGGATCTGCTCACCATCATCGACCGGTGGGGAACCTGTCCCTGAAGTGAGGGTGACATCCGCTGCACCGGGGGGCTAGAATCAACCCCTTGCACGTTCGTAACTTCTCCATCATCGCCCACATCGACCACGGAAAGAGCACCCTGGCCGACCGTCTTCTGCAGGCGACCCGCGCCGTCTCCGACCGGGAGGCCCGGGACCAGCTGCTGGATTCGATGGATCTGGAGCGGGAACGCGGCATCACCATCAAGGCCTCGGCGGTCACCGTGCACCACGAGTACGAGGGCGAGGACTACCAGCTCAACTTCATCGACACCCCCGGCCACGTCGACTTCGCCTACGAGGTCTCGCGGGCCCTCACTGCGTGCGAAGGCGCCGTCCTGGTGGTCGACGCCGCGCAGGGCGTCGAAGCCCAGACCGTCGCCAACGCCTACCTCGCGGTGGAGAACGATCTCGAACTGATCCCGGTGGTGAACAAGATCGACCTGCCCGCCGCGGATCCCGATCGCGTCGCGATGGAGATCGAACAGGTGCTCGGCCTGCCCGCGGAGGACTGCATCTACTGCTCGGCCAAGACCGGGCAGGGCATCCAGGAACTGCTGGATGCGATCTGCAGCCGCTTCGCCGATCCCCGGCCCGCCGAGATCGAGCAGTCCCGGGCCCTCATCTTCGACAGTCACTACGACGACTACCGGGGCGTCATCGTCTACGTGCGGAACTTCGACGGCCAGCTGCAGACCGGTGACCGCATCCGGATGATGAGCAGCGGACGAACCTGGAACATCACCGAACTCGGCCGCTACACCCCTCAACCGGAGAAGGTGAAGATGCTGGGGCACGGCGAGGTCGGCTACCTCGTCGCGGCCATCAAGACCCTGGACGACGTCCGGGTGGGCGACACCATCACCCTCGATACCGATCCCGCCCAGGAGCCCCTGCCCGGCTACGAGGAGCCGAAGCAGATGGTCTTCTGCGACTTCTACCCCGCGACCGCCGACGGCGGATCCGGAAAGAAGGGCGAGTTCGAGGCGTTGCGCGAAGCCATCGAGAAGCTTCGGCTGAACGACGCCAGCTTCACCTACGAGGTCCAGCATTCCGAAGCCCTGGGCTTCGGCTTCCGCTGCGGATTCCTGGGACTGCTCCACATGGAGATCGTGCAGGAACGACTCGAGCGCGAAGGCGGCGTGGAGATCGTCCAGACCGC
>PAAB01000058.1 GCA_002591705.1 Phycisphaerae bacterium
GATTGTCGGCTGGTTCTGGCCTTGACTGGACATGGTGCTCCTGTCCCCGCGTTCGGGTCATGGTTGCCAGAGGATACGCGGAGGCCACCTCGGCTGCAGCGGCCTCTGCTTCCACCCTCGCGGTCCTGCCGGTAGGATGCCCCCTCTTCTAGCAGGACGACTTACCCATGCTCAAGCGAACCCACATGTGCGGCGCTCTCCGCGCCTCCGACGCCGGCCAGGTCGCCACCCTCTGCGGGTGGGTCAACACCTACCGGGACCAGGGCAAGGGCCTGGTCTTCATCGATCTCCGCGACCGCTCTGGCATCACCCAGGTGGTCTTCGACCAGGAGGACGTACCCGACGAGGTGATGGAACCCGCCCGGGGGCTGCGTCGTGAATCCGTCATCGCCGTGTCCGGTCCCGTCCGCATGCGCGACGGCGGCAGCAATCCGAAGGTGGCCACCGGCGAGATCGAACTGGTGGGCGCGACGCTGGAGATCCTCAACGCCACCGAGAATCCTCCCATCCTGCCCGACGAACACGAAGCCCAGAAGATCGACGAGGAGGTCCGCCTCCGTCATCGCTACATCGATCTGCGACGCCCCCGGATGCAGTCGATCCTCGGCCTCCGGAGCGACGTCGCCCGCTACACCCGGAACTTCTTCGCGGAGCACGGCTTCCTCGAGGTCGAGACGCCCCTGCTGATCCGCAGCACGCCCGAAGGCGCCCGCGACTTCATCGTGCCGTCGCGAATGTATCCCGGACAGTGGTACGCACTTCCCCAGAGTCCGCAGCTCTTCAAGCAGATCCTGATGGTCTCCGGCTGCGACCGGTACATGCAGATCTGCAAGTGCCTTCGCGACGAGGATCCCCGCGCCGACCGTCAGGCCGAGTTCACCCAGGTCGACCTCGAGATGAGCTTCGTCGATCAGGATGATGTCATGGACATCATGAGCGAGTACGCGACCGGTCTCTTCAAGGAGTTCAAGGGCATCGACCTCGGCGACATCCCGCGGATGAGCTACGAGGAGGCGATGAACCGCTACGGATCCGACCGCCCGGACCTTCGATTCGACCTGCCCATCGAGGATGTCTCGAGCATCGCCGCGAACACGGACTTCAAGGTCTTCACCGGAGCCCTGGAGCGGGAGGACGGCGTGGTCAAGGCCATGCGGATTCCCGCCGGCGCCGATCGTCTCACCCGCAAGATGCTCGACGGCTACGGCGAATACGCGAAGTCGTGGCGGACCGGCGGCCTTCCCTACGTGAAGTACACCGGCGAGGGCGACCACGGTGGTTTCGAAACCGGCGTGGCGAAGTTCCTCGCCCCCATCGCCGGACAACTCGTTTCGGCCCTCGGCCTCGAGACGGGCGACGTCGTCCTGTTCACCGCCGACGTCCGCCCCGTGGCCTGCACCGCGATGGGACACGTCCGCCTCAAGGTGGCCGACGACCTCGAACTGATCGACGGCGAGGCCTGGTCACCGTTGTGGGTGATCGACTTTCCGATGTTCGAATGGGACGAGGAGAGCAGGCGGTACATCAGCCTGCACCATCCGTTCTCCGCNCCCAGGGAGGACGAGGTCACAAAGCTGGACTCCGATCCGGCCAACTGCATCTCGGCCTGCTACGACCTGGTCATCAACGGTTCGGAGGTCGGCGGCGGCTCCATTCGTATCCACCAGCCCGGCGTGCAGGCGAAGGTGTTCGAGCTCATCGGACTCGACGAGTCCGAGGCGAAGGAGAAGTTCGGATTCCTGCTGGAGGCGCTCCGCTACGGCGCACCGCCGCACGGCGGCATCGCCTTCGGGCTGGATCGACTGGTCATGCTGCTGCACGGCACGGACAACATCCGGGACGTGATCGCCTTCCCCAAGACCCAGCACGGCTCGGATCTCATGTGCGAGGCACCCGGACCGGTGGACGAAGCCCAGCTGACCGATCTGGGGCTGCGGGTCGAAGTGCACCAGTCCGAAGACTGATCAGAAGCGACGAATACGCTACTCTCCACGCATGAGCAAGGCCACCAACTGGCTCACGTTCCTGATTGTCCTCAGCATGCTGTTGGGCGTCCTGTTCGGTGAGTTCATCCTCTTCGACCCCGATGCCCCCATCGACGGTGCCCACTGGACGAAGTCCGTCGGCGATCTGGTGCTGATCAGACCGCTGAAGATGCTGGTGATNCCGCTGATCTTCCTCAGCGTGATCGCAGGCATCACCCGGATCGGCGACCCGTCGAAACTCGGCAAACTCGGCATCAGCACGCTGGCCTACTACCTGGGCACCATGCTGATCGCAGTGGTCATTGGTGCCACACTGGTGTCCTACTTCCAGCCGGGTCATCTCGATGCCGACGTGGCCATGACGCTGCAGCAGGACGGACAGGCGATCTTCGACGCCAATGAGACCAAGAAGGCCCAGATCGAGGACATGCAGAAGGAGTCGCTCGGAAGCACGTGGATGAACATCCTCCGCCAGTGCATNCCGACCAACGTCTTCAAGGAGATGGTCGAGACCAGGCCCCTTGGAATCATCGTCTTCGCACTGGGCCTCGGCCTGGCGCTCGCCGCCGGAGGCCAGCGGACCGAACCCGCCAGACGATTCTTCAACGCAGCGTTCGAAGGCATGATGATCTTCGTGCAGTGGGTGATCTGGCTCACTCCCGTCGGCGTCTTCTTCCTGATGGCGTGGACGGTCGGCACGATCGGCTTCGCGACGATGGTGGGGCCGCTGGGCAGCTACATCGGAGTCGTGCTGCTGGGGCTGCTGATCCACGGTGCAGTGGTCCTGCCCCTGCTCCTCTGGCTGCTTTCCGGCACCAATCCCTACCGGTTCATGTGGCAGATGCGCCGTGCGCTGCTCACCGCGTTCGGTACGGACTCCAGTTCGGCAACGCTCCCGGTGACGATGGACTGCGCCGAAGGCGAAGGCGGATGCTCGAAACGAGCCAGCAACTTCGTCCTGCCCCTGGGTTCGACCGTGAACATGGACGGCACCGCGCTCTACGAAGCGGTGGCCGTCGTCTTCCTCTTCCAGTTGTTCGGCTTCGAACTGGCCTTCGGTGAACTGGTCGTCGTGGTGATCACCGCGACGCTTGCCGCCATCGGAGCTGCCGGCATCCCCTNCGCCGGCCTTGTGACCATGGTCATCGTCATCGCCGCCGTGAACTCAAGCCTCCAGGGCACCGGGCAGGAACTGCCCCTGGCCGCCATCGGCGTGATCCTCGGCGTGGACCGGATCGTGGACATGTGCCGCACGACGGTGAACGTCTGGGGCGATGCGACCGCAGCCAAGGTGATGACCCGACTCGCTCCGGACGAACCCGCGGCAACCGATTGAACTCAGAAGGACTGGTCCGCGAGCCAGTGCTCGGCATCCAGCGCGGCCTGACACCCCATGCCTGCCGCGGTGATCGCCTGCCGGTACTGGGCATCGGCCACGTCGCCGGCGGCGAAGACGCCCGGCANATTCGTGGCGCTGGTCCGGCCCGGAAGCTGGACGTAGCCCTTGTCGTCCATGTCNACACCGGTGCCGGCAAGGAACTTCGAGGCCGGCGTGTGACCGATGGCGATGAAGAGTCCGCTGACATCCAACCGGGAACGTTCTCCGGTGACGGTGTCCTCGAGCTCGACCGCCTCGATCATCCTTTCACCATGGACATCGACCACCGCACTGTTCCAGTGGACCACGGCATTGTCCGCTCCGAGCACGCGTTCCTGCATCGCCTTGGAGGCACGGAACGAATCACGACGATGGATGATGTGCACCGTCGAAGCGAACTTCAGGAGGTAGGAAGCCTCCTCCATCGCACTGTCTCCGCCCCCGACCACCGCCAGAGGCTTGTCCCGGAACATCGGAAGCGCCCCGTCGCAGACCGCGCAGGCGCTGACTCCGCCGCCGGACGTGGCGAGTCGGAGTTCGTTCTCCAGNCCCAGCCAGTTGGCCGTGGCCCCGGTGGCGATGATGACCGTGCGGGTCTCGATCTCCTTGCCCCCTGAAGTCGTGATCCTCATCGGTTGGGAGGAGAAGTCGCAGGACACCACGTCCTCTCCGAGGATCCGGGTTCCGAACCGCTCGGCCTGGGCCTGAAACTGCTGCATCATCTCCGGACCACTGATTCCATCCGGAAAACCCGGGTAGTTCTCGACGTCGGTCGTGAGCATGAGCTGGCCGCCGGGGAGGACCGGCGCCGGATTCGACTGCGGCACGCCGATGCAGCACAGCGGTTCGAGATTGGCCCGGGCGGCGTAGATCGCCGCCGTCCAGCCCGCGGGCCCGCTTCCGATGATGACGCAACGTTCCGTATCAGCCATGGGTCACTTCCGCTCCAGCTGGCCGCGCACAATGGCCTTCGCCGGGGGCCAGTAAAAGATGTCTTCATCGAGTCCATGCAGCAGCATGCCGCCCTCCGAACTCTGCTCGAGATCCGGTCCGAAGCTGAAGACGACGCAGTTGCCCTCCTCGAGCCACACTCGATCGACACCGATGTCGATCGCGGTCCGGCTGTTGACGTACTTGTACTGCATCGGATACAGCTCTTCGTTGAACACGTCGACGCTCTGCTGCTTGGACAGCGGATTGGGGTACAGCGCCACCAGCTTCTTGGGGAACCGACCCCGATCGGCCCGGTAGCTGCACAGTGCCGCAGCGACCACCGTTCCACGCGTCTCGCTCAGCAGGAGCTTCCGCAGTTCGAACAGGTCGACGATGTCGTCGATGATGAACAGCACGGCTGCGTAGCGGGTCGAGTTCGTCTTGTCGTACTCGGTCTCCATGCCGAGCATGGCCGAGTATTCGTTGATCCTCCATCGCCTCCACCAGTCGTCGAAGATGTTGGTCAGCCGCTCCTGGGTCGCCGGCAGACCGCCGTGGGTGGCCGCGAGCTCGACCCAGCGGCGTCCGGCACCGAAGCGGCCCAGCGGCTCGTCTTCCGCCTGGATCTCGGTGAACACCTCGAGGAATCGGTCCGGATCCGCATCACCGGTGGTGGAATCGAAGACCTGATTGAAGATCTCGCGGGCCACGATGCGGTCCGCTTCGGGAATGGCCAGTCGTCCACGATCGGTCCGGAGATAGGGAATCTCCTTCTGGGCGATGTGCGTGAACTGGTCGGCACTGATCCGATCCGCGTAGGACCAGAAGCAGTCGCGCATGTTCTGGAGCGAGACGATCAGCAGCCCCATCGCCGTCCGCTTCTCCTCGAGGAAGTCGCGGTCGCAGAACTTGCGGAGCAGCCAGAGCTGGGCGATCGCCAGGTCGAGTGCTTCCGCCGACTTGCCCGCCTCGAAGAGGCGATAGGTTTCGGCGGTCGAGTACGCGAGGATCTCCTGCAGTGCATCCAGATAGGCGAAGCGGTTGTTGCGGACCTTGCCCTTGGACCAGATCTCGATGAAGACGTTCTTCTGCTGATAGGTCGCGGGGACGTTGTCCATGCCGTAGGGAAGCCCCACGATCGTCCGCTGGGAGGCTTCGATGATCGCCTCCGCCAGACCCGGATTGGACTCCGCCCACGCCGAGACCTCGCTCCAGCCGGCCATGCCCGGCCAGATGGTTTCGAGGTTGAAGAACGGCCCCACTTCCTGGGGCGGCGTCGACAGCTTCAGATACGCATCGAAGAGGATTCTCCACCCCTTGGTGGATTCGCTCCCCTTGATGGAGTTGTGACTGTTCAGACGATCGATCAGATCGTTCACGTCCGCGGTCACCGGAGCAGCCAGCCCGCTGAGCGCGAGCAGCCCGACCAGAGCCGCACAGTGTCGTTGAAGCGTTCGCATGCCGTCCTTCCCTGCAAGAATCGGTCCGGAGCCGCCCGGAACCGTTGGGTTGCGATTGTAGCAGGCCCTGCATGACGGGGCTGCGGGGCCCTCCCGGCTATACTCCGGTCAGTTCCCGCCGCGTCCCTCCCTCCTTCCGACAGCCCGACACCATGACCAATATCCAGGACCATCTTCGACAACGAATCGACGGCTCCGTCGCAGCCATCGAATCCATCCGGGATCTGGTGCCGGAGTTGGCGAGAGTCGGCAACTCGATCTTCGAGCGCATGGACAACGGAGGCACGTTGTTCACCGCCGGCAACGGCGGCTCCGCCGCCCACGCCCTCCATCTTTCGGAGGAACTGGTCGGCCGGTACCGCTCCAACCGCAAGCCGATGCCGGCGATCTGTCTCAATGCCGACCCGACGGCATTGACCTGCATCGCCAACGACTTCGGATTCGAGAGCGTCTTCGCCCGTCAGTGCGCTGCCCTCGTTCGTCCCGGGGATGTCCTACTGGTCTTCTCCACCAGCGGGCGAAGCGGCAACCTGATCGAAGCACTCCAGACCGCACGCGAGAACGAGGCGTTGACGGTGGGCCTGCTGGGAGGCGATGGCGGGCCATGCCGGGACCTCTGCGACCATCCGATCGTCGTTCCGGCCGAGGACTCCGCCTTCATTCAGGAAGGCCACCAGGTTCTTCTGCACCTGCTCTGCGAAATGGCCGAGCAACGCTGATTCCTCTTTTCACCCGTTTGTGCAGACCGACGGATGAAGGGCGTTCCGTCGGGCCCATTTTCCGGTCCCGTTTCAATCGACGTTGAAGCGGCCACTTCCGGCGGAACCGGATGGCGGCCCCATCCGTACGAATCAGGCAGAAGCACTGCAGCCGATGCCTGCGATCGGCCGACTCTTCTTCAATGCAGGTCCGATGCATTCCCCCCCGCATTCCCCTCCTCGGGAGGCGACCGGGGCACGGACCGATGCCATGGAGAGACCACAATGGTTCGTTCCCGACTACTCCTGCGTGCGGCCGCCCTCACGGTCGGCCTGCTCGCCACGACGGCCCCCGGCGCCGTGATCCGCATCACGCCGCAGCTCGAGTTGGAAACGAGTCGAATCATGGGCGTCTTCGGTGACGACAGCGGTACCTTCAGCGACGAGGCCCTGCTGAAGATCCATACCGCCCTCTGGGACGACGGGATCGAGACCGACGGATACGTGACCATGCTCGGCCTGGACACGGACCATGGAATCTCCCTGGTGTTCCTCATCGATGCCGCCGGCATCGGCGGGGGAAATGAAACGGCCAGCATCTCCTTTCAGACCACCGCCCCCATCGGCCGCACGCGATGGATCAATGACCAACCCGACGACATCTCGGACAGCTACAACGGCATCAGCGGCAAGCAGGTTGCATGGGGCCTCTTCTCGTGGAATGCGAATGTGGAAGGCGACGCCTTTGCGTGGTCGAACCTGCAGCCCGGCGACGGCCTGAGTGCCATGTTCGCGGCCATCGAGGAATCGACGCTGCCGGGCCTGAACGGCGAGGACACCTTCCAGTTCGTCAGCGCCGACGGCGACGGATGGTCGATCGTCGACACGGACTCGTTCACGTCCGCGAACTACTACTCCTTCACCGCGCAGGTCGTGCCGAATCCCGCGACCATCGCCCTCCTCAGCATCGCGGCGTGCCACCGTCGCCGACGACGCTGAGTCGAACGCACCTTCGAGATTCGTGGCCTCTCCGGGCGTGAGGACGCTATCCTTTGACCTGCAGGAGGGTCGCCATGACCACCGAAACCGCACCATCCCCGTCCCCACGCCCCGCCGACCGGTTCCAGGCCGGCGGAACGATCGGCATGATTCTCATCCGCATCGTCGTTCCGCTCTGGGTGCTGTCGGGCGCCCTGTTCAAGATCACGGAACGATCCCCCAGCCTCCTGCCCAAGGATTTCATGGTGCAGGTCGAGGCCCTCGGGGTGGACCTGTACTGGGCATTGGCCTTCCTAATCGCCTTCGAGTTCATCGCCGTGGCGATCATGCTGTTCATCCCCTCGCTCGCCCGGTTCATGGCCGTGCTCATGCTTTCGGCCTTCTGCCTCGTGCTTCTGAATGAACTTCGCGCGGGCAACTTCGACTCCTGCGGGTGTCTCGGCAGCGCCTCACCCCCGCCATGGCTGATGCTGATCATCGACTTCCTGCTTCTGCTCGGAGTCGTGGTGTTCAAGCCCCGCCCGGTGCAGTTTGCATCGAAGCGAACCTCGTGGACCATCGTCGCCGCGCTGGTTCTGGTCACCAGCGGCACCACGTTCACTCTGGTCCTCAGCGAGATGGGTCCGACGACCATCGTGGAGGTGATCGAGGCCCCGTCCGGCGACGAGACGGGCGCCGGCGATGCGGACGGCGCGACGGTGCAGCCGCCGGTGACGGCACCCCGAACGCTTCCCGGGTACTACCTGCTCGACACCAGCGACTGGGTCGGGCGCAATGTCCGGGACATCGATCTGGTGAACTACGTCGAAGGTCTGGCCGATTCGGTTCAGGAGGGTCGTCAGTACCTCATCTTCTTCAGCCGCACCTGCGACCACTGCCAGATGCTGCTCGAACTGCACTTCGGATTCGGCGTCCCGGTTCCCACCACGCTCATCACCATTCCCGAAAGCAAGGATGGATTCGAGACCGAAGGGATCCTGGATCAGCCGTGCTTCGACTGCCGGGAACTGGAACTCCCCGTCGGCTGCGACTGGCTCATGACCCCCCCACTGGTTCTGGCCCTGGAGGATGGAGTGGTCCAGTGCGCCAAGGAAGCCGAGGACAGCGACGTCCCGGAGTGTCTGATCTGGCACTGAGTCGCTACCCTGCAGGCATGAACTACGACCTCCCCGCCATGCTTGCCCACGTCGATGCCCACATCGAGGATTCGCTCGAACGGCTCAAGGACATCCTTCGCATCCCCTCCGTCAGCACGGACCCCGCCTTTGCGGGCGATGTCCGCCGTTGCGCCGAGCACATGGGAAACCTCCTGCGCGAGCTGGGCATGGACACCACCGTCCACGACACCGAGGGGCATCCGATGGTGGTGGCCCACGATGCCGGTCCGGGCACCGATGACGCGCCGACGATCCTGTACTACGGCCACTACGACGTGCAGCCGGCCGATCCCTACGACCTGTGGGAGTCGGACCCCTTCGATCCCCAGATCGTCGACCATCCGGACGGAACACGAATCGTGGCCCGGGGCGCCGACGACGACAAGGGACAGTTGATGACCTTCATCGAGGCCATGCGCGCCTGGAAGGTGGTCCACGGGACGCTGCCCGTCCGGGTCATCGTCCTGCTCGAGGGCGAGGAGGAATCCGGCAGCGCCAGCCTGGATCCGTTCCTCGAAGCGCACCGCGACGAACTCCGGGCCGATGCCTGCGTGATCTGCGACACGGGNATGTGGAACCGCACCACCCCGGCCGTGACCACGATGCTCCGCGGCATCGTCGGGATGGAGGCCATTCTCCACGGCCCGGGGCACGACCTGCACTCNGGCATGTACGGCGGAGCGGTGCTGAATCCGATCAACGCCCTGGCCCGCATCGTGGGCGAGCTGCACGACGAGCAGGGACNGGTGCAGGTCGACGGCTTCTACGACGACGTGGACGAACCCGCCGAACTGGAGACCTGGAAGGGGCTGGGATTCGACGAGGCCGCCTTTCTCGCCAGCGCNGGATGCGACACTTCCGTCGGNGANGCCGGNCGCAGCGTGCTCGAGCGNACCTGGTCNCGNCNNACNTGCGACGCCAACGGCATCTACGGCGGCTACCAGGGAGCCGGCGGCAAGACCGTCATCGCCGCGAGCGCCGGCGTGAAGCTCACCTGCCGTCTGGTGCCGAATCAGGATGCCGCGAAGATCCGCGAAGGCCTCATCANGTTCTTCGAGGACCGGACGCCACCNGGCGGACGCTGGGAGTTNCTNGGNGAAGGNGCNTTCCCNGCGATCCGNGTTCCCACGGATTCNCCCTGGNTGCGTGCCGCGCTNGACGGACTCGAATCGGTCTGGGGAACCAGCCCGGTGCTGATGGGCTGCGGCGGATCGATTCCCGTCGTGGGTTCCTTCCAGTCCATCCTCGGAATCGACTCGCTGCTGGTGGGATTCGGACTGGACGATGACCGGGTGCATTCTCCNAACGAGAAGTACGACCTGAGTTCATTCCACAACGGCATCAAGTCGCACGTGGCGATCCTGGGACGCTTCGCGGATACCGCATCCGCCTGAAGCGATGCCTACTGCGGTTAAAATGCCCTTTGTGCTCGCACGGGGCGCCGATCGAACCACGCTTCGGTGGTCCCCATNCCGCAACCACNGCTTCGGAGTGGATCTTGAGCGNGGGTCAGTTCATTTCTCGGAAGCGTAGAATCACCACTTCACCATGCCTCGATTTCCAACCGCAATCCTGATCCTGTNGGCAATGCCGATGAGCACCTCCACGTGGGCTCAGGCCCCGGTGGACGTTGAAATTCAGGNGTTCGGAGTCGGCAATGCCTGGCGGGCCGGCGAGACCATCGGCATCCGTCTCGAACTCACCAGCAACGGGCCCGACGACGCGTCCTACTGGGTCGAATGGCAGCTGCCCACCGCCGACGGGGATCTTGCCGGTCACGGTCGACGAATCGCGCTCTCGCCCGGACAACCCCGGGACCTCTGGCTCTACGGTCCGGTGCAACCATGGACCGACGGTGACACGGGCATGGAGATTCGGGTCCGATCCCTCGAAGACGGGATCCCCGGACTGCCCGTGGTGACCCGGCGATTCAACCCCCGCGCGAGTGGTTCGGCCATGCTCGATCCCACCACGTCGCTGCTGGGGATTCTCGGCACCCGTCGGGCGGGCATCGACCAGTACNCGGACACCGGTGGTTCGCTCAACACTCGCCCGCCGGCAGCCAACGAGGCCACCGGGGTCTTCGCCATCTCCTCGCCGGATCAGCTGCCCGATCGATGGGAGGGCTGGCTGCCCTACGAAGCGATCATCTGGACCGACCTGCAACCGGAACTCCGCCCGAGTCAGGAGTCCGCGCTGGTGGAATGGATGCGACGTGGCGGCCAGTTCGTGATCATCCTTCCCGATGCCGGCAATCCCTGGAACCTCGGCGCCGGCGAACGCAGCGGACGCAACACGCTCGCCAGCCTTCTTCCGGACCAGCCCCGCCGGGACGACGCGGTCCCTCTCCAGAAGGTGCTTCCGGAACTGATCAAGTCCACGGACACCAAGACCAACCAGACCGTGACCCTGCGGGTCTTCGAGGATCTCCGCGCGGGCGAGGGATCCGTCGAAGCGCCCTGGGAGGCGATCCACGCCACCGAAGACGGGCGGGTGTTCTCGATCCGTCGTCCGGTCGGACACGGCTGGCTCACGCTGATCGGGCTCGATCTCACCGGCGATGCCGTCACCGCGATGGACATCCAGTCGGCCGCCACCCGGGACTCGGTGATCTCGGGTGTGCCCGAAGCGGACCGGTTCTGGAACCGGATCCTCGGCCGGCGTGCCGACACGCCTTCGGGCCGCACCCTGGCGGCCATGGAGGAGGCGAGCTTCCTGAACAAGTCGAGCCCCAACGGGCTTCTGCAGCTGGGCGAGTCGNTCGCCACCTCCGAGATCGCCATGAGCGAACGAGCCGGACGCGGACTGCTGCTGGCCTTCGGGCTGTTTCTCACCTATTGGCTGGTCGCCGTACCGGGCNTCTGGCTCNTNCTGCGNCGAGGCGATCGACGCCAGTANGCGTGGCCGGCNTTNCTCGGGTGNGCGATGGTGTTCACCGTCCTGGCCTGGGCATCNGTCGAGNCCATGCAGGACCGNGAACTCCGCATCCAGCACCTGACGGTGCTCGANCACANACCCGGTGAAGCCGAGCAGCGGGCCGTGAGCTGGTTCTCCCTCTACACCCCCGGCTACCGGGATCGGACCCTGGAACTCGAACGCGAGGACGGACTCCCGTCGCCACCCCGGAATCGCCTCGACAGCTTCGGCACCGTCGACGAGCAGGGCCTGCAGTTCGGCGACGCTTCGAACATCACCGTCGATCTCGAGCGTCGTCCCGATCGCGCCGTGGTGCCGGGCCGCGGCACGAGCATGGACATGCGGGCGCACTGGATGGGCGTGATCGACCGGGACACCTGGGGCGGTCTGCTTCGCGAAGATGCCGCCGATCGGGTTGAAGTCGTGTACGACACCGTCGGACGGGAGCTCGGACTCGACGGTGGCGTGATCAGCGATCTTCCCCTTCCCCTCGAGGATGTGCAGGTCACCTGGATCAGAAGCAAGCGGACCACGCCCCGTGCACTGGACCGTCGGGGCGGCGTCGAGCAGGCGTGGACCAGTACGCTTCGCACGGGCATCCCGCTGAACCTCGGACACGCCTGGTCGGTGGGAACCCTGGAACCCGGTGAACGCCTGGACTTCTCGACCCTGAATCCGAACCGGCTCAACGACCTCGCCCTGCATCTGGAGGACACCTACCGACCACCGGAGTGGACGGGCCTGCCGAGAGGACGGTCGACGCCGGACACCCGTGAACGCCGGCGGGCCCTGGAAGCGCTGACCTGGTACCACCATCTGCAGCCTCCCGCCTACCACGGAAGCGAGGGGGAGTTCATCCAGACCGGGGTGACCGAACGCCGCTTCGGACGGGAACTGGATCTTTCGACCTGGGCCGGCCAGCCGGCCGTGATCATCACCGGCTTCATGCCGGACTCGACGATGCCCACCCCGGTGCTGGTCGACGGAGCACCCGTCCAGAGCACCGGCACCACCATGATCCGCTGGATCCTGCCCCTTCCGCAGTACGACCCCACGGCCTTCGACCTGTAAGATCAATGCTCCCATGCCGATCATCGAGACGATCAATCTGACCAAGAAGTACGGCGAGCTCATCGCGCTGGACAATCTCAACCTGTCCATCGACGAGGGCGACTGCTTCGGATTCATCGGCCCCAACGGCGCGGGGAAGACCACCACCATCAAGATCCTCGCCACCCTGCTGAAGCCGAGCTGGGGCGAGGCGAGGGTGGACGGACACGTGATCGGCTACCAGAACCCGATGATCCGTCCGCGCATCGGCTACGTCCCCGACTTCATGGGCGGCTACGACGACATGGTGGTGACGGAATACCTCGACTTCTTCGCCTCCTGCTACGACATCCACGGCGCGCAGCGTCGCAAGATCGTCGGCGACGTGCTCGATCTCACCGAACTGACCCACAAGGCCCGCACGGAAGTCAACAGTCTTTCACGCGGCATGAGCCAGCGGCTGTCGATCGCCCGTGTGCTGCTGCACGATCCGAAGGTGCTGCTGCTGGACGAACCCGCGTCCGGCCTGGACCCCCGGGCCCGCATCGAGATCCGGGAGCTGCTCAAGGAACTGCGACGGATGGGCAAGACCATCATCATCAGCTCCCACATCCTGCACGAGCTCGCCGAACTCTGCAATACGGTCGGCATCATCGAACAGGGCTCGCTGCTGTTCTCGGGAACCACCGAGGAGATCATGGCCCGGTCGAACGTCGGCCAGGTCGTCCATCTCACCGTGGCCGACCGGATCCGGGACGCCATGGACCTGATGGCCAAGGTCCCCGGCGTCACCACCGTCGACCTGCTTCGCGACCGGGACGAGCCGATCATCGAGGTGACGATCGACGGCAACGTGATCACCGATCTGTCCGATCTTCCCAGCCGACTGATCGCCAGCGGATTCCGGATCCGCTCCTTCCAACCCGAGCCCCTGAACCTTGAAACGGCATTCATGCGATTGACCAAGGGTCTGGTGTCCTGACCGGCTAGGATGAAGGCATGGCGGATCGTCCGTCCATCCTGCTGATCGCCAACCGCGCCCGCGAAGACGTGGACGCGGTCCTCCGCGATCTTCGCCCCGACCTGGAGCAATGGTGCGACCGGATCATCGAACTGCCCCCCGGCGACGGCCCGATCGAGGCCGACACCACACGGGACGTCGATCTGGCGGTGGTCGTCGGAGGCGACGGCACCATGATCCAGCAGGCGCGTCGGCTGCTCGGGCACGATCTGCCGATGGTCCCGATCAACCGCGGTCGCCTGGGGTTCCTGGCCTCCTTCGACGCCGACACCCTGCGGGCGGATGCGGAACTGGTCTTCACCGGCGATCCCCCACGACGTCGCCATTGCATGCTGAAGGTGGATCTGCATCGGGCCTCGGGTGACGTGCTGGCCCACTGCGCGATGAACGACTGCGTGCTGACCGCCGGCCCCCCCTTCCGGATGATCCAACTCGGACTGGACATCGGCGGTGCCGGCGGACCGACCCTGTCCGGAGACGGACTGATCGTGGCCACGCCGACCGGCTCCACCGCCTACAACGTCTCCGCAGGAGGCCCCATCGTGTCTCCCAATGTGGATGCCGTGGTGGTGACGCCGCTGGCCGCCCATTCACTGGGCTTCCGACCGTTCGTGATGTCCGGCGATTCCCCGCTGGAGATCGTGATCGAGCGGGCCAACGAAGGCACCACGGTGGTGATCGACGGTCAGGAGTCCTATCCGGTCGCGGCCGGTGATCGCCTGCGGATCATGCGTCACGAACGTTCGGTGGAGTTCGTCACCTGCAGCCGCGAGCCCTACTGGCGGATTCTGATCGACAAGATGCGATGGGCCGCGCCCCCCAACTACCGGCGAAGCGACCCTTCGTGATCCCGGGGGCGGAACCGCCGTCGGGCCGGTACCATGCAACCCCATGATCGATCTGAAGGCACTCCGCGAGAATCCCGACCACTTCATCGACGGCGCCCGGGCCAAGGGAAGCGGCGTGGACATCCCGCGGCTTCTGGAACTGGACACCCAGCGACGGACGCTTCTGAGCGAGCAGGAACAGCTCCGGTCCGAGCAGAAGAAGCTCGGCAAGGAGGTCGGTCCGCAACTCGGCAAGCTCAAGGGGCAGCTCAAGGGCGCCAGCGGTGACGAGCAGGTCGCCTTGCAGGCCCAGCTCGACGAACTGGAAGCCCGTCCCGCCGAACTCAAGCAGCGCATCCAGCAGCTCGACGAATCGATCGAGGCGATCACCCCCGAGTGGCACGAACTGCAGTTGCAGATCCCGCAGCCGCCGGATGCCGACGTGCCGGTGGGCACGGACTCGAACGACAACGTCGAGATCCGCCGCTGGGCGCCCGAGGGATGGGACTGGGATCAGAGCTTCGAGGCCAACCGCGGGTTCGCCGCGAAGACGCATCTGGAACTGGTGGACGAACTCGATCTGGTCGACTTCGAACGCGGGGTGAAGGTGGCCGGCTCGCGCAGCTACGCCCTCACCGGCGACGGCATGCGTCTGCACCAGGCGGTCCTCGCGTTGGGCATGCAGCACATCACCCGCGGGCACGGCTTCCGTGCGACGTCGGTGCCGGTGATCGTGCGCGAGGAGGCCATGACCGGAACCGGGTTCTTCCCCGGCGGCCGTGAGCAGACCTACCGCATCGATTCCGACAGCACCCCCGGCCCCGGCCAGGATCTCTTTCTGACGGGCACCGGCGAGGTCGGACTCATGGGACTGCACGCCGACGAGATCGTCGACGCCGAATCGCTGCCGCTGAAGTACGCGACGGTGTCGACCTGCTTCCGACGCGAAGCGGGCGCGGCGGGCAAGGACACCGCCGGCCTGTACCGAATCCACCAGTTCGACAAGGTCGAGCAGGTCGTGATCTGCCGGGCCGACGAGGCCGAGAGCCGCACCCACCACGCCGCGATGATCGGCATCGTCGAGGAACTGCTGCAGGCCCTCGAACTGCCCTACCGCCTGCTGCAGTGCTGCACGGGTGATCTGGGCCAGAAGAACGCCGACATGATCGACATCGAGTGCTGGATCCCCGGTCGCGGCGACGACGACGCGTCGGGTCGCCCTTCGGGCGAGTTCGGCGAGACCCACTCGGCGTCGCGGCTGTACGACTTCCAGTGCCGCCGCCTGAACCTCCGGTACCGGGGCGAGGACGGCAAGACGGTGTTCTGCCATTCACTGAACAACACGGTGGTGGCGAGCCCGCGCATCCTGATTCCGATTCTGGAGATGCACCAGCAGGCCGACGGCACGGTGATGATTCCGGAGGCCCTGCGCCCCTTCATGGACGGGCAGGACCGGATCACGCCCTGAGGCGAGTCAACATCCCAGGTCGGAGATGCCTGAAGCCGATTCAGGTCTTTTTTTTGATTGAAGAAAAACCCGAATCACATTGCCGAGTCTTTCCGTAAAGGACGTATGGAATGTGGGGAGCCACCCATGGCGGCCACCGGGCCTCAACCGAGAGAGCACTCATGGCATACCTNAGCACCGTCGAACGCACTACCACCCTGGCCTCGATGACNCTGCTGGGAACGATTCTTGGCATCGGGATGCCCACCGCGGCCGGGATGACCTCCGGAATCACCACGGAACAGGCCACGGAACTGGAATCCCTCAAGGCCCGGGCCAAAGCGGAGGGCTGGACCTTCACGGTGGAGGACAATGCCGCCTTCCGCGACGACATGTGGATGATCAAGGGCGTNGACGGCGCCGAGAACTGGCGCAAGGATGCTCACCATGCACCGGCTCCGCCCCGCGGCGTCGATCTTCCATCGACCTACGACTGGCGGAACATCAACGGTGTGAACTACACCACCGCGGTCCGCAGTCAGGGCGGATGCGGCAGCTGCTGGGCGTTCGCGCTCTACGGAAGTCTGGAAAGCAACATCCTGATCAAGGACGGGATCGATCGGGATCTCTCGGAGCAGTGGCTGGTGAGCTGCTGCGGACTGGGCGGCTGTGACGGACAGTGGCCGGGCTACGCCGCGAACTTNCTCAAGAGCAGCGGCTCGCACACCGACGCGTGCGGAGGGTTCGGCGCGGTGACCGAAGCGGACTTCCCCTACCTCGCCACCGACGACTACTGCGGCTGCCCGTACGAGCACCCCTTCTCGATCGAAGGCTGGTCCTTCATCGGACCGGAATGGGGCACCCCCTCCACCGAGCAGTTGAAGCAGGCCATTCTCGACCACGGCCCGATCACGGTCTGCGTGACGACGAACTCCTCCTTCGGCGCCTACAGCGGCGGCATCTACAACGTTGACGACGCCGATCCGGTCACCCACGCGGTGGTGCTGGTCGGCTGGGACGACGACCAGGGCACGGACGGAGTGTGGTTCATGCGCAACTCATGGGGCGACTGGTGGGGCGAAGGCGGCTACATGCGGATCGAGTATGGCGCTTCGAACATCGGGTACAACGCGCTCTATCTGGACTACGAGGGATCCGGTGACATCGACGGCACGCTGCATGTACCGGGCGAGTACGCCACGATTCAGGCGGCGGTCGACGCGGCGAGCCCCGGCCAGGAGGTGGTGGTCGCCCCCGGGCGGTACCACGGCACGGGCACGGTGCTGGTGGACCTGACGGCCAAGCCGATCACCCTTCGCTCCAGCGANGGNGCCGAAGCGACCATTCTCGACGGCGAGGACGTGCGTCCGGTGATCGAACTGCTTTCGGGCGAGGGAGCGTCGACGGTGATCGACGGCTTCACGATCACCCACGGGTATTCGGCACTGGGTGGTGGCATCCGAAGCAACGGCACGCCAACGATCCGCAACTGCGTAGTCCGCAACAACCGGGCCGAATCGGCCGGAGGCGGCCTGGCCAGCATTCACCCCCTGGGTCCGATGCTGCAGAACGTCCGCTTCTGCCAGAACTCCTCGAGCAACGTCCTTGCCACCCACAGCTTCGGCAGTTGGGTCGACGGCGGCGGCATCGAGCAGGAGGACTGGTGCGGGTGTCCGGGCGACGCCGACGGCGACGCGCAGACGGACGTCAACGATCTCCTGATCGTGATTGGAGCCTGGGGCGGCGAGGAACCCACGGCGGACTTCGACTTCGACGGCACGATCGGCGTCGAGGATCTGCTCACGGTCATCGCCGGCTGGGGCCAGTGCCTCTGAGGCGAGTCAACTGATCACCCGAACCGCGACGCGGCGTCCTGAAGGCGCCGCGTCGTGTCGTCGTGGTACAGGTCGCTCTTGCCGAAGCCCGGCATCGCGCCCGCCGACTCGGCCTCGGCCTGGGCGTCCGCGAAGTTCGAGACCAGCAGCATGGGCGCCGCCGTGCCCGCTTCCGACAACTGACGGATGAGATCGATCCCNCCACGACCGCTTCGGAACTCGCCGTCGAGTTCGCGGTTCACCAGCAGCACGACATCCCGCTCCAGGGCGGCGTCGAGCGACGGGTGGTCGTTGATCAGTTCGACGCCCGCATCGGGCAGCGCCCGCTGCACCACCGTCTTGAGCATGATCGCATCGGGACCGCAGTGCCCCACCAACATCACATCAGCCATCGTCGTTCTCCTGTTCGATCCAGACCCGGTTCGCATCGATCTTCACCCGCACCCCGCCGGTGAAGAGGAAGGCGCGTTCGTGTTCGGCTCCGTCCGAGATCGCGNCCGCCGCGTCCATCAGCCGGGACCCGTCGATGCCGTCGGAACNCAGCCCCGCCCGCCGCAGCGCCCGCCGCAGTCCGGCCAGGCGCAGGCCGCGATCCAGCGTTCGCAGCGAGGAACGTGTCCATTCCCGGCCGCCGCCGAAGCATTCATCCGCCGCGGCATCCAGCGACTCCGACGCGGCCCGTACGAGGTCCGCATTGCCCGACACCCGCCGGGCCGCATCCGGCCACAGCGCCTCGAGCACCGGCAGCACGTCACGTCGCAGCCGACCCCGCAGCGTGGTCGGATCGACGTTCGTCGGATCCTCCCGCCACGCAACGCCGGCGGTCTCGCACAGCGAGTGCAGGCTGGCCTTGGCTTCCTGCAGCAGCGGCCGCACCAGGCTGACCCCGTCGCCGAGTTCCCGGCGGGGTGCCATCCCCGACAGCCCACTCGGCCCCGCGCCGCGGCCGAGCGCNGCGATGATCGTCTCGAGCTGATCCTCGGCGTGGTGCGCCGTGGCGACCCACGCCGCCCCGANCCGCCGGGCCGTGCCCAGCAGCGCNTCGTAGCGCAGCGACCTGGCCTCCGCGCCCCCCCGCTCCGGATGCACGTCGATCACCTCGCATCCGATGCCCAGNTCCTCACACAGCGAGTGCACGAACTCGGCGTCGGCATCGGCCTCCGCCCGCAGATGATGGTGGACATGCACCACGTGCGGTTCGACGTCGACGCCNCTGCGNCNGCGCATCCGGTCCATCGCCAGCAGCANGGCCGTCGAATCGCCGCCCCCGCTCACCGCCAGCACCATCGGACCCAGCGCCGTCGTTCCGCACGCCGAGGTCAGCCCCCGGT
Source organism: Phycisphaerae bacterium (assembly GCA_002591705.1). The sequence goes on from PAAB01000058.1 coordinate 19,038, forward strand.
GCAGACCGGTCACCACCGGATGCCGCTTGACCGCGATGTCGTCCGTGGCCACGTTCATCTGGAAGGAGCATCCCCCGCGGAAGTGCCTTTGAGAATGAACCGCACCGATCCGTCCATGCTGCTCAGCGAGGAGGTCTCCGTGCCGTCACCCAGCACCAGATAGCGGGTGTCGCCGTCGGCGGCATTGACCCGCAATCGACCGTCGGGATCCTCCACCGAGGTGCGTCCCCCCGGGGCCCGAAGGGTGATCTCGCCCACGAAGGCCGGCCCCACCGTCGCCGTCACCGATCCGAAATCCGACTGGCACAGCAGTGGCGGTGACTGGTCCGGACGGGTCGACAACGTGATGTTGCCCCGATTGGTCTTGGCCCGCACGTACGCACNGGCGCCCGTGATGTCGATGTTGCCGTCACGGGTGATGACCTCGACGGCGTCGGTCGCGTCCTGCACCCGGATGGATCCCAGATCGGTCTTGGCCGAGACGGTGCCGTCCTGATCGACGCACCGGATGGAGCCGGTGCCCACCAGCAGCAGCGCCGCCCCCGACGCGCCGTCGACGTCGANGGATCCGTCGGCGGTGCTGATGATCACGCCACTCGTGTCGGGCACGGTGATGGTGAGGAAGACCGACACNCCCTCNGGCGCCACGGGGGTGATCTCGAGCGTTCCGCTGTCGGTGTTGATGCCCAGCGACGACTGCATGAGCCGGATCTCCGCCGCAGTCCGATCCGAGTCGCGNGTCGACCAGACCGCACGCACCGTGGCCTCGAGATCCCGGGTCACCGTCAGCGAGACGGAGCCCTGCTGGACATCGACCCGAACCGCCGCCGGCGGTGCGGCGACGACCGCTTCCTCGACCCGCTCGTGCACGTTGGTGGACGTGCAGCCGGCCAGCAGGACGAACAGTAGCAGTGGTGACCGTCGCATCGCGAACTCCTGCGGTTCAGGTGGAGACGGAATCGCCCGCGGCGGACGCATGGTCGACGCGGACCCGGGCGACGTCGCGGGTGAACCCCAGTTCTTCGCCGACGGCGACCTCGAGACGATCCGCCGCTTCGGCGGGGATCCACAACGAGTCGCCGTCCAGTTCGTACGGACATCGAACGCACCGGAAATGGCCCGGGCGGCTGACGTTCACGTACCCCTCTTCGCCGGTCAGTGCCTTGCACCCCCCCAGGGTGATCAGCCGCGATGACTTCACGAGGGTGATCTCGTCCCGGTCGGCCTTGAGATACGGACCACCGTCGAACGGGTCGACCTCGTCGACGTGCTGGAAGCCCATCCGCTCGAGCATGCGCAGGGCGGGAATGGCATCGTCGCTGGCCGCCCCGATCAGCTTGCGGGCCGCCGCCGGCAGCAGCGACGTGTGGATCTCACCGCTCGGGAAGAGCGACGTGATGAACTCCTTGGAGGTCCGGCTGAAGACGTCCGCCTCCTCGTAGGAGAGATTGATGAACCGACGTCCCAGATGATCCCACAGCTTGGTGCGACCATCCGGCGTGAGCACGCCCATGACCTCGGCCACCACCTCGTTCATGAACAGTTCCGGGTGCTGGCCGATGAATCCGAACCGCGACTTGCTCAGGAACGAACCCAGCCGCATGTCGTTGGCGCGGTAGGCCGGCGACAGCACGAGTCCCCCCACTTCGGTCACGCCCACGGTGTCCTGGCAGAGCTGCACCGTCAACTGCACCTGGCCCGACTGCAGATCGCTGGAGAAGTGCTGGTGTCGACGCACCTTCAGATACAGACGCGGAAAGGCCGGCGTACCGCGACGGGCGATGATCGCCGAGGTGCCCGCGACCCGGGGGCCGTCGCCGTGGGCGGTGTCCATGAGCACGAAGGTGAAGAACCGCTGATCGAGCTCGGCGTCGCCGGCGAAGCTGGTCTCGACCCGCTCGATGATCTTCTCCATGGAGCGCTCGTTCGAAGGCAGGTTGTTCGAGTGCACCGTCTTGGCCATGCGGAGCAGCTCGGGCATGTCCTCCATGCGCACGTTGCGGATCAGGAACACGNTCAGGCNCCCTCGTCNATGGCNCGCTCGACGAGNGTCATCACCTCGGTGATGTCCTCGGGCTGCANCGCCCCCACCGGCGGCAGGAAGCGGAGATGGTGCGGACCGTGCCCGCAGAAGAAGGCCACCACACCGTGCTCGTAGAGCCGGTGCAGCAGCGGCTTGATCGCATCCAGACGGCCACCGTAGGGGGTAAACCGCATCATGCCTCCGGCCCCACCGACCAGCGACATGGGACGCTGGGGCGTCGGGCAGTCGGTCCTGACCTCCNGGAAGTCCTGCGGACGACGTTCGATGATGCCCTCGGCCGCGGNGCGGAACGCGGCGTGCAACCGGGCGTGCCGGCCGTCGTCGCCGTACGCATCGCCTTCGAGCAGCCGCTGGATGATCCGNCGNCCGACCGACAGNCCGACCGTGCCCCCCAGGAAGGTGGCNCTGAGCAGCCCGGGCTTGGGATTGAGTTCCTCCGTGTAGATCGTGGCGCAGACCTGCGACATCTTGCCCACGGTGACCATGTCGGCGAGGTCCTCGAGTCCGAGCGCCTGGAAGCGGTACATGCGTTCGGTGCGGCCGAAGGACTGCACCTCGTCGAACCAGACGGGAATGCCCGCTTCGCGACAACGCTCACCGACGACACGAAGCCACGCCGCCTCGGCGGCGACGAAGCCGCCCTCGCCCTGCACCGGCTCGATGACGATGCACGAGTGCTGGTGCGGATAGCGCCACAGATAGCGTTCGAGCAGATCCATCGTGCGTTGCAGCGATCCTTCCGGATCCTGTTCCTCGAAGAACGGCAGGTAGTCCACCNGCGTGCTCAGCGGAATNCCCTGACGGCCGCCCGGAATGTCGCCGATCTGGGACGTGACGATCGTTCGTCCCATGAAGTTGTGGTCGAAGGCCAGCAGGCGCGGAGCGCCGCACCGATGCTGCATGCAGATCTTCAGTCCGTTCTCGTTCGCCAGCGCGCCCGACGGCGAGGTGTAGCAGTGGGCCAGCTGCGTTCCGGGTCGGGCCGCCTCCAGCAATGCCTCGGCGAAGGAGATCACCTCCTCGTTGCACATGAGGTTGCCCTGCATGACCGTATCGGTCAGCGAGGCCCGCAGTGCGGTCTCGACCAGATCCGGATCGCCGTGGCCGAAGCCGTGTACTCCGATTCCGGTGATCATGTCCCACTTGACCGATCCGTCGGCGAGCTGAACGAGCCCGCCCCGTCCGAATCCGGAACCGATGTAGGGGTAGAACCCCGCCCGACCCCGCACCGAGGACAGACGGTCGATGGCATCCTGCAGCACCTGAGCCCGTCCCGGGTCCGGCGCCCGGACGCCGGTGATGGTGGCCTGATGGCGTTTGAGTGCNGCGACGAGGCCCGCGATGGCGGCATCGACATCGGGGCAGTCCGTCATGGGGTTCAGGTGGCGGCTGGTAGCGGGCGTGGGGTCAGTCATGAAGCCCACATTCTAGCCGACCCGGCGGAATCGACCCTTTCGAGTCGAAAAACGGGGTCAACCGGAACGAACAAAGGGGAGACGAACCCAATGNCCCTGATCCGCCGGTCCTCGACAGGCCTCCAGACGCCGCTCGGCGGGGATCCCGATGAGGCAGGCATTGGTCGTCGTGGGCTCTCCGTCTTCGGGATGCCGACTGATCGAGAGCGCCCCTTCGCTGCGATCGGAGAGGACTCCACGCACGGCCTCGAGATCGAACTCCCCCTCGGCCAGCAACGCCGTGGCCCGGTCGAAGCGGTGTCGACTGCTGACCGACGCGGCTTCGGGCTCTCGGGCCTGATGCCCCGCGTCGAGGCAGTGATTGGTCTGGACGATGGGATCCGNCGCGAGATCNTGGCGGATCACGTCNGACGCGGAACACTCCAACTGCACGGCACCNCCCTGATCACCCAGCCAGTAGGTGTGGGCCGCGATCCGGGTCGCCGATTCGATGACCGCGGCCGCCCGGATGCGGTCCGGCTGCCGGATCGCCCGGTGCAGCAGGTTCATGTAGCCGATGCCGTCCTGGACGTCGGACGTCTTCAGATTGGTCGTGCCCACCCAGAGCCCGTGTTCGTTCATGCCGATGAGCGTCGGCCCCCCCGCCACCGTGACCGACCANGTCTCCGGCCCTTCGTCGGGCAGCCGATGCACCGCCACCACATGCTCGATGTCACCGCGGTTGAGATCCCACGACTGCGCCATGATCACCGTGGACGATCGGGTGCGGTCGGGGGGAATGCTCAGCGCCGTGCANCCTTCGTCGTCGCCGGCGGGACTCCAGCACACCAGATCCCTGGTGTCCGTCATGTTGAGAACGAGCAGCAGCCGGGCGGCATCGACTTCGGCGCCCTCGGCGACACCCATGTGCTCGTCCCACCCCTCGGGATCCCAGTCCCGCAGCCGCGAGAGGCAGGTCTGCCCCACCTCCTCGATGCGGTGCATGCGGTCGACCGACCGATCCGCCAGATAGTTCGTCATCTCGTTGAGCCGGTGCCCCAGCAGCGACTGCACACGATCACGGAGTGCTTCGCCCTGCTGACGCCCCATCGACCGCGCATCACCGGACACCGTGATCTGATCGAGTTCGTACATGCGGTCATCCTAATCGAGGTCGAACACCACCGGAGCAAGGTAGTCGGCCGGCCCCCGATTCCAGACCACATCCGAATCCGGATCGCACTCGACTTCCAGTGCACCACCGGGCATGTCCACCGTCACCCCGACGTCGGCCAGTCCTGCGCGGGCCGCTGCGGCCGCCGCGGCCGTGGCCCCGGTCGCGCANGCCCGGGTCGGCCCGACGCCACGCTCCCAGCTNCGCAGACGAAGTCGATCCCCGGCCACCACCTGGACCAGATGGACATTGATGCCCGCCGGAAAGGCCGGATGTCGCTCGAGCACGGGACCGATGACGTCGATGGCTTCCAGCGCCGTCGCATCGCGACAGGGGATCACCACGTGCGGGTTTCCGGTGGAAACCAGGTGGAGATCCAGACCGACGCCGTCGAAGTCCATGACGATGCAGGCCCCCTCACCGGTCGTCTCCCCCGGCAACCGTTCGGGCTGCGATCCGACGGCCTCGAGTCCGAAGGCCGGAGCGGGCATGGAGACCCGAACCAGATCCGATTCCATCGAAGCCTCGTGCACACCGGCGGGCGTCCGAAGGCGAACCCCGTCCGTCCACCATCCCTCGTCGCACCCCAGACGCACGAGGCACCGCAGTCCGTTGCCGCACAACTCCGCGGAGGATCCGTCCNCGTTGCGGATCTCCACGTCGCACATCCCCTCCTCGCTCAATGCGTACAGCAGCATGGCGTCGGCATCCGCTTCGTTGCACCACCGTCTGGCCAACGTTCCGGAATCCCGACCGGCGACCGCCTCCCGATCGACCAACAGCNCCGTATTGCCGAGACCGTGCATGCGGAACACTTCGAGCTGCTTCACGAGGTCGCCTCCAGAACCAGTTGCAGGATACCGATCGCCACGATCCCGGCGCACACCACACGAATCAGAAGCATGGTCCGGTGGATGATTCGAATATCCTCCGGTCGTTCCACCAACGCCCGCAGATACTTGCAGCGCCACGCAATGGATCCGTGTCGCCAGCTTCGACGTTGCGGATCGATCGCCTGCAACGATGCGATGCTGTCCAGGGCCCCCGCCATGGCCTTCGCCGAATCCTCGTCGATCCGGTCCGGTTCGTCCGACTCCGCACTGAGGTGCTGGACGGCAAAGGTGTCCGCCTGCCGCTCGAAGCGGCGAGACATCCAACCGAACGCCACGAAGATCACCGCAAACACCATCGCCAACTGCAGAATGGCCCCGGGACCGGTGGGATCCACCATGCTCACCGGCGTGAAACTGACCAGCAGCTCCAGGGACCACTGTCCCAGTACGAGCGTGGCCATGAGGCAGACCAGAAGCCAGATCATGTGCCGATGACGCACGTGCCCGACTTCGTGGGCCATCACCNCCTGGACCTGCCGTCGAGGGAGCTGTTCGATCAGACCATCGGTGAGCACCACGTACCGCAACCAGGGAATCAGGCCCATCACGGCCGCGTTGATCATGGTGCCGCCGGTGCGCCAGAGCATGATGTCCCGGACCCGGACGCCGTGACGAACGCAGATGGCCTCGAGCTCGCGGCGGATCGCTCCGTCGGGCAGACGACGGAGGCCCAGCAGCCAACGTGCAATCCAGGGAGACGCCGCCAGGACCGAGATCGCCACGAGGCCGGTTCCCAGTTCGACCCAGGGATTGATTTGCCGATCACCGGTTGCCACGAATCCCGTCAACGCCTGGGACAGCCCCAGGATCAACAGCATGGGCACCAGCATGAGCAGGATGTTCAAACGAAACTGCGTCAGCACGTAGGGCCNCCGTCCCGGGGGCAGATGAACCGGCAGCCCCTGGTCCAGTCGATGCAGCAGGGCGGTCTCGTGGAGACGACGCTCGATCGGATACCAGACCCACCACAGGCACCCCAGGCCCACCAGTGGAGGAAGCATCAGGAGCAGTTCGCTGATCAAAAGCAGATCACCGGTGAGATGCCGCACGGTCGCCAAGGCCCCCATGCCCAGCACGGTGAAGAGGTAGTTCAGCAGCAGCAGCCAGCGTGCGAGCGCAAGGCAGCGATCGGCTGTCCGGACGATCGCCCGCAGCGACCCNCCCCCACCGAGTCGTCGGTGAAGGACNGACAGGACCAGCGAAGCCCCGGTGACGACCACGACCACGGGCCCGACGGCGATGGCCGCGATCAGCCCGGCGTCGGTGTGTTCCGTGGCCAGACCGAGTCCAAGCACGAACCCACCGTCGGCGAGCAGCACGGCCAGCACGAGCAGGATGGGAACCAGTGAAAGCAAGAAGCGATCAACCCGATCCGGGACGCCGGATCGTACCGAGATCGACGATCACCCGACCGTGCCGGTAGTAGTCGACGTTCATGAGATTCTCATCCACGAACGTGAAGACCAGACAGTTCGCCCGGGTGTTGTCGGCGTAGTTCATGTCGCCGAGACCGGGGCCCGCATGGTCGCGGTTCCGATGCTCCTGGGCGTGGTAGTGGAAATGAAAGAGCGAGGTGTAGCCCGCATCGAACATGTCCTGCGAGGCGTTGAACTTCAGATCGTGCTCACGAATTCGCGGCTTGAACTCCAGGACCTCGAACCGGCCCTTCTCGTCCAGCGCGATCACGCCTCCGAACTCGGTGGACTCGTCCTCGTGATCCTCATCCGCATACGCAAAGAGATGGGTCCGCACCGGTGCGTGCCGAAGGGCCTGCAGTGCCAGTTCGATGGCGGCGAGATCGCTCCAGGTCAGTCGTTCACGATGGGTTCGAAGCCGCTCCATCATCGGATCGGGGCTGGGAATGCCCGGGTTGTATTCGGAATAGTGCTGGCGTCCCCGCAGCAGGCCGTCCACGTGCGAATACAGACGCGTGACGGGCGCGTCGAGAAGNTCCTGACGATGGCGGGTCGCGGCGACCACGACGGCCAGATCCCGCATCTCCAGTTCGCTTCGTCGCTCCTGCGGCACCCGTTGCACGGCCGCCGCCGCCTCCCGCCAGAAGTCCTCGTTCTCGGGCTGCCGCAACTTCTGCAGCCAGATGATCTCCTCGCGGTTGTAGGGCACCATGCCGAAGTCGCGTGCCGCCGCATTGAGGTCCAGCAGCATGATGTCTTCCGCATTCGGCTGCGACTCGGTCGCCAGTGCGATCAACCGGTCACGCTCGCCCAGACGATGCAGCAGATCCCAGCACCGCTGCCGAAGTCCCCGCTGCGAGCGCTTGGTCGAGGTCACGAAGAGTTCGTAGATCTTGTCNACGACGGCATCGCGTCCATGCATGCGCACCAGCGCGATGCATTCGGGGCGGTCCGTCTCGTCCGGTGTCAGCGCACGGGGACGACCCCAACTGGAGATGAGGGCGGGATCGAGCTCGGTGATGTCACGGTCCGCGATCCACTGGCAGCACTCGGTCAACCAGGGCCAGTTGGTCATGCGGGGCAGTTGCCTCCGGAGGAGCACCATCGTCCGGTCCCGATCATTGGCCCAGAGTTCGTTGAGTGCCTCCCGTCGCACCGCCACCCCGTAGCCCGGCCGCCATACGATGCCGGCCAGCAGGTCGAGGTAGACCGGATCATCGGTCAGAGTACGTTCCCGCATCATCTGCATGCTCTTGAGATGCGTCCGATCGTGGGCCGATGTGTCGGCCAACGCCGTCATCGGGTCCTTGACCGNGGTCTCACAACCCTGCAGCCAGGTCAGGGAGACCAGAAGACCGCAGACGGCCAATAGGAGGATCCAGCGTGTTCGGGTGGGGCATGCCATGCCCGCAGTGTACCCATGGATGGGTCTCGGAGGCCCATTTGCCCCCACTGCTCCGGCTTCGTACTATCTAGTTCCATGAGTGATGCCGATGACAACGTGGAANCCGCCGACCTGCAATCGCAGGTCGAGAAGGTCGTGGAAATGATGCGACCCGCCATTCAATCCGACGGCGGGGACATCGAAGTCGTCTCGGTAAGCCACGAAGGGCGGGTGAAGGTTCGGTTTCACGGAGCCTGCGTCGGGTGCCCCTCGAGCACCATGACCCTCAAGTCGGGCATCGAGCGAAACCTGAAGACCTACGTCCCGGGAATCCTGGAAGTCGTTGCCGTCGATATGGACGGAAATCCGGTCCAGAATTGACCCCAACCAGCTGGAAATAAACGCCTTATCCNNTACATGGGCATGTTTTCTGCAGTTCTCTGGGAAGACGGTGGTAGGAGAATCCGCCCGGATCCGCTAAGGTATCCCGTTGGAGGATCGGGGTTACGGACGCCCCGTAGGAGATGGCTTCACAGCTGAGGCAGGAGGTCCGAGGCATGCTCGTCATCACGAGAAGAGAAGGTGAAGAAGTCGTCATCGGCGATCCGGCCAACCCCGTCGGGGTGGTCCGTGTGGCCTCGGTCAAAGGCGACCGGGTCCGCCTCGCCATGGATTTCCCTCGCGAAGTGGAAGTCCACCGTCGGGAAGTCGCTGACCAGATCATGGCGGACAAGCCGACCGTGGTCGGCAAGATCCGACCCGCTGGCCAGAACCCCTGAGACCGACTGCACACCCACAAAAAAAGTTCGTGACGTGCGGTGGGAGCACGTCACGAACCGGGAAGGGTTTGACCCGTCTGGTCGAAGACCGATCGGGTCGATGTCGTACCGAGGGTTCTGCAGACCGCTTCGGTACGTGCCCGACGTGTGTGCGTCGGGTGGACCTTGAAGGAGCAGGCGTCGTGGCAATCCGTGCCTGACGCTGATGCCCCGTACGGATCATCCGTGATCCGTCGCCTCGGGCATGCGGTGCAGCCACGTCATGCAGGTGCATCGCCACAGGTCCTGCAATGGCGAAATACCCCCTGAATTGCTGGGTAATGGAGCCATCCTTGGCCCATTCGATCCCAGGAACGGGTCGAGCCGGCTTCCCTGCCCGCTCGAAGCACGCCGGTCAAGCCGGCCATGGTGCGACGCTGCCGTCGACAATGCAACGATCGATCCCGTCAAGGATGCGATCCGCGTACTTCTCACTGCTGTTCTCCCCCGCCACGCCGAATGGCCTGCCGAGCCCGAAGCATGATTTCCGCCTGAGCGGCGAATCGGGCTTCCCGAATGGTGGCCCAGGCCTCCGGGTCGTGGACTTCCAGATGATCCTTCACCCCCAGGATGACGACCATGTTCTGCAGGCCCGCCATCCGGAGCATCCGGTCGGGTATTCGAATGCGACCGGTCTTGTCCAGATCCACACGGGCCGCCTGTGAATACAACAGCTGTTCGTATTCCAGCAGATCCTCGTTGGGCACCAGCGACTGCTCGGTCGCAGCCGCCATCTGCTCGAAGGTCTTCTCCGGCCAGATCCACAGGGAGCCCTCCTGTCCGGGGGCGACGTAGAAAGCCGATCCATGGATTTCCGGGTCCAAGCGACCCCGAAGATCCGAAGGAATGGCCAGACGCTGCTTGGCGTCGATCGAGTGTTCGTATTCCCCTGTGAACAGCACTCATCAAGTCCTCATGTTTCAGTTTGGGAAATTAGCCCACTTCACCCCACATTTCAACACTTTTCCTCAAGAACCTACTCCGATTCCCACATTAAGAAGAGCCTGTAGTCCGGAAATAGGCTCATTCCCCTGCCACAAAGGGACTTAGGGAACGAAGTGCTTTTTTTGACCCCTTCAGGGGCACCGCTCCGTTCACGTTTCTGACGAAAGCCGTGATCACAACGGCAGCGGGTCGGTTTTGGGGACAGACTTGTTCGGGCTCCTTCTGGGGGGAGCACGTCCAGAACGACCTGATTTCGGGGAATCATGATGGTCAGTCGCAACGTGATCGCAGATGTCATCAATCGGATACCAAGCGGCGGATTCCTCGTGACCGCCGCCCATGAAGACACCCGTACCGGGGTGATGACCTCCCGGGTTCAGATCTGCAGCGAAGATCCTCTGATCCTCATGATCTCAATACCGCGGGGTACTCCCATCGAACCCCTTCTGCGGGACAGTCGATGCTTTGGCATGTGCCGCCTGCTGGATGACGACCGACTGCTCCAGCGGAGATTCAACCCACCAGCCCAACGGGGCGACGACCCCTACGTCGCCATACCGACATCGCAGCTGGTCACCGGCGCCCCCATCATCCACCGCTGCGAATACTTCATGGACTGCGAACTGGTCGGTCATCTGGCACCGGACGCCGACTGCCGGATCTACCTCGGATTGGTCAAGGCCGTGGGCACGGTGAAGGATCCGGAGAAGCCCCTGAAGTACAAGGTGCTGGAACCGAACCAGGAAACGGCCAGCGGCAAGAAAATGTCCGTGCACTGATTCGCCACTCCCATCCCGCCTCGCCCTATCATCATTCGGATGACCAGCGAGCACCCCCCGCATCCGGCGAATCTACTTGGCATCGACTTCCGTCGGGCGGCCATCGACATGGGTCCTCCTCCCGTGCCGATCGTCGATGTCCATCTCCACGTGGGCGGGACCCGCGCCGCTGAACTGTACCGCGAGATCGCCACGGCCTGGGGCATTCGCCACTGCCTCTCCATGACCCAGCTGGAGCAGGTCGAGAGCGTGTCCGAGGCACTGGGCGACATGGTGCAGTTCATTGCCATTCCGTCCTTCTCGAATCCGGACCGGCGCATCGCCCACGGCCCCGATTTCATGGACCGCATCCGCAGCTTCCGTGCGTTGGGTGCAAAGATCGTGAAGTTCTGGTGTGCACCGCGCGGCATCGAATACGGCGAGGAAGTCGGCGACCCCGGTCTGCTGCGCCTGGGCAGTCCGGTCCGGCGCGACGCCATGGATCTTGCCGCATCCCTCGACATGATGTTCATGGTGCACATCGCCGATCCGGACACCTGGTTCGCCACCCGCTACAACGATGCCGATCGATTCGGAACCAAGGCCTCGCAGTACGAACCACTCGAGGAACTCCTTGATCTCTACCCCGTCCCCTGGATCGCGGCCCACTTCGGCGGATGGCCCGAGGACCTCGACTTCCTCGACGGCATGCTCTCACGTCATCCGAACCTCCACCTCGACACCTCGGCGACCAAGTGGATGGTGCGGGAACTGAGTCGGCACGACAGCACCCGCTTCACCGAATTCCTCACCCGCTGGTCCGGACGCATCCTGTTCGGATCGGACATCCTCACGTCCGACGACCACCTCGAAGCGGCTCCCGACGGAAACGAAATGACCGCCAAGGCATCCTCGCTCGAGGAGGCCTACGACCTGTATGCCAGTCGGTACTGGGCCCTCAGAACCCTGTTCGAATCCGACTACGACGGCCCTTCACCCATCGCGGACCCCGATCTGCACATGGTCGATCCCGAGACGTACGGACCGCTGGATTCACCGACG
>PAAB01000059.1 GCA_002591705.1 Phycisphaerae bacterium
TCGTCGAAGTTCGACATCGAATGCACGGCCGACGAGTTCAAGGACATGGAGTCGCCGGACGTGGTGTCGGAATACCTGAAGGATCGGGCGCGGGAACTCTACCGGCAGCGCGAAAGTCGATATCCGGTCGATTTCGTGATGGATCTCACCACGAACATGATGCAGCAGGACGCGCGTCGTGCCCTCGACCAGTTCACCAAGTGGACCCGGCACCGCTACGAACTCGATTGGGAGCCCGAGAAGCTTCCCTCCACCAACCCCATGGTGCTGCGTGACATTCTCTACGCCGAGGCCGAGAAGTGGGACGAGGCCGCGATCCGCGACCGGGCCCGGCGGGCCCTCCCGCACGCGACGGATCGGGAGTCGTTCGACGCGTGGAGCAGGGAGCACGTCGGTGTCACCATGCCCGAGCACTTCGCAGAGCTCTTCGAGACGGATCGTGAACAGGCGCTGTTTGACTTCTTCACCGAAGTGCTCCGGATCGAGATGCTGCAGTTCGAACGGTGGATCCTGCTCCAGATCGTCGACGGGGCCTGGAAGGATCACCTCCATTCCATGGATCAGTTGCGTGAGGCGATCGGCTACCGAAGCTTCAGCCAGCTTGATCCCCGCATCGAGTACAAGCGGGAGGGAGCGAAGCTGTTCGAGGACATGCACGAGGAGGTGCGTGATCGGGTCACCGATCTGATCTTCAAGGCGAGGTTGCAGCCGCAGGTCGCACCGCCCCAGCCCGCGCCGGACCCCGCCGGGGTGCCGGAGCAGCCGGCGGCCACGGGAACGACGCAGCAGCGTCGGACCATCGAGGCCGCCCAGCAGGCGGGTCCGCCGGAGCCGCGTCAGGCTCCCAGATCGAATCGTCCCGCCAACGCATCCGCGACGCGGGGTCGCAACGAGATGGTGACCGTTCTCGATCCCAAGACCGGCAAGAAGGAAACCATGAAGTTCAAGAAGGCCAAGCCGCTGATCCAGCAGGGATGGCGTCTGGTCGACGGCTGAGCGGGGACAACGGGCTCCGGGGGTGCGCCGATCAGGCTCCCCGGGCGGGGGCCAGTCGTCCCGTGAGGATCGGTATCACGACGGCCATTGCCGCCGCCGGCAGCAGCCACCACGTGGGGCTGCCGACCATTCCGAGTTCCGCCAGGACGAAGGTGAGGGCGAGGGTCGCGATCAATGCGGTTCCCACTCGCCTGGTCCGCGCTGCGGCCCGAGGCCACATGAAACTCAGCACCCAGATCGGAACCGCGAGGCCGTAGAACCCGAGGAACCGCAGGTAGGTGTCGTTGAGCAGGGAGGTCTTGGCGACGTCCAGCAGATCGGCCGTCCACACCAGTGGTACGGGAAGGACTGCAACCAGCACGAGCACCCGCGTGGAGCCCCAGCGGCCGGGGCCGGGCTCGCCCGTTGCCATCAGTTCCCGGAGATGGGCCCCGGTGGTGAAGATCACCTGCAGCAGCCAGAACAGCAGCACGACGCCGATGCCGACGCCGTTCCAGTGCTCGATGTTCCAGTAGGACGTCACGAACAGGAGTACCGCCATGAAGGTGATGCCGAAGACGGCGAACGCATGTCGGCTCGGTGTCTCCTGTCGCGCCCGGTGGAAGGTCAGGTCCAGGTAGGGGGAGAGCAGGAAGCCGATCGCGATGATGGGGGCGGCGCCCCACAGCTCCGGTGGGGGCACGCTGCCGCGGTCGGGAATCTGATCCATGAACTGGGTCCCGACGAGTCCGAAGCAGACCATGGTCCATGCGAACAGCAGGGTGGCGGTGAGCAGCCATCCGAGCAGCGGCATGCAGGCGACCAGCAGGGCCAGGCCGAGCACCAGGGCCGGAATCAGCACCATGCCCGTCGATGAGGGAACGAGGGCATCGAAGCCGAAATGACAGGCCAGTGCCGTGATCCAGAACAGCTGAAAGGCGATGGTCACGCAGGAGAACCACCGCATTGCTCCACGGTGCTGCTGCACCATCGCGGCCGATTGCACCCGGGAACGGACGAGGTATCCCATTGCGGCGCAGCCCAGCACGTTCGGTATCGCGAACAGCCAGAATCCCGGCCAGCCCCACCGCTCGATCAGCAGCAGCGGCAGCCACATTCCGATGCACCAGGTCCAGCTGCATGTGCAGTAGAGGCCCCAGCCGATCGTCTTGAGTAGTGGACCCATGGGCCGCGAAGCTCCGTGGCCGGTGGCAACGAGATCAGTTCTTGGCGGTCCGACGCGCGGCATGCTGCCGCTTGCGTCGTCGCTTGGCTTCGATCATCTGCTTGGGCGTGCAGTGGAAGGTCATCGAGCACTTGCCGACCCGAAGGTTCCGACCCCGATTCTTGAGGATCTGGTTGATCTCGAGTTCGAGATCGATGTTGAACTCGCCGCCGAGCTCCTTGTTCTCCTTCACCGCGACCATGACGGATTCACCGTCCCGGATGGAGTAGATGGCGGGGCCGAGGCAGGGGCGGAGAAAGTCGTACTTCATCTGCTTGCAGACCACGTTGTAGTCGCTGCCGCATTCGGAGAACAGGAACATGCCCGCGGCCACCTCGGAGTTGCCCAGCAGGGCGGCACCGGCCATGGCGTTGTACCAGTTCCGATTCACCCGCTTGAAGGGCAGAACCGCCTCGAACCGCGAGCGGCCCTCGCGGCGCATCTGAATGCCGCTTCGCCATGCGAAGGGAAGCCAGATGAGACTGCACACACGATGCCAGAAGTTGTTCTTCGTGCTCAACCGGCTGATGAACGCCTCGGCCCGCTGGTACAGGGTGGGCCGGATCGGCAGGCCGTCCGGATTGAGGACCAGCGAGGTGGTGCCGTTGGGTTGCGTCTCGATGCGGCTCATGGTTGCATGCTCTCGTGGGGAAGCACCACCTGCAGTGCTCCGCGATCGGTATCTTAGGTGCTCGACCATCGCTGATCCAGCCCGAATCCGGGATCCGGTAATGGGCCTCGGCATACCCCTTGGAATCCCCCCATGTCCATCCATCGAACCGCAACCTGCTCCTGGAGCCTCCAGCCCTCGACGCCCGAGGAACTCGTCGATCGCCTCCGTCGCACCGGTTTGCGGGCGGTCCAGTTGGCGCTCACCCCGGTGGTTCGTGATCCGGATCGATGGGCAGCGGTGTTCGATGGACTCGCCGATGACGGAATTGAAATCGTCAGCGGCATGATGGAACCTCTCGATGAGGACTACTCCAGTCTGGAAGCGATAGCGCAAACGGGCGGAGTCCGTCCCGATTCCACCTGGGACGGCAATCTCCGGATGGCGAACGAGATCGCCGACTGTGCGGCCCGGAACGCGATCGATCTCGTCACCCTGCATGCAGGATTCATTCCGAAGGATCCCCGAGATCCGGAACGCAGCACCATGCTGGATCGTCTGCGACGGGTCGTGGAGGTCTTCGCCGGTCGCGGGGTTCGCGTGGCCTTCGAGACCGGACAGGAGACCGCCGCCACCCTGTTGGAGGTGTTGGATGCGTTGTCGCATCCGGCCCTCGGGGTCAACTTCGATCCGGCCAACATGATTCTCTACGGCAAGGGCGACCCGATCGAAGCATTCCGGGCGCTGGTACCGCACGTGGTCCAGGTGCACGTGAAGGACGCCGTCCCCACCGGGCAGCCGGGAACCTGGGGGACCGAGACTCCCGCGGGCGATGGTGCCGTCGACTGGCCGGCCTTCCTCTCCATCGTCGAGGGAATGGATCGTCCCGTGGATCTGGTGATCGAGCGGGAGGGCGGCGACCGACGCATCGAGGACATTCGCACCGCAATCGAACTGCTGGAGAGGCACGCATGAACAGGCTGCTCGCGTTGTGGCTGTTGTGCACCGGCTGTTCGGCGGCCGGACCGACCGGCAACGTCGTTCCGGCCGAGCACGTGTACGAGCAGGGGGCCGTGGCGGCCGACCATCCGCTGGCCTCCGAGGCGGGAGCACGCATGCTCCGTGCGGGCGGCAATGCCATGGATGCGGCGGTGGCGGCAAGTTTCTGCCTGTCGGTGGTCGATCCCTTCTCCTGCGGAATCGGGGGAGGTGGGTTCATGGTGGTCTGGGATCCCGCAACGCAGAAGGCGTGGGCCCTCAACTACCGCGAGACGGCGCCCGCATCGATGCGTCCGGATACGTTCTCGTCCCTCGATGATCCGCTGGCCAGTCGGTACGGAGCCTTGTCGGTCGGTGTTCCGGGCAACGTCGCCGGCCTGTTGGAGGCGCTGGATCGCTGGGGGACCCTCGATCGTGCAACGGTACTGGCCCCGGCCATCGAACACGCCAGGAACGGATTCCCCGTCAACGCCGCCTATCTCTCGGCCGTGGACTGGGTTCGTTCGGTCCGCACCAGGCATCCACGATTGGAGCCGGTTTCCCAGTGGGTGTGGGATCATCTGTGCGGTGGAGGATCGCTCGTCCTCGGTGACGTCGTTCGTCAGCCGGGCCAGGCGGACGTGTTGGACCGCATCGCCCGCGACGGCGCCGCGGCCTTCTACGAGGGTCCGGTCGCCGAGGCGATCGTGGCAACGATCGCGGCCCACGGCGGCGACATGACCCGGTCCGATCTCCGCGCGTACGCACCCGCGACCGTGCCGGCGCTGCGCTCGCCGCTGGTCTTCGATCGGTACACGCTGCTTTCGATGCCCCCTCCCAGCAGCGGTGGAATCGCAATGCAGCAGATGCTCCGGATGATCGACCGCCGGCTGGTGGATGTCCCGAATCCATCGCTGCACGATCCCCGGTGGGTGCAGCTCGTGACCGAGACGATGAAGCATGCCTTCGCGGATCGGGCCACCCACCTGGCGGACGGAACCTTCCAGCCCGTTCCGGTGGATCGCCTGCTCGACGGGCGGTACGTGGTTGGTCGCGCCGATGCGATCAATCTGGATCGAACCGGCGTTCCCACCGACTACGGTTCCGTGGCGCCGCCGCCGTCCGATTCGGGGACGAGTCATCTCAGCGTGGTGGACGCCGACGGCATGGCGGTCGCCTGCACCGAGACGATCAACCTGTCGTTTGGATCGCTGCTGGCGGTTCCCGAGTACGGAATCGTGCTCAACGATGAACTCGACGACTTCACCGCCCGTCCGGGCGAGGCCAACGCCTTCGGTCTGGTCCAGAGCTCCGGCAACGCACCGGAGGCGGGCAAGCGTCCGTTGAGTTCCATGTCGCCGACCATCGTGCTCGAGGAAGGGCGGGTGCGACTCGTCGCCGGGGCATCCGGCGGCCCCCGGATCATCACCGGCACCATGCAGGTGATTCTCAATTGCCTGCTGCTGGACATGACTCCGGCCCGGGCGGTGGCCGCCGCGCGTTTCCACCATCAGTGGTTGCCCGACACCCTCCAGTTCGAGGAACGGTGGACCGACCATTCCCTCATCGAATCGATGGAGGGACGGGGGCACGTGGTGGGTCGGCGTCGCGACGTCGGGGTGGTGCAGGTGGTCGACGTACTGCCCGACGGCCGCAAGCGGGCCGCCTCGGACCCCCGCAAGGGCGGTCGGCCCGCGGGCCATTGAGCCGTTGTCCGGCGTGGCCCCTACAATGATGTGATGCCGGTCTACGTCTACGAAATCATCGAGCCCGACGGATCCAGGGGTGAACGGTTCGAAGTCATCCAGCGGATGGCCGAGGATCCGTTGACCGAGCATCCGGAGAACGGCAAGCCGGTCCGCCGCGTGATCACCTCGCCCAACATCGCGGGCAACTGGAGTGATCATGCCACCAACCAGAAGCTGTCGAACAAGAACCTCGACCGGCTCGGATTCACCAAGTACGAGAAGGCCGGCGGCGGCTTCTACGAGAAGAAGTCCGGCGACGGTCCGGACGTCATCTCCGCGGACTGAACATCCTCGGGTGCAANACGACAGCAGCCGGTCCCGGGGGACCGGCTGCGTGCGTGATTCGGTGATGTCCGATTAGCCGCCGAGGGTGTAGCGGATGAAGGCGGTGATCTTGGCGTCGCCGCCCAGTGCATCGCCCACGGTCATGCTCTCGTCGAGCACGTACTTCTGGGCCATCAGCGTATTTTCCTCGAGGTACTTGCGGACCTTGCCGTCGGCCATCTTGCCGGCGATCTCGTCGTTCTTGCCGGACTCCTTGGCCTCGGCCAGGGCGGCGGTGCGGATCGAGTCGATCTTCTCGGCGGGGACGTCGTCGGCATCGATGCCCATCGGATCGTGGAAGACGATGTGCTGGCAGATGCCCTTGAGCGCATCGGCCGGAGCGTCGCCTTCGATCTGCAGCAGGCACGCACGCTTGCCGTCGTGGTGCACGTAGGAGCCGTAGGAACCGCCGTCGAGTCGCATGCCGCGGGCGAAGTTCACGTTCTCGCCGGTGGTGATGCGCAGGTCGTCGACGTGCTTGTTGATGGCGTCGTCGGCTTCGACGTCACCGGGGCTCTGCCCCAGGGCGAGGCTGGCCACGGAATCGGTCGCGGTCAGGAACGCGTCGTTCTTGGCCGTGAAGTCGGTTTCGGTCCGCAGTTCGATGATCACGGCCTTGGGGCCGTCGATGGCGATGCCGATCCGACCCTCGCCGGTGGTTCGCTCGGTGCGGGTGTCCATCTTGCCCTTGCGCTTCTCTCGCAACCAGGACTCGGCCGCAGCCATGTCACCGTTGTTTTCCTGAAGGGCCTTCTTGCAGTCCATCATGCCCAGACCGGTCTTTTCTCGCAGGGCCATGACATCCTTGGCGGCAATGGTGCTCATTCTCNTGTTCTCCGGATTCGCTTCTGTTGATTCGGTTGATCAGGCCTGCTCGGGCGTGGNCTCGGCCACGGGAGCNGGGGCNGGTTCTTCGGNGGCNGNGGCTTCNTCGGCCACNGGGGCGGGCTCGTCGGCCCGGAAGGANCTGCGGCTGGAGCGACGCTTGGGNGNCTTCGGGGCCTCCTCGGTCTGNTNGGCCTCNTNCNNGCCCTGGGTGCCGCGACGCTTCAGGCCCTCCTCGACGGCTGCGGACAGCTCGCGAAGGATGACATCGATGGATCGCATCGAGTCGTCGTTGCCCGGAATGGGGATGTCCACCTTGTCCGGGTCGCCGTCGGTGTCGATGAGGGCGATGGTCGGAATGCCGAGATTGCGGGCTTCGCGCAGGGCGTTGAGTTCACGNCCCGAGTCGATGATGACNANGGCACCNGGNTGCTTCTTCATGTTGCGGATGCCCTGAAGGTTGCGGGTGATCTTCCGCTTCTCGCGCATCAGCTGCGAAGTCATCTTCTTGGAGTAGGTGTCGATCTCACCCGACTCGACCAGAGCTTCGAGTTCCTCGAGCCGCTTGAGTCGTTCACGAATGGTCCGGAAGTTGGTCAGGGTTCCGCCGAGCCAGCGTTCCGTGACCCACGGCATGCCGGTTTGCTGGCAGTGGGCCTCGATGCTGTTGCGTGCCTGGCGCTTGGTGCCGACGAAGCACACGTCGCGTCCCTGGGACACGATCTTGGTGATGTACTTCTTGGCGATCAGCAGGCCACGGATGGTGGCCCGGATGTCGATGATGTGGATGCGATTGCGTTCGCCCCAGATGTAGGACTTCATCTTGGGGTTCCAGGCACTCTTCTTCTGTCCGAAGTGGATGCCTGCTTCCAGCAGATCCTGTACGAGTTGGTCGGCCATGGGAGACCTTTCGGNCAGCGACACCGGGGGAGGTCGTGGCNCCGTCCCGCCTTGGGCGCTTGGGAACGGATGTGATGCGTCTGCATCAANGCTGAANTCGATCCGACGTCGTCCACGAACCGGTCGGATCGCCCTGGGAAGCATTCCCGAGGGGAAACGAAAAGTGTACCGGTTCCGGGGGCGGTGGGCAATGCTCTCGTCGCATTCAGCCTTCCGNCAGGGCGGTGCCCAGCCTCGAGGCCGCCTCGAGGACGTGGTACCGCAGGCGGCCCTCCACGATGGTGGCCACGGCCCGTCCCGAGACCGCCCAGCCCCGGAAGGGGCAGTTCCGGCCGCGGGACCGGAAGGAATCGGGATCGATGCACCAGTCCATCGATGGATCGATGATGNTGATGTCCGCGGGGCCGCCGACGGCCAGTCGACCGAGGCCGGTCGAGTCGAGCCCGACCAGGGCGGCGGGATGGATCGTCATCATCGCGAGCATCTCGGGCCAGTCCACGACTCCATCGTCGATCAGAGCCTTCCGGTAGAGCGGCAGGGCGCATTCCAGCCCGACGATTCCGAAGGATGCGGAAGTGAAATCGGTGGCCTTGGTCTGGGCGGGATGCGGGGCGTGATCGGTCGCGAGCACGGTGATGGTGCCGTCGGCGATGCCCTCCTTCAGACGATCGATGTCCGCCGCCGTTCGCAGGGGCGGATTCATCTTCGCCGCGGTGTCGTAGCCGTCGCATGCGGATTCGGTCAGGAGCAGGTGGTGGGGGGATGCTTCGCCCGTGGCGGGTTGTCCCTCGGCGCGTGCCCGGCGAAGCAGGTCCACGCTTCCCCCGCTGCTCACGTGCTGGGCGTGGTACCGGGCGCCGATGTTCGCATTGAGTCCGAGGTCGCGTTCGATCATGGCCTCTTCCGCCGCGGCGGGCCAGCCGACGAGGCCGAGCTTCGTGGCGAGCGGACCGGCGTTCATGACCGCTCCCCGCGTCATGGACGGAACCTGGCAGTGCTGCATGAAGCAGGTGTCGTGGGCGTGCACCGCCTCGAGCACCGATTGCATCATGGCGTCGTCCTCGATCCCGTCACCGTCGTCCGAGATGCCCACGGCGCCGGCGTCGAGCAGTTGCGGAATCGGGGCCTGCTCACGTCCCCGACGCCCGATGGTTCCGCATCCGATGGCCCGNATCCTCGCCAGATCCGCCAGCCGTCCCTGCCGTTCGACGTAGGTGATCCGGTCCGGGGCATCGAGCGCGGGCATGGTGTTGGGCATGCAGGCCACGGTGGTGAAGCCGCCGGCCACGGCCGCCGCCGAACCGGATGCGATGGTTTCCTCGTGCAGCTGTCCCCGGTGGGGGTCACGAAAATGCACGTGGATGTCGAGCAGTCCCGGGCTGACGATGCAGCCCTCGGCATCGATGACGTNCCCCTCGGCGGCAAGGCGGCCGCGGGTTTCGATCTTCGAGACTCGACCGTCGACGATCTCCAGATCGCCGGTTGCATCNAGACCGGATGCGGGATCGATGATTCGCCCGCCGCGTATCAGCACCGTCGTCATGGAAGGGATTGTACCGGCGAAGGCAGAATGAAACGGGGGCCCCCCGATGCGGGGGGCCCCCGGATGATTCAGATTGCCTTCCGAGCGAAACGGCTCAGTTCTGGCCGGAGAACGGGCATCCGCCGGATGCCTTCTCGTCCATTGCTCCAAGGCTGGAGTTCTTGGCGGCCGGCATCATCTTCTTGCTGTCGGTGGGGCAGCAGCTGCTGGCCTTCTGGCTGCAGGAAGGNGCGTNGTCGGAGACGCCGAGGCTGGGCTTGGTGTCCATCATCTTCTTGGAGTTGGCACAGCTGCCGCAGCAGGACTGGGTCTTGGCTGCACTGCTGCACTGTGACTTGCAGGCGCTGGCGCACGAAGAGGCGCAACTGGGGGCGTTGTCGGCAGCGCTCAGGCTGGGAGTGCTGTTGGAGCCGGAATTTGCGCAACCGGCGATGGCCNGAACAAGGCTGATGCCGAGGGTCTTGAGCATGAACTTCATTGATATCCTCCAGGATCGGAAAGGCCTCGGCATCGGGCCGGGCGGTCTTGATTGTCAGAATATAGCAGTCAAAGTTCGGCTCGGCGACGCTCATTCCGTCAGAACCTGCATTCTGATGGAATGAGCACGGATTTCGGTGCCTGTGGTCCTTCTATGGGACCTAAAATGACCGTGATGGGATCCGCCCGCGATCAATCTCCGTATCGGGAACTTCAACGCCGAGCACGGCAGCTGCCGGACGCGCCCGGGGTCTATCTGTTCAAGGACGAGCAGGAACGCGTCATCTACGTCGGCAAGGCCCTCTCCCTTCGCAGCCGCGTCGGTTCGTACTTCACCGCATCCACCGATCTCGGCCCCCGCAAGCAACCCATGCTGGAGCTGATCCGCGGCATCGACGTCATCGAGGCCGAAGGGGAATGGGAGGCATTGCTGCTGGAATCACGGTTGATCAAGGACACCCGTCCTCGCTTCAACGTCATGCTCAAGGACGACAAGACCTATCCGTACCTGGCCGTGACCACACGTGACGAGTTTCCCGGGGTCTACGTGACACGCGCACCGAGCGAGTATTCGGGCGCGAGGATCTTCGGCCCGTTCGCCTCCTCGACCGCCCTGCGTGATGCCATGCAGCTGCTCCAGCAGGTGTTCCGATTCCGAACCTGCCATCTGGACATTCGCAGCGACGATCCCGCGAATCGTCACTTCCGACCGTGCATTCTCAATGCGATCGATCTCTGCACCGCACCGTGTGCGGACCGGATCGACGCGGAGGACTACAAGTCGGACATCAAACGCTTTCTCCGGTTCCTCAACTCCCAGCGTTCGACGGTCATCCGTGAACTCAAGGCGGAAATGGCGGCGGCGTCGGAAGCCCGGGAGTACGAACGTGCCGCGTCCTTCCGTGACCAGCTGGATGCCATCGAGCGACTTTCGGAGCGGGAGACCCGGCGGCGGGGGGACGGCAATGCATGGCAGCCGGAAGTGACGGTCTTCACGACGGATCCGGCGGCCTCACTGCGATCGCTGCAGCGTGCCTTGGAGATCGAGACCCCCATTCGATGCATGGAGGCGATCGACATCGCGCACCTCGGCGGGCGGGACACCGTGGGTTCGAAGGTCTGCTTCATCGATGGCCGGCCGTANAAGGAGGGATACCGACGGTACAAGGTCCGCACCGCGGGCAACGACGACTTCCAGTCGATGCGCGAGGTCGTGTCCCGCCGGTATGCGGATGCCGGAGAGGGCATCGAGCTGTACCCGGACGTCATCCTGCTCGACGGCGGTCGGGGGCAACTGAACGCGGCCCTGGAGGTCTTCGATGCCCTGAAAGTGCAGCCGCCGCAGGTGATCGCCCTGGCCAAGAAGGACGAGGAACTGCACCTGCCGGGACGCACCGAGCCGCTGCGACTCAGTCGACATCACGCGGGACTTCGGATGTGCCAGGCGATCCGCGACGAGGCGCACCGGTTCGCGCAGCACTACCACCACCTTCTCCGTTCGAAATCGGTGGACGGCGGAGGGACTTCACGTCGCTGACCGTCCGCGGATGATCAGGCGGGGCTCGGCAGCACGTCGCTGGTCGGTTCGCCGTCGTCGTCCGAGGCGTTCGCTCCGGTGGGAGGCGACGGAGTCTTCGATTCCGCATTGAGCAGGTCCGCAACGGTCGGACGATCGATGGTTCCGCCGTCGACCAGGACCTTCACCTCGTCGGACTGGAGCGTTTCGTACTTCAGGAGGGCTTCGGCGATGGCCTCGACCTTCGTCCAGTGCTCGTCGATCATGCGGCGGGTCGCCTCGTAGGCTTCGTCGATGAGCCGCTTGATCTCCTCGTCGATGATGCGGGCCGTCTCGGGCGAATAGTCCCGCTCCGACACGTACATCTCCTGGCTGTCCTGTCCGGAATAGCGGACGAATCCCAATCGCTCCGACATGCCCCATTCCAGCACCATGTGGCGTGCGTAGTTGGTGGCCATCTGGATGTCCATGGAAGCGCCCGACGAGATGTCTCCCGTCTTGCGCTCCTCGGCGATCCGTCCTCCGCACAGCACCCGCATGGTGGCGGAGAGGTAGCGGAGTCCGTAGCCGTACCGATCACGCTCCGGCAGGCTGAAGGTGGCTCCCATTGCCTGCCCCCGGGGGATGATGGTGACCTTGTGGACGGGGTCGGCCTCCTCGAGCATGGCCTGCACGAGGGTGTGGCCGGCTTCGTGGTAGGCGGTNGCGACGCGTTCGCGTTCCTCGATCTTCCGGCTCTTGCGGGCTCGACCGAAGCGAATCTTGTCNCGTGCCTCCTCCAGNTCGTGNAGTTCGACGTGGTCCTGGTTGCCGAGGGTGGCGAGGATGGCGGCCTCGTTGATNANCGCGGCCAGATCGGCNCCGGAGAACATGGGNGTNCCNCGNGCNAGTCGATCNAGNTCGACGTCCTGTCCCATCTTCACGTTGGCGGCATGGACATCGAGNATCTTGCGACGTCCNACCAGATCCGGNAGNGTGACCTGNACCTGNCGGTCGAANCGACCNGGNCGNGTGAGCGCGGGGTCNAGCACGTCGGAACGGTTGGTGGCCGCGATCACGATGACCTGGTCGGACTGCTCGAAGCCGTCCATCTCGACCAGAATGGCATTGAGCGTCTGTTCACGTTCGTCATGGCCACCACTGCTGAAGCCTCCTCCGCGGCGCCGTCCGACCGCGTCGATCTCGTCGAGGAAGATGATGCAGGGCCCGTTCTCCTTGGCCTGCTTGAACAGGTCCCGCACGCGGCTGGCGCCGACGCCGACGAACATCTCGACGAAATCGGAGCCGGAGATGGAGAAGAAGGGGACTTCGGCCTCGCCGGCGATCGCCTTGGCCAGCAGCGTCTTGCCGCAGCCGGGAGGGCCCACGAGCAGGACACCGCGGGGGATCCNGCCACCGAGTCGCTGGAACTTCTTCGGGTTCTTGAG
The DNA here is from genome assembly GCA_002591705.1 of Phycisphaerae bacterium. Next base: position 12,549 of record PAAB01000059.1, read on the forward strand.
GAACTCGACGATCTCCTGCACTTCCTCCTTGGCCTCGTCGATGCCTGCCACGTCGGTGAAGCGAACCTTGGTGGTGTCCTTCGTCGACAGCCGGTGCTTCGACTTTCCGAAGCTGCCGAGCATGCCGCCGGGACCACCGCCGGCTCCGCGAACGGATCGTGCGATGAGGAACCAGATCAGCAGCACCAGAAGCAGGAACGGACCGATGGTGATGAGCAGCTGCAGCCACACGCTCTGTCCGGTCTTGGCGGTGTGGTCGACACCCAGCGTGTCCAGCGTGTTCAGATAGAAGTCCCGGTTGCCGCCATCCATCGAGAAGTAGACCGGGGCCGGTTCGCTGGTGTTGTTCAGGGCCGGGTCGTGCGGCTTGATCATCGCCACGATCCGGTCGTTCTTGATCATCACCGGCATCGGGTTGCCGGGCGACTCCTCGGCCAGTTTGCCGGAGGCGGGATCGATCAGCACCTTGAATGCGTTCCAGCTCTTGATCTCCTTGCCCGATGGAGAGTTGTTCAGGAGAGCGAGAAAGANGAACAGGGCGCCGATGATGAGCACCCAGCTCATCAGTCCGCGTCCGAGTCGGCCCTGCGGCGGCGTCTGCTGCTGCGGGTCCTTGTCGCTCTTGGGCTGCTGGGGCGGTCGTTGATCCTGTGCCATGGCTCGCGTGTCCCGAGGGTCTGCTTGAGGAAAGGAGTGGTCGGAGAGCATGGATGCCCATGCCGTCCCGATTCTGATCGCATTCTAGGCTCGGGGCCGTCTGGGAGCCCCAGACGGANGAATTTACCAAGCCGCCTGCATTTCATCGACCATATCCGAGGCCAACTGCTGAACTACCGCCACTTCTCCGACCTCCAGGAACTCGCCCGAAGGTGGNGTCGGGACGAAGAGCNCCGAGCCTTCGAAGTTGCGTCGCTTGACGATGGTGGTGTNGTCCTCGAGGTCCATCCATTCGAAGTTCACGGTCACTCCGATAATGACCTCCTCGTCCAGNCCGGTGGTCCGGTTCTGCGAGAGGGCCGTCAGTTCGACGGCGGTGATCCGTCCCGTGAGCAGGGAGTCNGCGTAGGTCTCGCTGGTGACCTTGTAGGGGGTTCTCGACTCGATCTCGCTGATGAGGGCCTGGGTCAGGAGAAAGCCGACGTCCCTGAAGTAGGTGTCGTTTCTGATGACGGGAATCGCCACCGTGCGGTACTTCGTGGGGTAGATCGACTGGGTCGAGTAGCCGGTGGTGGGATTGCTGCTGCATCCCGACAGCAGGATGACGCCGGCCATCGCACAGACGCACGCGAAATGCTTCATGAGGGCTGACCTCCGCTCTGGTCGGGCGTGGTGGCTTCGCCGGCATCCTGCATCTGCTGCTCCAGTTCCTCGGTATCGATGGTCCGGCCATCGACTCCGAGAATCGCGTGTCGAAGGATCTCGTAGTCCGGCGCTCCGTCGAGGACATGGGTGGGCAGCTGGGCCAGGACCGTGGGGATGAACTCGAGCGCCCGGACGCAGGCGCCCGATTCCGGATAGCGCTCCACCAGATTCCGGATGGTGAACTCCGCGGCGATCGGGTCACCGTATCGCTCGTACCACAATGCGGTGACGAGCAGCTTCTGGGCCTCGGATTCGGTGAGCCGCATGATGAGGGCCCGGGCGCCGATCCGTTCCGCCTCGGCCGGATGGGAGGCGATCAACTGTCGGAGTTGCGCCTTCGCCTCGAGCAGGCCGACCGCATCGAACTCGGGGCCCTTGAAGGTCGCGAGGTTGGCGTAGATCAACCGGCGACGGGCGAGGTCGAGCGATGACGATCGGGGATACTTCTTGATGAACAGGGCGTACATGTCGGATGCAAGCCCCATCCGTCGCTGCCTGAAATACAGGTCGGCCAGCTGCAGCCCGGCCTGCTCCGCGAGTTGGCTGCCGGGAAGGCGTTCCTGGATGCGGATGAAGATCTCCTCGGCTTCCTCGCTGGCGTCCACGATGCGGAGACCCCACAGCTTGCGTCGCATGCCGTGTGCGTACTGCACCGCAATTTCGTACTCGCGGGCGGATGCCGTGGTGAAGGACGGGCTCGAGGGGTATCGCCGCACCACGTATTCGTATTCGTACAGCGCTTCGTACTCGTCGTTCAGTGCGACCAGTGCATCGCCCTTGAGCACCATCGCTTCGGGAAGCAGGGGCGAGCGGGGATTCCGATCGATCCATCTCTGGACGAGATTGAGGGTGCGGTCCGGTCGCCCCTGGGCTAGGAACCGCCGCGCGGAGGCCAGGCGCCCTTCCGGGGTGTTCGGCTTGGGTGCGGACTCGAGTTCCCAGTTGTCGGAGTCGTCCAGCTGGAACGACTGCTGGGCGACGGCCGGAACGCCGGTGGTCAGGGCGATCAGCAGAGGTCCGAGAAGATGTCGTGTCCAACGTGGTCGGGATGGCATGCGGGCATGGTACGGGATCGAGGGCGCATGCAGGGCTGACGCGGGCTGGTTCTCGGACCTGCGGTTTGCCACGACTTCGAATTCTTTCGCTCAAGACGTCCCCGGGCCGCGACGATGACCGGACTGCCTGCGTCCCCGTGCCCGGATCTCGTCGATCCGGCACCGGGAGCAAGGGAGGAGACTGTCGTGGACCTATCAACCCTCGTCGGCCTGATTGTCGGCTCCATCTGCATCGGAATCGCCCTGCTGCTCGGCGGCTCGGTCATGGCCTACGTCGATCCCATTTCGATGCTCATCGTCATCGGAGGGGCAACCGCGGCCACCCTGACCTCCGTCCCCCTGGCCCGCTTCATGAGTCTGCACCGCATCAGTCTCAAGACCCTGCTCTGCAAGATCAAGACGCCCCGCGAACAGGTGACCGAGCTGGTCGAACTGGCCGAGGTGGCCCGTCGTGACGGGATTCTCGCCATGGAACAGAGAATGGACGGCATCGACGACCAGTTTCTGCGACGGGGCATCCAGCTTGCCGTCGACGGGGTCGATCCGGACACCATCGAAACCACGCTGCAGACCGAGCTCGACAATCTCATCGAGCGGCACGAGGCCGGTCGGAACATGTTCGAGCAGATGGGGCGGTACGCACCGGCCTTCGGCATGATCGGCACGTTGATCGGTCTGGTCGCGATGCTTTCGAACATGCAGGATCCGTCGGCGATCGGCAAGGGCATGGCCGCCGCGCTGCTGACCACCCTCTACGGGGCGCTCCTTGCCAACCTCCTGTTCCTTCCGCTGGCCGACAAGCTCGAGACCCGAACCCACGAGGAATCGCTTTCGAAGCAGATGATCATCCAGGGAATCAAGACCATCCAGCTGGGTGACAACCCCAGGAACGTCGAGATGAACCTGCGGACCTACCTTGCGCCGTCGCATCGTGCGGTGCCGGTGGACACTGAATATCGGCAGGCCGCCTGATGAACGCACGCACCATCCAGCGTCGGCGCGCACGCCGCAATGGTCGAGGCATTCCCGGCTGGGTCGTCACCTTCGGTGACATGATGGCTCTGCTGCTGTGCTTCTTCATCCTGCTGCAGATGTTCTCCGAGTTCAAGCGAGACCACGAATACCAGCGTGTCGTGACCGCCATCAAGGAGGCCTTCGGATTCGCCGGCGGCGTCGGGACGCTCCCGACGGACGACATTCCCGCCCGCAGCATGGTCGAGATCCTCGAGACCATGTCCGCCGCCACGCAGGGAACGGAATCAACGCTCAGCCGCAGTGCCGACGAGGGCATCGTCGGAGAGCACACCCGCGTGAGCAGGGTCGCCGAGGGCGTCCAGTTCACGGTCGGCGGCGTGCACCTGTTCGATGCCCATTCGGTGGAGATCACCGAGGCGGGCCGGGCCGAACTTCGTCAACTGGCCACTCTGCTGCAGGGGCGTCGGAACGTGGTTCTGATTCGAGGTCACGCGGCCACGCAGTACCTTCCCGAACAGTCCGCCTGGTCCGATCTCGACGAACTGAGCTACCAGCGGGCCCGATCCGTGCAGCGGGTGCTCCTTGCGGAGGGGCTGGAGGATCGGCGGTTCAGGATCGAAGCCGTCGGCCCCCGCGAGCCGCTGGTCGCGCAAGCCATGACCGAACAAGAACATGCGGAGAATCGCCGCGTTGACATCATCCTCACCGAGCGTCACTTCGATGTGGCCACTGGAGACTGACCCATGGATCGTCGTACCACACCGTCAACGGAGTCCAAGCCAAAGTCGCCGAGGCGATTCGGCACCCTGCTGCTCGTGGCCGGCGTGTTGATCGTGGAGGCGGCGGCATTCGTGGGATTCATCACCCTGAGCAGCGGACCCGAGGCGGCCCATGCCGCCGGCGCCCTGGACGTCGTGGCCGCCGATCCCGACCAGGCGGTGGTGGAGACGATGGTGCTGGACGCTCGGCTTCAGAACAACCGTTCCGGTGTGACCTACGTCTGCGATACCGAGATCTGGGTGCAGGTTCGTGGTCGCCACCGTACGCTCGTCGAACAGGAAATCAGCCGTCTGAACAACGAAATCCGGGCGGAGGTCAACACCATCTGGAAGGGCAGCGAGCCACGGCATCTCCGGGAACCGGGCCTCGAGACCCTGACGCGCAAAATCTACGCGTTGCTTGCCGATCGATTCGGCCATGATCTGGAAACCGGCGAGCCCGTGATTCTGAAATGCGTCATCGTGGCCGGGACGGGGTTCCGCGCGGACGCCTGAAAACGGCTTCCCGAATCTCCGATTCGAGAAAACAGCGTTCAACGTCCGATGACGAGGGATGCCCCCCCACGCCACACGGTGGGAGGGACGTCGCGCGCTACGCCGACTGGCGACGGGCAGGATGCCCTCGCCGCATTTCCGGCGCGACGACAGCCTCGTTCCAAGGAGCCACGGATGGCGAACCCGGAGCAATCAACCCCCGGAACCCCCGGAAACCAGGGTGGTACCCAAGGGGAAGCAAACCCCGTGCCGAATGATGCCGAACTGCAGTCCGCCGATGCGATGGCGGATGAGGCCCTGCGGCGGGTCGAGGATGCCGCGAATCGACTGCAGGCCGAGCATGGTGAGCAGGCGGCCGAGCCGACTCTGCCGGATTTCGGTCCACCCTCGGTACGCGACGCGGGCGACTCACCCGATCTCACGATGCTGCACGACGTGGACCTCAACGTCACCATCGAACTGGGGCGGACCCGCATGTTCGTCGAGGATGTGGTGCAGTTGGGCGCCGACTCGGTCATCGAACTCGACAAGGCGGCCGGTGACCCCGTGGACGTGTTCGTCAATGGTCGCAAGGTCGCACGTGGAGAGGTCCTCGTGCTGAACGACAACTTCTGCATCCGGGTGAGCGAAATTCTCTCCGCGGAACCGGCCCCGCTGGGCAGCGCTCCGGGAGGCGTCCTGCCGGCCGACCGGATGAATGCCGATGGGGAGGAGTCCCGGGCGAACTGAATGCAGACTCGGGACAGGAGGTCCCACCCGGCCAGGACGGCCGGGGAACGCCAGGAAGGCGAGTGCGAGAGCGTGTACCGCGTAGTTCAAATGATCGTTGGTGGTGTGGCCCTTCTCCTGGCCTGCGTCGTGCAGGCGGAGGACGACGTGGTTGCGCCCGGCGAGGCCAGCGTCGCCGCGGTGGCGGTGCCGGCCAGCGAACAACGCCCGCTCGGAGTTCCCAACGGACTGCTGGAGGCACGGCCCGCCGATTCGGATTCGGCATCGCCCCTGAGTTCGATCGATCCACGAAACAACGACGTGATACGGGTGGTGCTGGCCCTGGGCATCGTGCTCGTGCTCCTCTTCGGCGTGCGCACGCTCCTCCGCCGCGCCGGAGGAGCATTGGCCGGCGGTCGTCCGTCGGGCGTGTTGCAGATTCATGCCCGGTATCCGGTGGCCCGCGGTCAGCATCTCGTGCTCGTCCAGGTCGGGCCCCGCATGCTTCTGGTGCATCAGGGCGGCGGCACGATGCGGACGCTGAGTGAGTTCTCGGGCGACGACCTCGTCCAGCTCCGTGAACGGTTGGAGGGGGGGCGATCCACGGACGCCTTCCAGCAACTGCTGCAGCAGGAGGGGCCCCGTTCGGACGGTGCCGAACTGGTCGATCTGACTCGCGGTCGCGGCCGGGGTGCGGGGCGGATGCTTCGGAAGCTCTTCGGGGGGGCTCGCCCGGCATGAGCAGTCGTCGACGGAGTTCGGGGCTCGGGGGACGCGGCGTGATCGCCGCGGTCGGCACGCTGCTGGCCACGCCGTGCGTGGCCGCGGTGACCGCTCCATCCGAACTGAATCCCATCGAAGTCCTGCAGGATGCCGCCAACGCGGTGCCGGGCATGGATGGTCAGCTGAGCACGACGCTCAACATCCTCGTGCTGCTGACGGTTCTGAGTCTTGCTCCCTCCATCCTGATTCTCTGCACGTGCTTCACCCGCATCGTGATCGTGCTGGGCCTGTTGCGGCAGGCGCTGGGCACGCAGAGTCTGCCCCCGAGTCAGGTCATCGTGGGGCTGAGTCTCTTCATCACCTTCGTGGTGATGACGCCGACCATGGCCCGGATGTACGAGGAGGGGATCAAGCCGTATGTGGACGGTCAGGATGCGAACTACGCCGAGGCGTGGGACCAGACCAAGCAGCCGCTCCGGGACTTCATGTTCTCGCAGCTGGAGGCCACGGGAAACTGGTCCGGTGTCTACATGATGCTGAACTATCGCGGGGTCGACACGTCGGATCCCGGGACGCTCAGCCGGTCCGACGTGGACATGCTGACCCTGATTCCCGCCTACGTGCTCAGTGAGCTCAAGGTGGCGTTCCTGATCGGCTTCAGGATCTACCTGCCGTTTCTGGTCATCGACCTCATCATCGCCAGCATGCTCGTCTCGATGGGCATGCTGATGCTGCCCCCGGTGCTGATCTCGCTTCCCTTCAAGCTGCTGCTGTTCGTGCTCGTCGACGGCTGGCAGCTGGTGGCCGGATCGCTGATCACCAGTGTGATGCAGCCGGAGGCGGTCCAGTCGCTCGCCGGGGCGGTGGCGGGAGGAGGGCCGTGATGCGCGGGGGACCGATCGATCACAAGGAGACTCGTCGTGGGTAGCGAAGGCATCGATGCACTGCGGATGGCGCTCATGTACACCCTGCTGCTCTCGGCCCCGATTCTCGGCGCCGGGCTGATCGTGGGGCTCGTGGTGAGCCTGGTCCAGGAGGTCACGCAGGTGCAGGAGCAGACGCTGAGTTTCGTCCCCAAGATCGCGGCGATGCTGCTGGTGGCCGTCGCGCTGATGGCCTGGCTGGTCATGAAGCTGTCCGATTTCGCCATGGAGATGTTCACCGCCTTCTGAGGCGGCCGGAGACGGTATGGATTCGCATGAACGCACTGGTTGCACATCTCCCCGCCGCGATGCTCGTCGTGTTTCGCGTCGGTGGTCTGATGATCTTCGCTCCGGTGTTCGGTTCGAACGTGGTGCCCCTGCGGGTTCGGATCCTGCTGGCGTTCGTGATCGGTCTGGCGATCTATCCCCTGCTGCACGGCCTCGGAGCGGTGACCACGGAGGGGCTTCGGCTGGATCTCTTCGCACTGGCGCCGCTGGTGGCCCTGGAGATCCTGGTGGGTCTGGTGATCGGACTCGTGGCCTCGCTCCCGCTGGTCGCGATGCAGATGGGCGGTCTGCTCATGGGACAGCAGATGGGCCTGGGCTTCGCCACGTTCTACAACCCCGCCGTCGGCGAGGATGCGGATGTACTGGGCCAGCTGCTCTTCTTTCTGGCCTTGGTGGGGTTTCTGGTCGTCAGCGGCCACGAGGCGATCATGACCGCGGTGATGAACAGCTTCGGACACGTTCCGCTGGGAGGATTCGTGATCGATTCCGGTCTGGTGGTCTTCGTGACCGGCATGATGCTGGCCGCCTTCGAGGTTGCGATCCGCGTCGCGGCCCCGGTTCTGGCGATCATCTTCCTGCAGAGCATCGCAATGGGATTCGTGTCCCGCACGGTGCCGCAGCTGAACATTCTCAGTCTCGGGTTTCCGCTCCGGATTCTCGTCGGCTTCGCGGTCCTGATCGCCGGTCTGGCGGTGATCGAGGAGGTCGGCATGCAGGCGATCGACGACACCCTGCACGCCATCATGAATTGGGTGCAGGTGACATGAGGAGCGCATCGCATGGCCGATGACCTCGGTGAACGCACCGAAGAAGCAACGCCCCGCCGGTTGCGGGAGGCCCGTGCCGACGGACGTGTCGCACGGAGCAACGATCTCACCGCGGCCATCGCGCTGCTGGGAGGAAGCTTCGTGCTGTGGGCCATGAGCGGAACGTTCATCGAGCAGGGCGGGCTCTTTCTCCAGCGTCTCATCGATCTGGATGCCCTGGGCGGAATGCTCGATCCGGCGGCGGCATGGCAGACGCTGGCCTACATCGGCAGCAGCGCCGTCTGGCTCGTGCTTCCGGTGCTCCTCCTGATGCTGCTGGCGGTCGCCGGGGCCCAGCTGCTCCAGTTCGGAATGCTGTTCACCTTCAAGCCGCTGGAGCCGCAGGTGCAGCGGCTCGATCCCATCAAGGGGCTGCAGCGCATCTTCGGCCTGGCCGGCGTGGTGCGCGTGTCGCTGGATTCGTTGAAGGTGATCATCGTGCTGGCGGTCGCTTCGCTGACCGCGTGGCAGTACGGGCCCGACATCCTGGCCCTGCCTTCGATGGACATGCTCAGCATCGTGTCGGCGACGGGGTGGATGCTGGCGGATCTCTGCCTGCGCATCGGGGCGGTCCTCCTGCTGCTCGGTGTCCTGGACTTTCTCTACCAGCGATGGAAGCACCGGAAGGACCTCAAGATGACCCGCCAGCAGGTCAAGGACGACATGAAGGACGCGGAAGGCGATCCGGGACACAAGCGTCGGCGCATGCGAATGATGCAGCAGTTGGCCATGCAGCGGATCGCGTCCTCGGTGCCCACCGCCGACGTGGTGGTCACCAATCCGGAGCACCTGTCGGTGGCCATCCGCTACGACGCCGCCACGATGGCGGCGCCGGTGGTTGTTGCCAAGGGAGCCGATCTGGTGGCCTTTCGGATTCGTCAGCTC
>PAAB01000060.1 GCA_002591705.1 Phycisphaerae bacterium
GGGAGCCCGGACTTTCCTCAAAAAGTTTTATTTCGTTTCCAAAATAAAACATTTTTGCGATTACCTCTCCTGCTTTCATTTAGCATAATGCTAATTGTTCAAAAAAACATCGTCTGGGGCTGTAGCTCAGTAGGATAGAGCAACGGTTTCCTAAACCGTAGGTCGCAGGTTCGAATCCTGCCGAGGGTATTTCTGTTATCAACCGAGCAACCAAATCACTCATTCGGGAAGCGCGATGCAAAAAATAATGGTAACCGGTGGTGCAGGTTTTATTGGTAGCTGCTTTGTGCAGCGCTGGATTGATAAACAAAACACTGACCTAGTGAATTTCGATGCGCTCACCTACGCCGGGCATCTGGAATCAATCATGCGGGTAGCAGAAAGCCCGCGATATTCATTTATCCATGCCGATCTAAGATCCTTTGATGAGGTGAAACAGGCAATCATCGATCAGCGTCCCTCGATGATCTTACATTTGGCAGCCGAAACACACGTAGATCGATCGATCGATAATCCGCTGCAATTCGTGACCACTAATGTGACGGGAACTTCCATATTGCTTGAAGCAACGTTGCAATATTGGCGGTCTTTATCCGATTCGCAGCAGGAATCATTTCGATTGCTCCATGTTTCCACCGACGAAGTTTATGGCCCGATCGCGGGAAAAGAAAAGGCGATTGAAGGCGATCCTTATGCTCCCTCATCGCCGTATGCCGCCTCGAAAGCGAGCGCGGATCATATCGTCCGATCCTACTATCGCACCTACAAATTACCTGTGATACTTGTGCACCCCACCAATAATTACGGGCCTCGACAGTTTCCTGAAAAATTTATCCCTCACTTTATTTTCAGAGCCTTAAAAGGAGAAGGCTTGCCGCTTTATGGTGACGGTGCACAACAGCGGGATTGGTTGTATGTCGATGATCACTGCGAAGCCCTGGAGACGCTTTTGACTAAAGGTATTCCTGGAGAAAGTTACCATCTCGGCAGCGGACAATTGCGATCAAATCTCGAGGTGGCCCGGCAAATCTGTATAGAGATAGATCGTCAAGCAGAAACCATCAAAGAAAATAGCGGCGGAACATTAGACCGAATCACGTTTGTAGAAGATCGTCCAGGCCACGATAATCGCTATGCGCTCGACTGCAGTAAAGTGCACCGCACTATAGGCTGGCACGCAGCAACTACTTTTGAAGATGGTATTACTGCCACCGTTGCATGGTATTTGAAAAATTCGAAGTGGATGAATTCCGTATGCGGTGCATACGAAGGTCGGCGAATCGGTTTACGCTAAACGAATCATATAACGGCATCGGTTTTCTACATTACAAACTATGCGAAATACATCTCAGCATGCTCGAGGAATACTGCTCGCTGGGGGCAAAGGCTCGAGATTGGCACCTCTAACCAATAGCCTTAGCAAACAGCTATTGCCGATTTGTGATAAACCGATGATTTACTACCCCCTGGTTGCTTTGATGGAGGCGGGTATCAGGGAAATATTGCTTATCTCCTCACCAGAACACCTACCGGACTACCAGCGACTGCTGGACAATGGAAAGCAATGGGGAATCAAGTTGCATTATCTTGAGCAACCAGCTCCTGGTGGTCTCCCCCAAGCATTCCATATCGGTGCGGATTTTATTGGAACCGATCCAGTAACGCTTATGTTAGGTGATAATATTTTTTTTGGAGGCCCCTTTAACGAGCAGTTAGCGATCTCAGCTATAAATCCAATTGGCGCGACCATTTTCATTGTGCGGCACGGGCAACCGAGTAACTATGGTGTCGTCGAATTAGGCCCGACAGGGAAGGTCCTATCGTTGGAGGAAAAACCTCTGGTGGCAAAATCAGAGCACGTAGTGACCGGTGCATACTGTTTTGATCATGAGGTTATCGAGCATGTAAAAACACTTCGTCCCTCCAAGCGGGGTGAATTGGAAATGATTGATCTTATCCGTATTTATCACACTCAATCCAAACTCCGGGTGAAATTTTTATCCGAGAAAACCCTCTGGTTTGACGCAGGGACACCAAAGACGTTGTCTGCGGCGTCGGTTGCAATTTCCAATGCACAAAAAAAACAGAAATGGCTTGGCGTTCCAGAACATGTGGCAAAGATAAAACATTGGATTTGAATCTGGCGGTATCTCACCAGAATACTTGGCACTCAATGAACCGAAATCAAGTCGGTTGACAGTCTTCCGACCATTTGATGACAATGCTGGCAGTTCCAACGCAACCAGGAGAATACATTGATACAGTTGCTAATTATCGTCAGTTTAATCTCGATTGCAGCAATTACCGGATGTGGCAGCAGTCAATACGAAGCAAGGTTTCAGGACTCGCTAACCAAACTTCGCAATGAGATACCTTTCAACCAACTTTGGCCCAAACCCGTTGGTATTCCTCTTTCATTCGAAAGTGAGAACATCGTTCTGGAGTATCGGGTACCGCGATTATTCGACACGAAAACAAAAGCATCTTATGCACTGGATCGTGACACGCCCGACCCTCGCAACCCGGACTCTCGAGTGAACTCCGATAGACTTTGGCCAGATTTTCTCCGATTTGGCACCCATCTTCGGACTTATGAGATTACCCTTAATTTTGAAAATCGCAGGGGCAAGAACGAGCGATCTTCAATTCATTGTTATTTATCCGTCATGGCGCGAAGCGATGAGGTCGACTTTCACGGTATTCTAAGTAAACGGATCGCCGAAAAACTCGAAAAATCGTTTGATAAAAATACGAAACTTACAAAGACCCAAACCCAAACCTATCCGAAATTAAAATCTGGTGTGGGCGATTGGATTGCTTTATCAGTGCCGACGCCTGACGGAAAGAAACGGGAAATTGAAAGGTTACAAGCGAGCGGTAATATTCAGCTTTTTTCTTATGTTGAACATGGTAAACCTGAAATCCAAAACAAAACAACCCTGGCCACTTGCTCGATTTTTATTGTCAGAAGTGGAAAAGAAACCGTGATTTTATCTTGGTTGCTGCCGGTTGATTTGGCAGTGCAGAAGAACATCACCGAATCCGCGCTGACGGTTCCTATTGATCAACTTCCGGTTGCCCGAGCGATGGCGGGAACCGTGCAAGCAAGAGACTTGCCCGCAGGGACCGAGGTACCAACGAATTAAAACTCAGCGCTTCCAGGGGTTCGCGGAAATGGAATTACATCACGAATGTTCGCCATTCCTGTCGTGAATTGTACAATTCGCTCAAGTCCCAAGCCGAACCCAGCGTGCGGCACCGTGCCGAAGCGACGTAAATCGAGGTACCACCAATACGCCTCGGGGTCCAAGTCTTGCTGCTNCATNCGNCGNGNNAGNACATCAAGTCGNTCCTCNCGNTGTGANCCNCCNANAATTTCNCCNACNTTNGGCACNAGNACATCCATNGCNGCCACNGTTNTTTCATCATCGCTCACGCGCATATAGAACGGTTTGATCGAACTCGGATAATCGGTCACGATTACTGGTCGACCAATCGCTTCCTCAGTCAGATAACGTTCGTGTTCCGACTGAAGATCTTGGCCCCAGGAAGGTTCAAATTCAAATTTCGTTTTTGCACGCTTTAACAACTCGATCGCTTCGGTATAGCTGATGCGCTCAAACCGGCTTCCTCCAATTTTTTCCAGCGTATTAATCACCGTATCGTCAATCCGGTCGTTAAAAAACTGCATGTCCTCACTACTTTCCTGCAGGACATCGTTAAAAATACGTTTGATCAGTCCCTCGGCCAGATCCATATTCTGAGGGAGCTCGGCGAAGGCCACCTCTGGTTCCACCATCCAGAATTCGGCGAGGTGCCGAGATGTGTTCGAGTTTTCTGCGCGGAACGTGGGGCCAAATGTATAAACTTTACCGAGGGCAGTCGCGTAAATTTCGCCCTCCAACTGTCCGCTCACAGTAAGATAGGCCGGCCGGTCAAAAAAATCGAACGCGTAGTCAACCGTAGTCTCTTTTTTTGCCAANTNNTCCAAATCGAGCGTNGTGACGCGGAACATCTCCCCTGCCCCNTCACAATCNCTTGCGGTGATAATCGGCGTGTTTACATAAAGAAAAGCCTGCTCTTGGAAATAATTATGAATCGAACGGGAGATCGTGTTGCGTACTCGAGCCACGGCACCAAAGGTGTTGGTGCGGGGTCGCAAATGGGCCCACTCACGAAGTTTTTCAAATGAATGTCGCTTTTTCTGAAGCGGATACTGCTCGGGGTCTGCCCAGCCGTGTACTGTAACGCTCGTCGCGTGAAGCTCTGTCGCCTGCCCTTTGCCGCCAGAGGGCTTTACCTCCCCATTTACCGAGACGCTGCATCCAGCGGTGAGTTTTTTGATTTCGGCCTGATAATTCGGAAGATCGCCATCACAAATGATCTGTATGTTAGCCATGCAGCTACCATCGTTCAGCTCCAAGAAACTGAAACCGGCTTTGGAGTCGCGTCGCGTGCGAACCCATCCTTGCAGCAGCGCTTGTCGGCCAATAGAAGATTCCTTGCGAGCCACTGCGACTGAAAGCGTATCCATACGATTGTCTTTCCCACTTTTGATTTAAGCCGCTTTTCGCCTCGATTTCACAATGAACCCGATAATGACAAGCAAAAGATAGATCACACCTACAGCGATCACGAGTGGGCCGGCGGTCGGATGACTTGCTTTATCCCAAATTGCCGTGCCCGCCGCGACAAGCGCTCCGACAACAGAGAAAATCATCAGAATATTCCATAAAAACATTTTGCCGCCCCGGGGCTTTTCATCTCCCAGCAAGCTTTTACTGTTCATCATCATTAGGAAAGTGAAATATGCGATCGGCAGAAGCATCATGCCGAAACTTGAGGTCAAGATCGCCAACCACAGCTTGGCCGGTCCATCCCAGAGCAGCGGCCAACTGGCTCCAGCAAGTCCGGCAACCACACACCCGACCAGATGTGCCCTTCCACCCTGCTCTGCACCTACCAACTCGGAAAACGCGTAACCGTTGATCAACATCAGAATTACAATGGTCGAAAAACCCATGGCGAGGATGCCGATACCAAAGATTAAATTTGCGAGCTTTGCTCCCAAAAGTGGCGCAAGTGCTTGAGAAAGTTCAAACGCATTACGCCGAACCAGCGACGCCGCCAAACGCTTTTCGCTCTCCGGGAGTGCGGCAATCGCGCCAAGTTGTTCGTCGGCACCAAGAGCCGAAAATTGCTCTTTACCCTGTTGGAACTCAAGCCGCTGAATCAAAACCTTACTTGCACCCGCATAAAGCGGACTCTGTTGCATTTCCACCGGATCACTACTCGTCAGCGCCGGATCAACTTTCGCATGAAAGGTCGCGGCAGACGCAATCACCACGCAACTTGTCACCAGAACGTAAGGAATGGCCATTCCCGTAGCGAGATCGAAACGTGCCAGTCCGCGAAAGGGCTTGCTCCAACCCCGATTTAGCATTGAGTAAGGCAGCAGGAAGGTCATATTGATGCCCACGGCGGTTGCCGCTGCGCCGATCATCACAGCCCGCTGTTCTTTGACGAGTCGCTCAGACCAAAATTGCTGTAGATTTTCAGGTAATTCTGTTAATAGTGCCGCCACCTGACCAGTGGGTTGATTCCACTGACGGAAATCAGGGATAAATCCGTTAAAAATTTTTCCCCAATTGAGGCGACCATCGACGCTTAAGTAAATCACGACACCAAAAAAACAAAGAACGATCATGCCCACTAGGGCCTTGAGCAAAGTGTCAAAAAGTTTTGCTGCGGCGCCGCGCCGACCATTTAGCAGAACCACAACTAACGCTGCAACAAACAGAATTGCCGAAAGACTGACTTTAGCACTAAGTTTATCTTCAACGACCGTGGGAAATAGATTCTTCTGAAGTGCCGCAAATGAAACGCTGAATTGCGGCATGCACCAGATCATGTTGGCCATACAGGTGGCAATCAGCCAGCCCCATCCTAAGACCGGATTGATATGCTTGTTGATCGCCCGAAAAGGTCGTTCGCCGGTCGAGAGCGTGACATAACTTATGGCCGAGAGCATAATCACACCCATCACGATCGCAACCAACTGCAACCATAAGAGGCTTGTGCCGCCCAGCACACCAAGAAACAGGGCCCCCGCCAGTGATCCACTTCCCAGGGTGATTGCACTTTGCAACCAGCCCGGTCCGGACAATCGGACAAAGGTCTTTAAGATCGCCGAACCGCCTTGCTGCTGCGCGTCAATTAGTGCTTGTCGATTCCTCTCTACACTCGTCTCCGCCTGACTCATCGCTGCATTCCCTTCCTGTGATGTGAATAGGCACTACGCTTCATGCGCTGCCAAATAGCGCTCGGCATCGAGGGCGGCCATGCAACCGGTTCCCGCCGATGTAATTGCCTGTCGGTAATAGTCATCGGCAACATCTCCAGCGGCAAAGACCCCTTCGGCGCTGGTGAGTGTGCGAAATGGTTCTTTCCAGTGAACGTACCCTTTGTCGTTCATTTCAAGTTTGCCGTGCAAAAAAGAAGTATTTGGTGTGTGGCCAATTGCCACAAACATCCCGCCAACCTCGAGTTCTCTGTCCGAATCATCCACCGTACTTTTCAGCTTGAGACCGGTTACCATTTCACCATCTCCCAGCACCTCCTCCACCACACTATTCCACACGAGTTCAATCTTCGGATGCTCCAGTGCCCGCTGTTGCATTATTTTTGAGGCCCTTAGTTTATCGCGACGATGGATCAGATAGATGGTCGCCGCATCTTTTAGATTGGCAAGATACGTAGCTTCCTCCACCGCGGAGTCGCCACCCCCAATTACCGCCAAAGGCTTACTCCGATAGATCGGCAGCGCACCGTCACACACTGCACACGCACTCACACCCTTATTTTTATAAGATTCTTCCGAATCGAGGCCCAGATAATTGGCTCGAGCGCCTGTAGCAATAATCACAGTCTGGCTCTCGACTGGATCACCTTTTGTGGGAATTACCTTTAAAGGCTGACTACTGAAGTCAACATCCAAAATATCATCACTCACTACTCGCGTTTGAAAATTCAGGGCCTGCTGCTTCATCAGCTCCATCAGCTCCACGCCCTGCACCGCATAGTGTGGCTTGCCATCGCGTTCTTCGCTCGGGATAGGTGGCAAATTCCATTGGCGATCTTTATCGACAGACGTTTCAATAAATTCGCGGACATTTCCGAACGGAAATCCCGGATAATTTTCCACTTCGGTTGTAAAAGCTAACTGACCGAGAGGAATCATTTCTGGTTTTACAGTGCCCTCAAATAAAAGCGGATTCAAATTCGCACGCGCTGCATAAATGGCCGCCGACCAGCCGGCTGGACCACTGCCGATAATCACAACTTTTTCAGACAAGATTATCTCCTCTTCTCCGCATTTGGCGGATTGGATGTGTTTTCAAATCCGGCTCGGGGCCAAAGATCACGGGCTCATTATAAAGGCTCACACAAAGGCGTCTACTGACTCAGGGGATGCATTCAGCTTGCCCCCGCAGAGTGAGTTCGGTATCGTGTGGAGACTCTTCACACTGGCGGATTAAAGCATGAGTACCATTCTGATTGCCAGTGGCGCCTTCATCACGTATCTCATCGCTTACCATACGTACGGGCGTTGGATCGCCCGAAAAATTTTTGGTCTTAATTCGCAGGCTAGGGTGCCTAGTCATGAACTGCGGGACGATGTTGATTTCGTCCCCACGCGGAAAGAGATAATCTTCGGGCATCACTTCACCAGCATTGCCGGAACCGGTCCGATTGTGGGGCCAGCCATTGCCGTATTCTGGGGCTGGCTTCCAGCGTTGGTGTGGGTCGTACTAGGGGCCATCTTTATTGGAGCCGTCCACGACTTCGGAGCCTTGGTAATAAGTTTGCGCAATCGAGGACAAACCATCGGTGAAGTCGCAGGAAGAATTATTTCGCCAAGGGCGAAATTATTTTTTCTGACCGTATTGTTTCTGGCTCTGTCGATCGTTCTCGCGATTTTCGGTCTGGTGATTGCGGGGATCTTTAAAATGTTTCCTGAATCGGTCCTCTCAGTATGGTTGGAGGTTCCGCTGGCCGCAATGATCGGTTTTTATGTCTATCGTCGCGGTGGACGGCTGCTGGGTCCCTCCATCGGAGCACTAATCCTAATGTATGTAGCAGTCTATCTCGGCGCGTATTTTTTTCCGGTTCCTGTTACCGATTTATTTTGCACGCAACTTGCCACCACATTAGGCATCAGCCAACAATGGCTGAACCCGACAATTTTTTGGACTGTTATCCTGATGGGATATTGTTTTATTGCATCTGTGCTACCAGTTTGGACGCTGCTTCAACCACGTGACTACATCAACAGCCATCAATTGTTGGTGGCCTTGGGCCTACTGGTGTTGGGATTGGGATTCGCCGGTATCACTGGGCAGGCAGACCTAGTAGCAACCACTCCCGCTATTACGTCCTGGTCAGTGCTTGGAACAACCGGCGCTCCGCCGATCTGGCCGTTCTTATTTATCACCATTGCCTGTGGTGCAGTGAGTGGATTTCATTGTCTCGTTGCCAGTGGCACCTCCAGTAAACAACTTGCCAATGAGGAGGACGCGCAGTACGTCGGTTACGGGGCAATGTTGGTCGAGGGGATGCTTGCTGTTCTGGTGATTCTGGCCTGTACGGCTGGCTTGGGTATCGGCAAGTTTGAACGGATCACAATAACCGGTGGCGATCACACCTATCGGGCGGTACTTGATACGGATGGGAAACCCCTCGCGGGTCAGGCAGCATGGGAACATCATTACGACACGAGTAAGAAGTGGTCTGATTTTCGTCTGCCACAGAAAGTGGGTGCCTTTGTCGAAGGAGGCGGAAATTTTCTGTCTACTTTAGGCATACCAATGAAGTTAGGGGTCGGGATCATGGCCGTTCTGGTTGCTAGTTTTGCCGCAACAACCCTCGATACCGCCACACGACTTCAACGCTATGTCATTCAAGAGTTAGCGCAAACGGCAAAGATACCCTGGTTGCGCGGGAAATATGTGGCCACTCTGATCGCCGTTTTACTCGGGTTGGGAATTGCGATGCTGCCTGGCTCTGGAGGAATTTATGGAACCGGGGGAATGCTGCTATGGCCTCTGTTTGGTGCCGTGAATCAATTGCTTGCCGGCCTAGCATTCCTGGTTATCGTATTTTATCTCCTTCGACGCGGGAAGCCGATTGCCTTCGCGGTGCCACCGTTATTATTAATGATCATTTTGCCGACATGGGCCATTTTGTGGCAGATGTTCAACGGCGCAAGCGGTTGGTTCTATCCGCTTTGGCAGATGGCCAGCGGCCAGACGACTTGGCAATGGCAACAGTCCCATCTGCTCTTCGGGTTCGGCTTAGGGATTCTCATTCTGCAGATATGGATGCTTTTGGAAGCTGCTTACCTCTGGCCCCGAGTTCGCGGTGTGCTCGAAAATGATATGCCACCGCTAAATACAACTGAAGAATCACAACCGGGTCGAGGGTGTTGTTAAAGGTGCCGGTGATCTTTCGGTGGTATTTATTGGCTTGTCCAATAATCAACTACGAATCTGTCCGCTTCCCTGCACGATGTACTTGTAACTAGTCAATTCTTTGAGACCGCACGGTCCGCGGGCATGGAACTTATCGGTGCTGATGCCGATCTCAGCACCGAGTCCGAATTCTCCGCCATCGTTAAAGCGGGTACTAGCGTTAATCATCACCGCAGCGGTATCGACTTCAGTGGCAAATTGGTCTGCTGCACGCTCCGACTCGGTAACAATCGCATCGGTATGTTTGCTACCATATCTGTTGATGTGGGCCACAGCTTCTTCCAGTGTAGGAACAATCCGCACCGAGATTACCGGTCCTAGAAATTCAGCCTCGTAATCCGCATCGCTCGCGGCGGTAGCGGTCGGACAAAGGTTAAGCGTCTGAGCGTCACCGCGTATCTCCACTCCCTCGGCCCGAAGCTTTTCACAAACGCGTGGGACAAATTCGTTGGCTACATCTGCGTGAATGACCAGCGACTCGGCGGCATTGCAGACGCCCATCCGTTGACATTTGGAGTTCTGCACGATCGATTCGGCCATTTGCAAATCGGCATTCGCATCGACGTAAACGTGACAATTTCCACTGAAATGCTTGATGACTGGCATCTCTGCCTCGGCGGCAACACGACGAATTAGACCCTCGCCACCACGCGGAATGGCTAAGTCGATCAACTCAGGAAGCGCTAAAAAATGGCCCACCGCCTCACGATCGGCAACCGATACCAACTGCACCGCATCAACGGGAACGCCTTTTTCTTCGGCTACACCGCGGAGAATATCGACAATCGCTCGGCTCGAATGTGCGGCTTCTTTTCCACCACGTAAAATAACAGCGTTGCCACTTTTCACACACAACGCGGCCGCGTCGGCCGTCACGTTAGGTCGAGATTCGTAAACAAAAAAGACAACACCTAAAGGCACTCGAATTTTTTGGAGTTGTAGCCCGTTGGGCCGAGTCGTCGTTTCCATCACTTCACCGATCGGCTCGGGAAATTCAGCGACTTGTTCCATGCCCTGCGCGATACCGTCGATTCTTTCACTCGACAGACGGAGTCGGTCAGCCTGAGCATCGGAAAGTCCGAATCCCGGCGCTGCTTCAAGGTCTAAAGAGTTAGCTGTCAGCAGTTCACCCTCTTTCGCGCGCAACTGGGCCGCGGACTCGCGAAGCCATGAATTTTTTGTCTCGGCGGAAACCTTTATCAGGCCCTCGGCGGCAATCCGTGCACGTCTTGCTGTTTTCAGACAATAGCTTTCTAATTCATTTTCCAGGGCGGTTGTCATAATGGATTTACTCCATTTCTGGTGGTTCAGTGATTTTTCTCAAGTAATCGCTCAACCGCGCCTGCAAGTCGACTAGATTCTGCCAATGCCGTTGTTCTAGAAGCATCTGCTCTCCTTGCTCATCAACTGCTTTACCGGTTGTCAAAAGATCGCCAACGCGAAGATGCAAATATTCTACCAACTCTGAAAGCTGCGCTGCCTGGCAGGGGGAAAGAGACTCCGGTAACTCGGGTTGCTGGAGTGAATGTAGTGTGGCTTGGATATCCGGATCGCTGTTCCAGTGAATTTCAAAATCGAGCGGGGCAGCCTGATCGTCCTTAGTCCCTCCATCCGCGAGGAGCACATCACTATGATCATCGCGTCCTCGAATTTGTGCCAACCGCTCTGCAATTTGATCCTCTGTACCAAATAGCAATAGAGAGCGACCGAGGCTTACAAGATCACCGTATCGCAGAATGCGAAGCCGAATCTCATCACCATTGACTTTTGTCCCATTGGTACTCTCAAGGTCTGTGAGAATAAATTTGGAATTATCCTCCTGGATCTTGATATGAAAACGGCTTATTCGCTCGTCATTCAGCTGAATTGAATTGCCCTCTTCGCGACCAATGGTGACCGGTAAAGGGAGATTGTCGAAAGTTTTTCCTCGATCAGCACCGTCTAAAACTCGTAAAGTAATGGACACTTTAGACGGACTCCTCGGTGCTGCTCAATCAGGCTAATATGCTTTTATCAGATAACTTCATTAGAGAGATAGAAAACGGTTTCCGTCAAGCCGTTGCGAAAGGGGTGGAGAGACCCTATTCTTAAGGCATCTCTGACCTAACTGCAGAAGCCCGCGCGAGCGGAGGGCTGCATGGTTGAGCGCCCGTGGCGCAACTGGATAGCGCATCGGTCTTCGGAACCGAGGGTTGTAGGTTCGAATCCTACCGGGCGTGCTTTACTGAATAACGGCAAATTACTTACTGCCTCGGATTCGCGTTCCGGGATGACTTTACAAGTGGAATATCAATCCCCAGATATTTCAGACAGGCAAGAAATAAAAGCATAATCAGCCCCTCGTCTACATTCCCGATAAAGGGAATTGAATCCGGAATGAATTCAAAAAATCCAGCCGTTGGATTAAGCATATAAACGACGCAAAAAATCGCGACCGCCACCGCGACGAGCGTGCCGAGAACCGTTCTTCTAGGTCGGTCTGATACAGAAGCGATTTCTTTATTCATGGTTTTTTGCCCTATGCTTGGAAAATAATTTTTCTGTTGCGACTGCCAAAAGTTAACTTTTTTCCGACTGCTGCTGTCTGCAAAAATATTTTACTCAGGGCAAAACACCGGGGACCGCGAGATCAATCGCATACAGTCCCTGATGCGCGGTGATAAACAACGTCTTGTGGTTCGGTCCCCCGAACGTGCAGTTGGCCGTGCCTTCCGGAACGGGAATCACAACCCGCTGCTCCCCATCGGGCGCAAAGACCACCACCCGCGGCCCACCGGTGCAGTAAAGATTACCGAGCACATCCATGGTCATCCCGTCGACTGCCATGTCGGCAATTTTTTTTATCGGCTCAAGCGACCCATCCTCTTCTACTCGGTAGGCGATCACGGTTTTGGCCCCGTTGTCGGCCACATACAAAATTGATTTGTCGGGCGAGAATATCAGGCCGTTCGGGCGGACCATGTTATCGATCACCCGTCGCAACTCTCCCCCACGCGGCAAATAATAAACGCCTTCAACCTGCATCTCCATATCGTTACGGTCACCGTAACGCGGATCGGTAAAATAGATACCCCCTTTGCCGTCGAGTACCAGATCATTCGGACTATTGAGTCGCTTGCCGTCGAAACGATCAGCCAGAATAATTTTTTCTGTTCCCATTTTGCGGGTCAGTTGGCGATTACCCCCTTCGCAAATCAGCAGCGCACCACTCGGAGCAAACATTAAACCATTGGCTCTGCCGCTCGCTTCGATTGCGATACTTATCTCGTTGGTCGCAGGATCGAAAACATGAACTTTTTCGTTTGGAATGTCGCTGAAGAAAATTCGGCCGTCCGGCGCTTCGGCCGGGCCCTCGGTGAAGCGAAAACCGTCGGCTACTTTCCGCACCGTCGCGCCTTCGGGGACTACCCCATTGATGGGCTGCAGACGGATATTTCGCCAACGAACCTCCAATGGTCGCCGCTCATCACCCACCCCGTGGACCTGCAAGCCGATGAAACCCTTTGGGGTTTCAGAATCAAGGAGGTGGGCGGCTGGAACTCCGTTTAGATAGGTTTGAATCGAATCACCGATGGCAACAATTCGTAATTTGTTCCAGTGCCCTGCCCGAAAGGCATAGCGAGCCGCGGTGTTCTCTGCCAGTGAGGCAAGCCAGCCGCGACGGCCCTCATCGTAGATGCCTCCGGTCCATCCACGGTCGGATGGGTCGATCTCGACCTGATAACCGTGGACACGACCATCATTATATTCCGGCAAACTATTACTGCGAATCTGAACACCGCTGTTAAGTAACGGATCAACTTTAAATTCGATTTCCAACTCAAAATCGTCCCAATGTTTTTCTGTGCAAAGAAACGTGTTCGGTGTGTTCGGTGCACTTGTGCCCACAATCGCACCGTCTTCAACCCTGTAATTCGCTTCTCCACCCCGCTGCCGCCATCCATTGAGCGATTTTCCATCGAACAGTTCGATCCACTCGGCGGATAGAAAGCTCGGCAAAAGACAAAGTACATCAAAAACGAGTAAAAAAAACAAATCCCGATTCTGCATGGTGAGTCGCCGTTTCTGAGAACAATGTGATGTTAGATAACCTTAATGCATTACCTGGTCCTGGTAACGCTTCAAAATGGGTACCACAAGCAGACAAGATTAACAACGGGCGCGACGTTGGGTGAGATATTCCGTGAGTGCTTTATCAAAGGCCATACTTGTATCGAGCGGAACGTAGTCGACTCCTACCTGGGTCAACTGATCGCGAAAATGCTCGCGAAAAGATTCGACTTCCGCCAGATAGTCCTGTCGAAAACCGGTGGCATTCACTTCCATTCGCTCAGCCGTCTCAGGCTCTTCAAACTCGATCATACCGTCAAAGGGAAATGCGATCTCCGCCTCATCCATGATATGAAATAAAATTACATCGTGGCCCCCATGCCGTAAGCGATGCAACGCTTTCATAATTTGCTCCGGTTCACCGAACAGATCGGTGAATAGCATGACGAGACTTCGCTGCTTGAGCATCGCTGCAATCTGTTCAACACTTTGTGCAATATTGGTTCCGCCCGTCGGTTGTAGCCGAGCAAGCACGGAGAGAATATTTCCCAATTGTGCCCGCTTCGAGCGAGGTGGAAGACTGTCACGAATTTTTTCGTCAAACGTAATCAGCCCGACGGGATCCTGCTGATGGATCATAAGATAAGCCATGGCCGAGGCCAGACAGATCGCATATTCAAATTTGTTGAGTTCTTGGCGATAGGTGTAAGCCATTGATCGGCTCAAATCCATCACGAGGTAGCCGAAAATGTTTGTCTCAGCCTCAAATTTTTTCACATAATATTTATCGGTCTTGGCAAAGAGCGACCAGTCGATGTCGGCCGGATTATCGCCCGCGGTATATTTTCGATGCTCACTGAACTCGACCGAAAAACCCTGAAACGGACTAGCATGCATGCCTTGCAGAAAACCTTTGACGATAAACTGCGCACGCAGATCAAGACGACTGATCTGTCGAATGACCTCGGGTTTTAGATACTGTTCGGCGTTAGACACAGTTGCCTCGCGATCCGACAAACAAGTGAAATTTGCCTCGGACTAGCCGACGCTTTAAGGGAGAACGCCCGGCCCCTTATCAAATTTGGGAATTTCTGGCGTCGCCACGTCCGCGAGTAAACGATTCAACAGATCTTCGGTCGACATGCCCTCGGCCTGTGCTTGAAAATTCGTGCTGACTCGATGTCGTAATACCGGAATGGCCACTTTCTGTATATCTTCCACTGCGACAGAAAAACGACCATTCATTGCGGCGATCGCCTTGCCACCTTGAATGAGAAACTGACCAGCGCGTGGGCCGGCACCCCAATCCACCAGATCACGAACATACTCCGGGGCTGATGAATCTCGAGGTCGTGTAGCACGAACCAAACGCGAAACATATTGAATGATGTATTCGCTTACTGCCACCGAGAACACTAACTTTTGCACATTCAAAATTGCCTTTGCCGACAAAATTTTACGGACCTCGGGATTTTCATGCCGGGTGGTTTGAGAAAGAATTTTTTCCTCCTCGTCGGCGGTCGGATAACCTACTTTGATATTGAACATAAATCGATCCAGTTGCGCCTCAGGCAACGGATAGGTTCCCTCTTGCTCGATAGGATTCTGCGTTGCAATTGTAAAAAAAGGTGCCGGCAAATCATACGTTTTTTGACCCACCGTTACCTCGCGTTCCTGCATTGCCTGCAACAGCGCTGCCTGCGTTTTCGGGGGAGTTCGATTGATTTCGTCCGCCAACAGGATGTTGGTAAATATAGGCCCTTCCACGAACCGAAAGTTGCGTCGTCCGGACTCATCTTCTTCTAGGACATTGGTACCCGTAATATCGGAGGGCATTAAATCGGGTGTAAATTGAATCCGTTGAAACTGGATATCAAGAATCCGAGCAAGAGTACTGACCATCAGCGTTTTCGCGAGGCCAGGCACACCCTCCAGGAGACAGTGTCCGCGCGTAAAAATGGCGGCAAATATCTGCTCGATCACCTCATGCTGCCCCACAATTACTTTCTGGAGTTCGTCCTGCATCACCTTCCGATGGTGGCTGAACTCCTGCAGCACATCGCCGAGGCTCTTTTGTTTGCCGGTTGCTGTTTGCTGGTTCATCAGAACCCTCCCCCTTTCTCTGCGGTATCCCGCCCTTATTCTATCTGGGCTGCGTGTTAACAGCAACGCAAACCGGTTCAGATTGCCGCATCCGGTTGGGCCCTTTAAGATGGGAGAGTACGATCGACCGTAACGGCTAATTTTATGATCCGATCAAATCGAATGCTGCTTAAATGCCTTCTCATACTGT
>PAAB01000061.1 GCA_002591705.1 Phycisphaerae bacterium
GCAAACAGTCGGGCCAGGGCGTTCCTCTCTTCGGTCATCGGTCTTCTCCGTTGGAATGGGTGGTCAAGGTGAGGGGAGTCGGGGTCGCAGCCTCACCCATTCAGTCGAAGGTGAGGTGATGTGCACGCCGGTGGGATCAGGGACACCAAGCACATGCTCCTTGCATAGGCGAACTAAATGAACCCCCCGCCGCGTTGCTCAACTCATCATCCGAGAGGTCCATGTCCCCGGCGGGCGGGGCAGGCAGGGTGATGTGCACGCAGTCGTCGGCGTTCTCCACCACCTTCACGTCGATGCCGTCAGGCACATCCAGGCCGTGCTCCTTCAGCACCGCCTTGGGGTCCGCCATGAAGCGAGCCTTCAGGGCCTCGTCCTTCCAGCACGCGGCAAACAGTCGGGCCAGGGCGTTCCTCTCTTCGGTCATCGGTCTTCTCCGTTGGAATGGGTGGTCAAGGTGAGGGGAGTCGGGGTCGCGGCCTCACCCACTCGGAAAGTCAGTCAGCAGGTGGGGCTTGCGACCAGGGAGTATAACCACGCACCGGGCCGTTGACCAGACGAAACATCCGATACTGCGCCCGGATGGGATCTTCGAGCCATGATCGCCCTCGGGCGGGGCGGGTACGCGTGCATGTGGGGTGCAACGCACGACGCGACGATGATGGCCGTCTCGGCCATCCCGGATCGATGCCTGCCCACATTCCTGACCAACGGTTCATTGCGCATGGCCGGGCAAGCGCCCCGTCGAAAGCCTTGCGGACGCTCAGAGCGAACGAGCCCCGGTCTTTGCAATCGTTGAGTAGTACCCCCCGGCGACCTGGCCCAGTTCCGCATCACTCAGCTCATTGGAGGCTCGTCGCGGCAACGTGATGTGCACGCAATCGTCCGTGTTTTCGACGATCTTGAAATCCAGATCGGCCGGAGGATCGATGCCGTGCTCGGCGAGGGCCATGCGGGGATCGGCAACAAGCCGCGCCTTGAACCCGTCATCGGCCCAGCATGCATCAAAGACCTTCATGAGTGCATCCTGCTGCACGGACATGTTCAGAACCCAGCAGATCAAGCATCGGTAGTAGTCACCCATGCCCTGGGCCATGGACGATGCGGACGTGGCTCCGGGGGTCTTCTTCGGCAATGTGATGTGGGCGCACGCATCGGTGTCCTCGACCACCGTGAACGTGATGCCGTCTGGCACCTCGATCCCACGCTCGGCCATGACGCCGCGGGGATCCGCCTTGAACCGCTCCTTCAACCCATCATCGGCCACGCAGGCATCCAGCAGTCGAACGAGATCATTGTGTGCTTCGGCCATGTGCTCTCTCCTTCACGCAGGATTTCTCCCACGAACCACGTACTTGCAAGCATACAATTACACCGTGTGCGTGCTCGCACCCGCTTCATTCCAGTGAACCTGATCATCATGCTCGAGACGACCAAGAGCCAGACAGGGCTTGTTCGTGTCATATGATCCGACCACCCACCGCTCATTGAGCATGGCTTCAAGAGACTCCATCACCTGCCTGAGCGACGGCTGCCGGCCACCGCCTCCGTCGGCACAGTACCGCTTGATTCGTTCGACGATCTTCGAAAGGTCCGATTCCTCTGCAAGCACTTCCGACAGCATCCCGTAGTGGCCGGTGAGGATCAGTCGATCCTGCCCTCGAACCCAATGTGCTTCGCGCACGACCTTCCCCTCCACGAAGACAGGAAGCACTTCCCGGTCGACGTCGTCCAGATTGAGCGTGAGAACATTCAGCGTCTCGAGGGCCCATTCACGCTTCGTGGCGGCCAACTTCCCCAGCACCTGCTTCAGGGAGGGCGGAGCATCGGTCTTCGTGGTCGGAGGACCAGGGCCATCGTGGGCGAACCCGCCCTGGGCGAGCCAACGCCACGCCGCCTCCGGGGTCATCCGCACACCGGATGCCCCGGCGATTCTGACGCAATGCTCCTTCAGGTCCTCGAACCGACCTTTGGCCGCGTACCAGAAGTCGGCGAAGCGGATGTGCTGCCGGATCCGCCGCAACTGAGTGTCTGCGTAACTCGCCTTCAACCACTCCGCATCCCGGGGTTCATCGAAGAGATCGTTGAGGATGTAGGCCAGTTCCCTGGCGCCGGCGTGCGTGATGGTGAGACCGGCGGCGAGAATGGGGTCGGCGAATCCCGCCGCCTCGCCCACCAGAAACCAGTTGTCCCCGTAGAGCCGCTCGGAGGTGAACGACCAGTCGGTGGTGGTTCTGGTTGTCCCACGCGGCGTGGCGTGTTCGATCAGACTCGAGATGTGTGCATCGTTGGCGATGGCCTGCCGGTACAAGGCGTCAGCAGACAGCCCGCTGGTCTTGTAGTGATCGACGGGACAGACGAAGCCGATCGACGCCCGGGTGGGGCCGAGCGGAATGAACCACATCCAGCCCCCGGACTGGCTCATGACCTGGACGCGGGTGCCACCGACGCCGATCTCGGCCGCCCAGTCGGCATTCTCCCAGTAGTCCCACATCGCGATGTTCCGCAGACTGGATTCGGCCTTGGTCTTCACCCCCATGCCTCGGCGAAGCACGCCGATGTGACCGGAGGCGTCGATGTAGTAGCTCGCGGTGACGATGCGGCCGTCGCGCAGTTCGAGTGATTCGACGCGGTCCCCATCGCGGTGGATCTTCACCACCTGGGACTCCTCCATCACGGCCGCACCGAGTGCTTCCGCGTGCCGCAGCAGAATGTCGTCGTACCGCGCGCGATCCGCCTGGAAGGCGGTGAATCGCCGCGGCCCTTCATACCGTCCCGGACGGTCGATCCGCTCGACTTCCCGTGGGTCGATGAAGTCGAAATCCCAGAGTTCCTCGGTCGTGCCCCAGCGGTAGGTCGCACCGACCTTGAGGGGGAACCCCGCATCTTCGATCTGATCCCAGCATCCCATCTCATGGATGATGCCGGCGACGGCGGGGAGTTGGCTCTCCCCCACGTGGTCTCGTGGGAACTTTTCCTTCTCAAGCACCAGCACCCGGCGATGAGGTGCGTACTTGAGAATCAGGGACGCGAGGGTAGAGCCGCCGGGGCCACCGCCGATGATGGCAACGTCAGTTTCGATGCCTGCGTGCTGCATGTGTATCAGTCGATTCCGGTCTGCAGATGTTCACAGAAGAAATAGCCTTGGGATCCGCCATGAGGCGAGCCTTCATAGCATTGCCCTTCAAAAGGCGGCAAAGAGGTCGGCGAGTTGGTTTCGTTGTTCAGTCATGGTTCGTTTCTCCAGAAGGAAGTGGCGGGGAGATTCAGAGCCTCGCAGAAAGTACCCCCCGCAGCGTTGCCCAACCCATCATCCGAAGGATCAAAGCTGCCGCCGCTTCACGGTGCTGTCGAATCGGATGCCGGTGGATCGTTCGGCGCGGAGGCGTCACGGGACGTGGACTGGGGCTCGGGTTCCGCAAGTGATTCGACGGACGGCCCGCCATCATGCAGCGTATCGTCGAAATTGTCCTGCAGCCCATCGGCCGGCGACGGCGCCGGCTCCCGAAGCCGCTGGAAATCGTCCGCCGTACCCCATTCAACACCGGCGTGCCCCAACAGGCAGCCCGCAGCCTGGGCGAGCTGCACCAGCGCAATCTGGTACTGCGCTTCTGCGGTGACCGCCTGGATCTGCGAAGAGGAGAGCGCCTGCAGTGCCTGTGTCACATTGCTGCTGGGAATCTGACCACGATCGAACAGCGTTCGGTAGGACTCGAAGAAGCGTCCAGCGGCCTGCTGCTGGTACTGCGTCGTGATGATCTGCTCCCACCGTGTCTCGCAGGTGTCAATGGCGTTGAGCACCTCACTGGTCACGGTGATCTCCCGATCCCGAATGTCAGCGATCGACTTGAGCCGCCGCAGCACCGACGCCCGGTAGTTCGAAATCGCGATTTCGTTGCCGATCGGCACGCTCGCCCGGAGACCGACGTTCCATCCGCCGGGCTCGTCTCCACCGAAGAGATCCTGATTGGCTTCGGACAACGACAGTCCGGTGGAATCGAATCCGTTGAACGTCCACCCACCGAAGACGTCCACTTCCGGCAGTACGAGGTTGTCCTTGACCATGACATCGATGGTTCGCTCGATGCGGGCGTATTCCAACTGGAGCAGATCCGCCCGGTTGTCCAACGCGAAGTCGACCAGCACCTTGGGGTTGAAGTCGTAGTCGATCAGCCGAGGCTGCGTCGCCGGCTCAAGCGCCAAGGATCCGTCCAGACTCACATCCGGGTCCTGCATGACGACCTTGAGGGTGCGGATGGCCAGTCGGAGCCTCCGTTCCGACTCGAGTACGCTGTCGACGGAGGCGGCCAGCGACACCTCGAAGTTGTAGACGTTGGCGATCGAGCCGCTTCGAAGTCGGACAAGTTCGCGCTGCTCGTCGAGGAGGTCCTTGGATGTCTTGTACATCTCGACGTGGATGGCCAGACTCTTTCGAGCGACATACAGATTCCAATAGGCGATCTCAGCCGCCACCAATTGATTGATCACCGCGAACTGCGCAGCCCCGCGAGCAGCTCCGAGATTGGCCGACGCCAGCACGATCGAAGCCTCGTTGTAGTCGAAGCCGGCTCCACGAAGCAGCGGCTGCGTCATGCGGATCTCCGGTTGGGCGGACGCGGTATCCAGCGCGGGGAAGCCAGCGGAATCCTCACTCGCAGCCCCCATCGACCAGTCAAGGCTGACCATGCCACCGGTGCGAAGCGGAACGTTCAAGCCGGGATTGACCACCAGTCGATCGGAGGTGGTCGGACTCGTTGCGCCGTAGTACGAAGGACTGATCGTGCGTTGCTGCTCGACACTGGCCGTGAAGGTGGCCTGGAACTTGGCCTCTTCGGCCCGCAACTCCTCCGACGCCACATCCGTACCAATCAACGTGGCCTGGATGCCGAGATTGTTGGCCAAGGTACTCCGACGAACCGCAGGGAGATCGATCGACATCGGCTCGCCCGGCTCCAGCATGGTGACGATGCGGGCGAGATTCGACTCGTGGTCCTGCTCCTTGATGGGAGCCGCCCGCCCCGACGCCTCCACGCCTCCGGTACGTTCCAGCGGCCGGGCCACCCCGAGTCGGCGATCGAGTGCATCGATGTCGAACCGCTGCGAATCGAGCTTCGACTCGCAAGCGGTCAGGAGAGCCGCGAACAGCAGGACGGGACATGAACGCCATGACATCATGAAAGCTGCCCCGCCATCAATTCGCAGAAGTGCCCGTCGGCACCCGCCAGTTCATCGAACGTACCTGATTCCACCACCCGACCCTCCTTGAGCACGTAGATGCGATCGGCATTTCGAATGGTGCTGAGTCGATGGGCAATGACGATCCTCGTGCAGCCCAGCGACTCGATGCTGGCCGCGATCTCGGCCTGCGAGCGGTTGTCGAGCGCACTGGTCGCCTCGTCGAGGAACAGGATCCTGGGCTGGTTCACCAACGCCCGTGCCACCAGCAACCTCTGGGCCTGACTGCCCGACAAGGTGTTCGGGCCCACCATGGTGAGCATGCCCATCGGCAGATTGTCGATTTCATCCTCCATGCCCACCAACCGGGCCGCAGCCCGGGCATCGTCCACCGTCCGTTCGGAGCCGATGCCGAGAATCGTCGACTTGATGCTGCCCGGCAGCACGCTGTTGGCCTGCATCACGACGCCGACCTGGGATCGGATCATCGACGGGTCGAGGTTGTCCAGCGGCATCTCGTCATAGAGCACGGCGCCCGATTCCGGCCGTTCGAGCCCCAAGAGCAGACTCATCAGGGTGGACTTGCCGCAGCCGGTGCGGCCGACGATCGCCACGTACTCACCCCGCTTGACTTCGACCGTGACGCCGTCCAGTACCGGTGGCAGATCGTTCTCGTAGCGGAACACGACATTGTGCACCGCGACCCCTCCCTGCAGCACCGGGCTATCCAACTCGACGTCATCCTGCACTTCCGGCCGCGCGTCCATGATCGGCTTCAACCGGTGATACTGCGGGATCGCCTCGGCGATGGTGGAAATGGCCGGACCAAGCATGGCCGTCGCACCGAAGAATGCGGTGAGTGCAGTCACGAATGCGACGAATCCACCGTCCGACATCGGAGCATCGCCGGACTCGTGGAGATGCATCGTGAACAACACGAACACAATGGCCAACGTGATGCCCTTGAAACCGTTGAGCACGATCCGATTGGTGCCCCTCATGATGCCGATGCGATAGGTGCACGTGGCCACGGGAGACAATCCGTCCATCAACCTCGCCAGCACCCGCTGCAGCGAGCCCTGCACCCGCGCCTGCCGGATGCCGTTGAGCACATCGAGCGCCATGCCGTCCAGCTTGCCCTTCTCCACCGACAACTCGTAGTTCCTGCGAGCCAGGTACACGGAGATGAAGCCGATGACGAGGACCTGCAGCACGACCATGCCGACCGCCCAGATCGACATGGCGACGTCATAGACGAACAGCACGGCGAGATTCGACAGCCCGGCCACGAACGACATCAGGACGCTGAGCACGGATTGGGTCATCGTCGCACGGACCTTCTCGATGGCCATCACCCGCTGCGTCAGATCACCGGCACTTCGCCCCCGATAGAAACTCGCCGGCAACTGCAGGAGCCGGTCGACGAAGGCCGCCATCAGAGCGAAGCTCGAACGCGTCTCGATGCGAAGGAATGCGATCCCGCTCACGACATGCAGCAATGCCTTGCACAACGAGATGGCGATGAGCAGGATGCCGATGAAGAACAATGCATTGAAGGCGACATCGGGGATCACCTCATCCACGACCTTGCCCGTCACGATCGGTATGAGCGCGACGAGACCGGACGTCAGCAACGTCGCGATGACCAGCGTGACGGCATCGCTCGCATTGCCACGGAAGATGAACCGCAGAATGTCCTTGAGCCCGATGGCACGCGCGGGCAGTCCGCAGTAGAGCATTTCGGCATGGTCCGCCAGGGTCGCGGCAAACGCCTCGTCCACAGGCACTTCGTCCACTCCGCCTTCGGTACAGACGTGTGCCACGTATCCACGCCTCGAGGGCACCAGAGCCACCGGGGCTTGATCCTCCCGACGCAAGGCGAACAGCGGCCCCGCCTCGTCGGTCCACCAGACACCCTGCAGCAGCACCTTGCGTCGATGCAGGTGCGAAGCCCGCGAAAACTGTTCGAGCAGCGACAGCGGGCTGTCCGCGTTGTAGGTGATCTGATCCGGCACATCGGCGCCCAACGCATCCGCCACGATCCGGCAGGCGGCGTCGATGGGGTTGACCCCGCTGATGCGATCGCGTGCCGACAGCATCCGATCGCTTTCGGCCACGCGGCCCATGGCCGAATGCAGCATTGTGCCGCTGAGCGATTCGGATCGGGCCAGCTGGCTGGCGAACATCTCCCGTTCGGCCGCCACCATCGATTCGGCATGCCGGCGGGCCTGACGAGGCAACTCGTCCAACAACACCGACCAGGTCAGTGCACCATCTTCCGGACCCTGCAGTGCACCGAGCCAGGCATCGATGTCGGCGTTCGATCCGAACTGGGAGCCCAGCACTCCATGGACATCGCCGACGATCCGCCCGTCGCCGGGCATCGGCTGAAGTCGAACCGCCGTACATTCATCATCGGCCCAGATCGTCAGTTCGATTCCTTCGCCATCGGCCGGAAGGCTGACCAGATCGCCCGCTTCGGCCGTGACCAGCGAGATCGACGGGCCAAGCCGGTCAGCCGTGCGGACCTCCCGAGCCAGTATGCTCATGCTGCCGGAGACGATCCCGAGCACCTGCGGCTCCAGCGGCAACTGCATCAGGGCCACCGCGTCGTAATGCTGCGAATCGGCAACCTCGGACCACAGCGGATGGTGGGCGGACACGACGGCCTGCTTCGGGGGCTGCTGCGTCATTCGACACCCCCGAATTCACTCTTGAACCACGCATTTCGCTCGAGCAACTCCTCGGCGGTGCCCCGATCGGCGACGCCGCCGTTGCCGAGCACCAGCACCTCATCCACGTACCGCAGAGCGCTGATGCGCTCGGTGACGAGGATCATCGTCGCTCCTCGTGCCCGGATATGACCGAGTACCCGCGATTCACAGGCACCATCCAATGCGGATGTCGCGCCATCCAGCAGCACCAGACTCGGATTTCGAACCAGTGATCTGGCGATCTCGAGCCGCTGCACCTGACCACCGCTGAGATTGCGACCACCTTCCGTGATCTCCTGGTCCAGTCCGCCGGGCCGATCCAGCAGTTCCCGGCAGTCCGCGTCATGCAGAGCCTTGATGATCTGTTCATCCGAGATGGAGGCATCCCACATGGTGACGTTGTCACGCAGGCTGGCCCCGAATGCCGTGACCACCCCACTGGCCCCGGCCACTGAACCCGTGAGTACCAGCGGATCGAGCTCGTCTCTGGAGACACCGTCCAGCAGCACACTGCCCTCCCAGGGCTGCTCGAGTCCGAGCAGCAGGTCGATGACGGTCGTCTTGCCGCAGCCGCTCGGACCGACCACAGCCACCATTCGGCCCGGATCGATCTTGAACGAGAGTTCCTGCAGGAGCGGATCCTTCAGGCGATCGAATCCGAATGCCAGACCCTTCACCTCGATCGCCCCCCCGAGTTTCTCGCCGGCATCGGACGAAGTCCCCCCCGAGATCCGCACGGCAGGATCCGACTCGTAGTTCATCACATCGAGCACGCGATTCATCTGGGCCTGCGTCGCCTGCAGGGTTCTTGCCAGCATCACGAGTCGGGTGGCGGGAGCAATCAACAGTGCGGCCAGCATCTGCATGGCGATCAGATCACCGATCGACAGGGAGCCTTCCATGACCCGCCAGCCACCGAGCACGAGCACGATGAAGGAGACGATCAGGCCGTTGATGAAGACCGGCGCGGCATCGAGCCACGCGGTGATCCGGCTGACGGACTGCTGCGCGTTGACCCCCTTGGCCTGGAATCCGGCGAATTGACTGAAGGACTCGCCTTCACGGCTCGTCGCCTTGATCTCCGGTATGGAGCGGAGCAGCAT
This sequence comes from Phycisphaerae bacterium, assembly GCA_002591705.1. The sequence goes on from PAAB01000061.1 coordinate 8,990, forward strand.
CATCAGAGCCCCGTACTGCCGGCCGATGTCCTGCTGCAGGGAGGTGTTCCGATCAACGAGCTTCGTGTTCGTGATGCGCACGCACAGGATCAGCACTGCCGTCGCGGCGATCGTGATGAGTCCGATCATCGGATCGAAGATCATCAACGCCATTGCATAGACAATCGCAGTCACCAGATTCACGATCCCGGTCAGCAGGCCGGTCCCCAGATGCACGGCGATCACCTGGTTCGACGTGAACCGAGACACCAGATCACCGGCCGAACGCTGCTTGAAGAAACGCATCGGCAGGGCCAGCATGTGCTCACCCATGCGTACGGCCTGCACCATGAACATCTTGATCTGCATCCGGTTGACGCAGAAGGCCTGCAGCCCGCCCAACACCACCTGCAGCAGCACCGTGGCGAACATCCCGATGACGATCCAACTCGCCCAGGATGCGTTCTTGCCCTGGACGACACCATCGATGAAAGCGGACGACAGACCGGGAGACAGCAGACCGGGAATGCTGAGCAGGATGCCGCAGATGACGGCGTACGTCGCGAAAATGCGATTGCCCCGCATCCAGATCCTGAATCCACGCAGAAGATTCGGCGGACTGCCCGTCGGCTCGAAGTCGGGGCCGGGCGCGAACTCCAACGCAATGCCGGTGAAGCTCTTGGAGAACTCCTTTTCATCAACGAGCTTTCGTCCACCCGCCGGATCATTCACCTGGTACCGGTCCCCCTTCATGCCTTCAAAGACGAGGAANTGGCCGAAGCCCCAGAACAGAATGCACGGCTTCGACGCCGAAGTCCGTATGTCCTCCAGCGAATACTTCTTGCCACGCGCTTCCAGCCCATGCTGCCTGGCCGCTTTAGCAAGCTGGCCCGCATCGGACCCGTCCCGCGTAACGCCGCAATCCATTCGAAGCTGCTCGAGTGGTATGAAACGACGGTAGTACGCCAGGATCATGGCCAGACTGGCCGCGCCGCATTCGACGGCTTCCATCTGGATGATCGTGGGCGTGCGAACCCGCCCCGATGCCGCTGACTTTGGCGTCGATGAACTCATTTCAGNGNCTCGGTCCNCCATCCTCGACCGGAGGCTGGTCGACACCTGCCATGTTCTTCAGCCACGGAATGACGAGTTCGATCGGACGATCTTCACGCAACTGGACCCGCACACTGCACAGCGACAAGTCGGGGATGGGCTGCGGGTAGCCCCCCATGCTTGTCCAGGCGAGCCCACTCGTCGTCGTGGAATCGGTCTCGAACGTCACCTCGATCTCAAGCGTCGCTTCGTTGCCACCGGTGAACGTCTGCGCCAGCGCCTCACTCCCGAGGGATTTGGCCAGACGATCATCCGTGACGAAGTCTCGGACCGCCGTCACGGTGCCCTTGATGTAGCCATAGCGCGATGGNGGCGCGTACGGCAGCGCCGTTTCCGCCGACATGCCGACCTCGACCTGCTTGCCCTTGCCGAATGGCAGATAGAACACGCCCATCAGGGGCGGCATTTCTTCCGTCGGNGTGTCGCCTTCCGGGACCGGTACGATCGTGACGACCTCCCGGCCCGGGGACATGACCGATCCACGATTGATGTGGTGCTCGAGGATACGCCCACGAATCGGAGCCACCACTTGCGTGGCCGTCTGGTGCTGCACGGTGAGCCGGTCGACGTCGTTCTCGGCGCTCTGAATGCCCTGCAGACGGGCAAGTCGCGCCTGCTCGATCGATGAGAGGGTCGATTCAAGGCCGGCCTCGGTTCGTGCAATGACCGACTGCTGCTGGGAGGCCTGCTGCATCGACGAGAACAATGCAACTCGACTCTGGACCAGCTGTGAACTCGAAATCAACTGCTTCTTGTAGAGTTCCTCAAGATCGGCGATCTCATCCTGGTACATCTTGATCAGCTTGTTCGTCTGCGCAAGCGTTTCATTGGCATGGGCGACTTCAGCCGCGACACTCGCCTGCTGCTTGGCGATGAGATCCTCTTCGTCCTTCATCCGGGCCGCGTCCTGGGACTTCAGCAGGGCCAGATAGTCCTGTGCGGTCGACAACTGCTTCTCCAGGTTGTGATTGCGGACGGAAGCGATTTGGTNGCCCTGTTCGACGATCTCGCCCAGCGGGGCCACGACGTCGATGACTCCACCGGTNGCCATCGGGCTGTTGACGGTGATGGGACGGAGATCGGCTGCGTGCAATACCATGCCCGTTCCACTGATGGTGTTGGACACGGTTCCCAGTGTTCCCCACGCGATCAGCAGTGCGAGCATGCCCACCAGCATGACCAGCAGCAACCACGATTTGGCACCGATCACGACCATGCGCTGATCCAACTGCTCGGCGGATGAGAAATCCTGCAAGGCTTCGGATCTGGCCATTTGCTCGATTTTGCGCTTCGCCATCTGGTGTACTCCTCGGGGAGAAAGAATATCATTTCCCGATCCGATCGGGTACGTGCCCGAAAGCCGGAAACGGGATTGTCAGGCAAATTGTGCTGCGAGATGCTGGTGAAACCATGAACGCCTCTGTCAACTTCGAGANCGCGAATTCCTTGAGAAGCTCGATTCTGCTTGGAGCGCTGACCCTCCCGGAACGAGCGGAGATTCATCGGTCCACTCCGCAGGNCTTCAGGCCGAATCCCGAGCTGGCTGGAGCCCGCATCGGCCAATGGAAGCATGCGCTCGGCATCAACGAGGTTGGCTCACTTGATCTCAGGCTGAAGGCTCTTGAGATTGCTCCCGAAGACATCGAACTCATTCTGGGCGACATCGACCCGGTGCACGCCGATGAAATGGAAGCCCCCCACTGGTGGTCGGTCTGCCGGGAGGTGATCGATCGAGCCTGCGTCCTCGAGCCGGGCACGTTGCCCCAATACGACTTTCTGACCCACGATACACCGCCCGACACCGACGCGGCGACGGACCGGGAAACACCGATACCCTTCGAGCATGCGGTGGCACCATGGATCGAAGTCGCCACCNCGCGCCTGATCGATGAACACGATGGCATCGAGAACCTGCTCGGCCCCGACCCGCTCAGACGTGAACAGCGCGGACTGCTCGACAACCTCTGCCTCATCGCGCGATCGACGTTGGAGCAGCTCCATCAACTCAGAAAGATCCAGACGTACGACGCCAACGACCTGCTGCTGGGCATGCTCTCGACCGGGCCGCAACGAAGCGCCTACGTCGCGACCGTGCAACAGGTGCTGGCCGACGGCTGGGGGACCGTGATGGTCTCCGCCCCGGCCCTGGCCAGGCTGATGGCCGTCCGTGTCGAATGCTGGGTCCGGACATTGAGCGAATTCGCCCGTCATCTGGAGGCCGACCGGATCGAACTCGAGCGCGTCTTCAACGACGGCAAGCCACTGGGCAGACTCGTCAAGGGCGGCCGGGGCGTCTCCGACAGCCACAACGGCGGCCGTGCCGTCATGGTGTGCACGTTCGAATGCGGCACGCGAATCGTCTACAAGCCCCGCTGCATGGCGGTCGATGCCGCATGGAACGACATACTGGACGTGTTCAATGCGAAACTCGATTCCGACCATCAACTGAAATCGCTCGCGCTGGTCACCGGCCCGCACCACGGTTGGATGGAGTTCGCCGAACGCCAGGGGTGCCAGGATGAGGATGAAGTCCGGCTCTTCTACCGGCGGCTGGGGTGCATGCTCGCACTCATCCATGCGCTGCAGGGCAACGACTTCCACCTGGAAAACATCGTCGCAGCCGGCCCGAACCCCGTCGCCATCGATCTTGAGACGATCTCCGTCCCCCGACCGTACCGGGACACGTCCATCATGATGGAGGGCAAAGCCGATGACCTCGTCCAACGCTCGGTGCTACGTACGCTGCTCCTGCCGTCGGTCATGGGCATGCGGGGCAATCATGGAGTGCAGAATCTCGGCGCGATCGGCGTCGAAATCGAGGCCAAGGGCCGGCCCACGATCAGGAAGAAACTCACGGGAATCAATACGGACTTCCCCCGATGGGTCCCCATGGACGCAGATGCCCCTGCACTGCAACGCAACAACCAGTCACAGGTTCTGCTCGAGGATGGAACGGCCGTCGATGGCAACGACTATCGGAGCGAAGTCGAACACGGCTACCAGATCGGGTACCGTTCGATCCTGAAGCATCGAGACCAGTGGCTGGCTGACGACGGGCCGCTGCAGCAGCTGTCGGATGTCTGGGTCAGGGTGCTGAATCGTGCCACCAACATCTACTACCAACTCCTGCAGGAGACATTTGATGCAGCAAGGGCCGCATCCGGCGTCGATCGCTGGGTCCACACCGATCGGCTGCTTGTGAACACGCAGACAGTTGAACCAAGCGACCCCATCGCCCAGGACACCCTCAATGCAGTCGCCACATCCGAAAAGGATGCCATGATGAACGGCGACATCGCCTACTTCATCACCCGAGGAGCCGACACTGATTACTTTGCTCCCGATCCCATCAGCGGCGAACCGCGTGTGATCCCGATTGCAAGACTGGAGACCTCGGCCATGGAATCGGCCCGGGAGCAGATCCGTGCCATGGGCGACGAGGACCTGCAACTGCAACTGAAACTGATGAACTCGAGCTATGTCGCAGCCCAGGTGTCCCTGGACAACATGATGCACGGACGCGGCATACACACAGACGGCGACGAGCAGAACACACAGCCGAAGCACGCATGGTCGACGGATGAACTGGACGCCTGGATCCTGCGATCGCTTGACTGTCTCGAGTCACAGGCCATCAACGATGAAGAGTCCTGCAACTGGATCGATTACTCCCACGATCCCCAAACCGACGTGTTGCAACCGACTCCGCTCGATCTCAGCATCTACTCGGGACTGGGCGGCCTGGCCCTCGTCCTGGAACGAGCCTACCGGCACTTCAATGACCGGCGTTGGCTGACCCTCGCCAAACGATGCATCACGCACCAGTTCAATGCCGTCACCACGATGGAGACGCGCGGCCGCTTCACCGGGTTCGACCTCGAAGGCCCCGCGGGCCTGATGGGTCGTGCCGGCATGATTGCCGCATGCTGGGCGATCGGACGACACGAAACACAGGGCAAATATCGGGACGTTGCCCGCCGATTGACCATCGACCTCGATCCACGAATCATCGAACGCGACACTGGTTACGACGTCATATCAGGCTCGGCCGGCTACATGCTCCTGTGCATGCACCTGAACCGCCAGGAACCGATTCCCGGTCTGGATCCGATCCTGACCGCACTGTGCGGTCATCTCGCGCGGAACACCAGTGACATCGACGGGCTTGGATGGTTATCCGCGGGGCCACGCCCGCTGTGCGGGTTCGGTCACGGCCGCGCAGGCATCGGCCTGGCATTGCTTGAGGTCGGCACGCATCTGAATCGAAGCGACTACCGCGACCTCGGGCTCGAGACGCTTCGAGCCGAGAGTGCCTTGAAGATGGACGAGCACCACGGATGGCCTGATCTACGCAGCGTCGGGACCGGTGCTCCACTTCCAAGCGGACCGCAAATGAACGCATGGTGCGCCGGAGCGGAAGGCATCGCGTCGGCCCGCGCCGCCGCACTCTCCCTGGCCGACGACTCGTTCCTCGAAGCCGATCTGACGTACGCCCTCGACTGCGTGAATGCACACCAAAAATCCGGACGAACACATCTGTGTTGCGGATCAGCTGGTCGATACGAGATGTACAAGTCGATCGACCGTGTACTCGGCTCCGCGGCCAACGACGGCAAAAACACCTCTGCGATGCTGCACCACTCCATTGATGTCGAAGAAACCGATCCCACACTGCCGGAGCACGGCACCGTGGGGATCGGACTCTTCCAGGGTGCGTGCGGACGCGTCTGGAGCGCGCTGTCTGAAAGGATGGACGACGACGCATCGGTGACACTCCTTCGGTTCTGAGCGGTCGCCTGAAAAGCATGACGGATACCGGTCATTTGCACGAGGGTCTCACAGGAGTGCGGCCATGGATCGGGGAAAGGACGACTCGGACGAACACGGTTCGATGGGAACCGCGCATCACGGGACATCACCTTGCAGAAGCATCGTGCTTGGAACCCAGACGGTGCCCGAATGGATACCCATGCTCCGACAGTGGTCGGGTTTGCTCCGCAGCAACGCGGATCCGGCGACACGCCGGGTCGCCGCTCGGATGATGAATCGTGTCCTCCCGGATGACGGCGACATCGATCCGACCTCCGGCCCGAGGGAGCCGAACCGTCATGGTGATCGATCTGCAGCGAACCCCGAAGTGCGGCACGGTGTGCCACCGACGGCCCCGCCGAAAGTTTTGGTGAAACCACCGGATTTTGGTGGTTGGGCGACATCCGGTCGCCACTAGACTTTGGGCATGAACCAGTTTCGCACATCCATCGGCATTGCGACGCTGTGCCTGATCGGAGTGGCTGCCCCCGTTTCCCTTGCGGACCTGGTGGAAGCCCCCGCAATCGACATGAGCATGTCCGGCGGCGAGGGAACCGGCTGGTGGGGCCATGAGTTCTCCACGGCGGAGTACGGATCGACCTCCGGCTCCGGCAGCATCTTCAACTACGCCGGATCCACCTCGTGGGACGAATGCGACGTCAGCTGGTGGCATGAGCTGGAAGTCGATCCCGGTCTTGGTTTCGGATTCAGCGTCACCAACAACCTGTCCTTCACCGAGACCTTCACCCTCACCGCCGACGTGCGGGTGCCGGGATGGTCCAACGGCACGATGATGGGAGCATCCATCAGCGGATCCCTCACCGACACCAACTTCGACGGTACGGCCCTGCTTCTGGGCGCCCCCGATGGATTGCTGACCACCTATCTGGACGAAAGCTCGCAGTTGACGGTGGGTCAGAACGTGACCGCAGGCGTCGACTTCATTGCCGGATCCGCCGCGTTCGGACCGTATACGGCCGGCCTCGGATCGTCGGGACCGTCGCTGGAGGGACCACAGGTGACGGATGGATACCTGAGCATCGACATCAGCTTCACGCTCAGCCCGGGAGACACCGCCACCTTCACGGGAGCCTTCGTGGTCACCTACGTCCCCGCACCCGGCGGACTCCTGCTGACGGGGCTCCTCGCCTTCGGTCGCAAACGGCGGCGCTAACGCCACGATGCGACGTCAGGGGGCGGCCAGTCCCACGTCGCGTCCACCCCCGTGCTCCCGACTCCAATCGTCCAGAGCGGCAAGAAATCGGGTGCCGTACCGACGCCGCTTGGTTTCCCCGACCCCGCGGATGAATCGTAGGGTTTCGTCCGATGCCGGACGATGCTTGGCAAGGGCCCGCAGCGTGGTGTCGGGAAAGACGACATAGGGCGGCTTGCCGATCTCATCCGCAATGGTCTTGCGAATCCCCCGAAGGTATTCGAAGAGGGCGCGGTCGACGTCCTCCCATGCAGCCTCCTCGACCTTCGAAGCCTTGCGGTCGACCGTGGCCCTGGGCCTCAGGAGCGAGACCTCGACCTCTCCGCGGAGGAGCGGCGACGACATCGCATTGAGCTGCACCACCGGCCGGTCCCCGGAACTGCGTGAGAGCCGCCCCTGTCCGAGCAGTTGATGGATCAGGTTGGAGACTGCGGACTTGCTGAACCCGGAGAGGAGACCGTAGGTCGAAAGCTGATCATGCCCGCATCGACGGACCATGTCCGTGGTCGCGCCGGTCAGCACGTCGGCGACGTGCTGCACGCCGAATCGACCGTCGACCCGGGCGACGCACGACAGGATCTTCCTGGCGACCGTCGTGGAATCCTCGAGCAGGTCCACTTCCCCCAGGCAGACATCGCAGCTCCCGCAGTTCTCCGACGGATAGTCCTGACCGAAGTATTCGACGAGCGCCCGATGCCGGCACACCGCACCGGTGGCAAGCCCGTTCATGTCCTGAAGGAGCGACTCCTGGGATTCGAATGCCGCTCGCAGCTGCTCCGGGTCGTCCGTCACCGACATTGCTTCGTTGAATGAACGCTCGGCGAGATTCTGCCAACGCTTCACGTCGGCAAAGGAATGCAGGAGCACGCATTCGGCCGGATCGCCGTCGCGCCCCGCACGACCGGTCTCCTGCTGAAAATGCTCGACCGATCTCGGCATGGATGCATGGATGACCGCGCGGACATTGCTCCGGTCGATGCCCATTCCGAATGCGACGGTCGCGACCACGACGTCGAGCTGCTCACGGGCGAATGCATCGTGTACCCGGCTTCGCTCCCGGCGATCCAATCCAGCGTGGTAGTGCGCCGCCGACACCCCGCTGGCCTGAAGTCCTTCCGAAATCTGCTCCGTGTCCCTGCGACTCAGCGCGTAGATGATGACCGCCTCTCCCGCATGTCGACGCACCTCCTCCAGCAGCTGCTTCTTGCGGTTCTCCCTCGGCCGAATCCGGTAGGTCAGATTCGGGCGATCGAACGATCCGACCATGATCTCCGGGTCCCGAAGCCGCAGCTGCCGGACGATGTCTTCTCTGACCCGTGGAGTTGCGGTCGCGGTACAGGCATGGATCGAGACTCCCGGCAGCAGGTCCCGCAATGCAGCCAACTGCCGGTACTCCGGGCGGAAATCGTGCCCCCACTGGCTGATGCAGTGGGCCTCGTCGATGGCCACGGCTCGGACCGAGAGCGTGCGAATGAATCCGATGAGCGAGCCCCCCAGCAGCATTTCGGGCGAGACGAAGAGAAGCCGATGGACGCCTTCCTCGAGCTCCGCACGAATCTTCGCCCGTTCCGATCCGGTCAATCCGCCGTCGAAGGCCACCGCCGAAATGCCCGCCTCCCGAAGTCCGTCCACCTGGTCCTTCATCAACGCCACCAGTGGACTGACCACGACATCCAGGCTTTCGGCGACCAGCGGCGGAAGCTGGTAGGTGAGACTCTTGCCCCCGCCGGTGGGCATGACCAGCAGCGAGTCACGGCCGGCAAGATTGCACCGTATGGCCTCCTCCTGAAGGGGACGCAGTGCATCGAAGCCCCAGTACTTCGAGAGCATGTCCAGAATCGGGTCCATACTCCGGAGTCCTTCAGCCGTCACAGTGGAGCGATTGATCGCACGCGTGCCATCTCGTACCGGCACCGGCGCGACCGGATTCACCGACCACCGGTTGGCTCTGACTCTTCAAATCCGGCTTCATGGCGCAGAGAATATCCGAACCACATGCGGGAATCATCCATTCACGGAGCCCCCGCCTTCCGCACGGCGTTTCGACCACCCCACCCATCGCACCGCACGGTCCCGTACTGAAACCCGCGTTCGGGGCGACGTGCAGCTGCAAGGGAAGGATTGCAAGCCGAACCGCATCCCGGTATCTTATTGGCACATGAATGTCAATAAGAGATGGTCCCGCAACGCAGGCACCCACCCCCGGTCCTGACGCAGCGGACCATGCCTCTGCCCTCTACGGATGCTGATGATGAAACGAACGGTCTATGACGTTGTGGTGGTCGGAGGAGGTGCTGCAGGCATCGGGGTGTCCGTCACGCTGCAGGACGCCGGCATCGAAAACTTCCTGGTCGTCGAGCGGCACACCGTGGGAAGCTCGTTTGCCGCATGGCCCGACGAGACCCGCTTCATCACTCCGTCGTTCACCACCAACTCGGTGGGCATGCTGGATCTGAACTCGATTGCCATCGGTACTTCGCCGGCCTACAGCCTCAAGGTCGAGCATCCGACCGGCCTCGACTACGCCCGCTACGTCAGGCTGGTCGCCAGCCAGAATGAGATTCCGGTCCGCGAGAAGACGAATGTCCTTCGGGTGTCGAAGATCGGCGACGAGTTCGTCATCGATACGGACACGGACACCATCCGCGCCCGGCACGTGATCTGGGCGGCCGGTGAGTTCCAGTATCCGAGCCTCAGCGAATTCACGGGAAGCGAACTCTGCCGACACACCGCGATGATCGACAGCTACGAAAGCCTCGAGGGCGACGACTTCGTGGTGATCGGTGGATTCGAAAGCGGCATCGACGCTGCGTACCACCTGGCGGAGCGCGCACGACCGGTCCGGGTGTTCGAATGCGACCGCCCGTGGGAGGAGACGACCTCCGATCCCAGTTCCGCACTGTCCACGTTCACCCGAGAACGAATGAGCGAGCCCTGCTTTCCGAGAAACGTCAAGCTCTACCCCGGCACCCTGGTCCACGCCGTCTCGCGAACCGGCCGCACCTATGAGATCGCCACGATCGACATCGCGACCATGGACGAACGGACGTTCCGCACCACCTCGCAGCCGATCCTGGCGGGCGGTTTCGATGGTGGGCAGAAACTCGTGATGGATCTGTTCGAGCAGCGCGATGACGGCTTCCCGCTCCTGAACGACGATGACGAGTCGACGATCGTCCCGGGCCTTCACCTCTGCGGCCCCGCCGTCCGCCACGACGGCCACATCTTCTGCTTCATCTTCAAGTACCGCATGCGTTTCGCGGTGGTTGCAAAGAAGATCGCCACCACATTGGGACTGCCGGCACCGCTCCTCGAGGACTACCGGAGCTGGGGAATGTACCTGGATGACCTGTCCTGTTGCGGAGGGGAATGCACATGCTGAACCAGGACAAGGACACCGCCCGTCGGTCGCTGGTCGGAAGGATGCTTCGGATCGAATGGCTCGGACAGACCGTTGCCAGCGTGTGCTGGATCATCAGCGTCTTCGCATACGGCCTGGAATCGACCGGAGACTACCTCCAGTTGACCTCTGCGTCGGCCTGGTTCATCGCGAACGCATCCACTCTGGCACCGAAGCGACGCGGCTCCCGATCCACGGCGCACGACCACACTTCGCTGCAGGAGGGCTGACGACGGGGGTCAGGTGCCGACCAGCTCCCCCACCGGCGTGCCGTTCGGCATGCGGCACTCGACACCCAGTTCGCCCAGCACATCCCTGGCGGTGGCCATGGCCCCGAGGAAGATCACGGGCAGCCCGGATCCGGGGTGCGTTCCACCCCCGACCATCCAGAGCCCGTCGCAGGTGGGCCAGCGGTGCTTGGGACGGAAGATGGCCATCTGCCGGAGCGTATGCGACAGGCTAAAGGCGGCGCCGAAGTGGATGTTGGTGTCGGCCCAGGTGTCCGGGGTGTGGTGCAGTTCCGTGACGATTCGACCTTCCAGATCGACGTTCATCTGATCACGCAGGGTCTTCAGAACCATGTNNCGNACCTGAGGACGNGCGGTCGACCAATCGATTCCNGACTTGGTGTTGGGNACCGGAACCAGGACGTAGAGCGAGGAATGNCCGGGAGGNGCCATCGAATCGTCGATGCGTGATGGATTGCAGACGTAGAAGCTNGGATCNAGNGAGATCGTTCCCCCCGCCCCGTTGCCACGGCTGATGTCCTGGAGGTTTTCAACGTAGTTCTCGGATATCCGNACGGTGTGGTGCGAGAGATCGATGTCGCCCTCGACGCCCACGTACATCATCATGGTGGANCACGAGTAGTCGGCCGTCTCGACCTTCCGGTCGTTCCATGTCCCCTGGAGATGCTTGGGNATCAGNTTGCGGATCGCCCAGGCCGCGTCCGCATTGATGACCACGTGTTCNTGNTCGCAGACCCGGTGGTCNTCACCGAGTTCCACGCCGCGNCAGGTGCGACCGTCGAAACGCAGTCCGGTGATCGGCTGATTGAGCACGATCGTGCCGCCGAGTTCCTCGAAGACGCGTGCCAGTTCCTGCATCAGCCCCCCGCAACCGCCGCGCGGGTGCCAGACTCCGAAGCCGTATTCGATGAAGTTCAGGATGGTGAAGAGACTGGGGGCGTCCCATGGGGACATGCCCAGGTACTTGCTCTGGAAGCTGACCGCGATCTCGTTCACCGGATGCTGGAAGTGCTTTCCCGTCGCCGTCTTCATGGAGTGCAGGGGATCAAGCCGCAGGCCACCCGGAATAAATTTCGGCTTGAGCATGTCCTTCGCATTNTTAAGGGGGTGCCTCAGGACCGGCTCGAAGGCCTGGATTTTGGCGTTGTTGATGTCGTAGAACTTGCGGAACGCCTTGCCGTCCCCGGGACAGATTTCGTCGAACTGGGCCTCCATGCGATCCAGGTCCCGGGTGGCGTCGATCTTGAAACGACGGCCTTCGTGCCCGATGTCCAGCCGATACATCGGCTCGAGTTCGTGTAAGTCTATTTCTTCACTTAGTTTACGTCCGGAGGTGGCGAGGATTTCGTCCAGGACGAACGGCATCAGGAAATAGGTGGGCCCGCGGTCGAACTTGAATCCGTCCGACTCGATGGTCGAGCAGCGACCTCCCACCCGGTCCGCAGCTTCGTACAGGGTGGTGGGAACGCCATGGGAGGCAAGCAGAATTGCGGTCACCAGGCCCCCGGGGCCGGCCCCCACCACTCCGACAGATTTGACTTCAGTGTCACGAATGTTAAAGATTTCCTTGATCACGGTCGGACAATATACCTATCCTATCCGGCCAACCCCCGTTTCTGGATACTTTTCAACAACTCAAGAGCGTGAGAGAACAGATCCATGGATCAATACTCAATGACCTTCAAGGCNCTTCAGGCAGGACTCACNGTCGAAGGGGTAACAATGTACCTCTTCTGGCTCGGCATCGTAGGGATGGGCGCTGGCGCCATCTATCTCTGGATGATGCAGGGTTCCCTGTCTGCCACCTACAAGAAGGTAGCTATCGTTGCCGGCATCATCTGCGGCGTCGCCTGTTTCCACTACTACCGCATGTCCGGCATCTACGTCGAGGCTCTGGCCAATGCAATCACCACCGACGCCGACGGCAACATCGTCATCGGCAAGCTGGCTGCATTCCCGACCGCCTACCGGTACATCGACTGGCTTATCACCGTGCCCCTCATGGTGCTCGAGTTCCCGCTGCTGCTGAACCTCGGCAAGCGNGGCGCCGGTCTCTTCTGGGGACTCGGACTCGTTTCCCTGTTCATGCTCGTCTTTGCGTGGATCGCTGAGACCAGTGTCGTCGGAAGCGGACAGTGGTGGGGCTTCTACCTCGTCGCCTGCTTCTTCTGGGTTGTGATGGTCGGCATCCTGTACGGCCAGGTCACGCGTGCGGCATCGCACCTCCCGAAGGAGTTCCTGTCCACTCTGAACGTCATGAAGCTCTTCATCGCCGTCGGCTGGATCATCTATCCGATCGGCTTCCTGCTCGCCCTGAGCGACAATGAGAGCCTCCGCGAGATCCTCTACAACATCGCGGACGTGATCAACAAGGTCGGCTTCGGTGTCGCCTGTGTGATCGCAGCGAAGACGCTCAGCCACTTCGAAGCCGAAGGAAAGCTTTCGGCCTAATCGAGTGGAAAACGTCCACAAGCATCAGGCGTCCCGTGCTCCGCGCGGGACGCCTGTTTTTGTGGTACCCGCTCTCCAACTGATCGTGTTGGCACTGCTCGCCCTGGTCGTCGCCCCCACCGCATCGCACGCCGCGTGGATCTGGGTGGTGGCGCTGGTCTGGATGGGCATGCCCCACGGCGGACTGGATCTCCATGTACTGACCTGGACCCACGGCGGCCCCTTCCGCCCCCGGGCCTGGGGACGGTTTGCTCTCTACCTCGGCATGATGGCAGCGGCCGGCGGCGTCTTCATTGCGTCCCCTCTGACTGCGACCATCGCCTTCCTCGTCCTGACCGCGGTCCACTTCGGCGAAGCGGACCGCATCTTCGCCGTGGATTGCCTCGATCCGNACGCANGCATCCCCCGCACGTGGGGNCTNTTTCGGGGAGGACTCGTGGTTGCNCTGCCGTGCTGGATCGANCCCACCGGTGCNTGGCAGCCGTTCGGCCTCATGGCCGGCGGTGTGGAGGGCGAACTCTACACNACGACCTTGCAGTACTTCGGACAGNNGATGTTCNTGNCCACCGGCGTCCTCGCCCTCTGGTCCTCGTTCAGCAGCCGGATCACATGGCGATCACCGGCGAACGTGGGATTCGCGATGGAGACCGCCCTGGTTGCCGCATGGTTTCTCCTCCTGCCTCCGTTGTGGGCGATCGGCGGATACTTCCTCGCCATCCACGCCACCAAGCACATGATCCGTCTCGCNTGGCTGGATAGGCAGTGGCGGGGTCACACCGGACTGGTCTCCGGCGTGCTGCGGCTGCACCTTGATGCACTCTGGCTGGCGGCACCGGCGTGGGCCATGGTGGCCGCTCTGGCCCTGCTGGTGCCCGCGGGGACGGTTCTGGCCCTTGCGGTGGCATCCATCGGGTTCTATCTGACCTGCACGCTGCCGCACCACCTGCTGGTCGAGCGGCTGCCCGACGCCTGAAACGCCCACGACCCGAGTTCGATCCTGATTTCAAATACTCGGATTCCGCTCGCTGGCTAATGACAATCTGATGCCATTAGTGCTACCGTAGGGAATGCGGCTCGATTGGCTGATCATCGGAGGCGGAATCCATGGGGTGCACATCGCAGCCCGGCTGCTTGGNGATGCGGACATCTCGCGTGATCGGCTGCGCATCGTCGATCCGGGCGACTGCCTGCTTTCTTCGTGGCGGAACTGCACCGCCACCACCGGAATGACGCATCTCCGGTCCTCGTCGGTTCATCATCTCGGCCTGCACCACGCCGCATTGCAGCGATTCGCCGGCAGAAACCAACGCACCACCCGGCGACCATTCGCTCCTCCCTTCGAACGTCCCTCCCTTTCGCTCTTCAATGCCCACTGCGATCACGTCGAGGCGACCTACCGCCTGAGGGAACTGCATCTCCGCACCCGGGCCACCCGATGTTCGATTCGGCCCCACGCGATCGAAGTACAACTCGAGGACGACCGCACTCTCGAGGCCGGGAACATCGTCCTCGCCATCGGGTCGTCCGAACAACCCCGATGGCCGGACTGGGCGCCGCGGAACGATCCCCGGATCCATCACATCTACACGCCGGGGTTCGATGGATGGCCAACCCGTCGTGAACGGGTCACGGTGGTCGGGGGCGGCATCTCCTCAGGACACGTCGCACTGCGTCTGGTGCAAGAAGGACACGATGTCCATCTCGTATCGCGACATGGGATCCGCCAGCACCAGTTCGACAGCGACTCCGGATGGCTGGGCTGGAGGTATTCCGCCACCTTCAGCCGTGAGCGTGATCCCGACCGACGACGGGGAATCGTCACCGAGGCCCGTCACCACGGCTCGGTCCCCCCGGACATGGCCCGTTCGCTCCGGCGGGCAATCAANCGCAGACAGCTCACCTGGCACCAAGGAGAGATCGACCACCTCGTCGAGGGACCGGACGGAATGAAGCTCGTGCTCGACGAAGACACGGCCATCGAAGCCCATCGCGTCCTGCTGGCCACCGGTTTCGATTCCCGCCGGCCGGGCGGCATCATGATCGACAAGCTGATCGAATCGGGATCACTCCCCTGCGCAGAATGCGGCTATCCGATCGTCGACACCGAACTCCGCTGGCACCCCCGCATCTACGTGTCNGGACCGCTGGCGGAACTTGAACTGGGACCGGTCTCCCGCAACATCGCCGGCGCCCGGCGGGCCGGTGACCGGATCATCGATTCCGTCCGATCTCACTCCCATGCGGTTGCATAGCCTCACCNNTGAAGCACCCGCACTTGCAGATTGNTTANGATCANAGCCATGATTCTCGCCACGACCACNCCCCCTGAAGATCCCGNGTTCCTTCTGATCGTCGTGTGGGCGATGCTGATCGCCCTGGTGGGCGGTGCGGGCGTCTTTGCCCCGTGGCTGGCCGCACGCGGCGGCAACGGACGTGCGATCGCCTACGGCAANAGCTTCGCCGGGGGCGTGCTGCTGGCGGCGGGACTCATCCANCTCCTGGCCGACGCCAGTGACGGCTTTGCCGCNGCCTATCCTGACCTCGACTACCCCACCGCGTACGCCGTGGCGACTCTGNCGTTCATTCTGGTGCTNGGACTCGAACGNGTGATCCCCCGGGCNCTNGANGCGGGNGACGACCACGCCGACCCGGAATCCGCCGCTCTCCTGGAGGCCGGTGCCAGGAACGGTATTGCACCCTACCTGCTGCTGGTCACCCTCTCGATCCACAGCCTCATCGCCGGCATCACCCTCGGCATCTCCACCGCGGCCGGTGCGACGGTGCTGCTGATCGCCATCCTCGCGCACAAGGGGGCCGCGGGCTTTGCGCTGGGGTCCACCTTCCGGGAAGCCGACATCCCTCCCCGCACCCGCATTCCCGCCCTGCTGGTCTTCGTGGGCAGTACGCCGCTGGGCGTGGTCCTGGGCGGCGTTGCGATCGACCTCTTCGGCGGTGGTGGCGGAGCCGCCGAAGCCTGGTTCAAGGCCGTCGCGGCCGGCACGTTCCTCTACATCGCGACGCTGGACATCGTCCGGGAGGAGTTCTTCCCGGGCGGCAGCAATCGTGGACGTCGCCTGGTGTGGGCCACGCTCGGGGCCGGGGTGATGGCACTGGTGGCCGTCTGGGTCTGAATCCCCTGCTCGAACCGGCATGGTGATCACCACTCCGCGGTCGACCGTTTCGGATGGATTCGGACTGCCATTGCTGCTACGATTTTCAAGTCGATTCGGGCCTCGTCTCCTCCCCCCGGCCCCCTCAGGCCACCGTCATCAGGAACCGGATTCCGATCATGTCCGAGCTCGTCAGGACCTTCAAAGACATCGTCGGTGACTCCAACGTCCTCACCAAGGAGATGGACACCGCGTACTACCGTTCCGGATTCCGCTACGGATTCGGAGGCGCGACCGCCGTGATCTTTCCCTCCTCCCTGGTGGAGCTGTGGAAGGTCCTTCAGGCCGCGGTGGACGCCGACTGCGCCATCATCATGCAGGCCACGAAGACCGGACTGACCGGCGGATCCTCACCGAGCGGCTTCGACTACGACCGCGAGGTCGTCATCGTCAACACCGGCCGGCTCCGCGGCCTCCGCCTCCTTCGGGACGGCACCCAGGCCCTGGCCTTTCCCGGCACCACCCTCTTCGAACTGGGACAGGAGCTGAAGAAGATCGATCGGGTCCCCCACTCGGTCCTCGGCTCGACCACCATCGGTGCCACCGTGATCGGCGGGGTGGCCAACAATGCCGGCGGAGCACTCTGCAAACGGGGCTCGTCGTACACCGAATTCGCGCTGTACGCCCGGGTCAACGAGGAAGGCACGCTCGAACTGATCGACCATCTGGGCATCCGGAACCTCGGCGAGACGCCCGAGGAGATCCTCACCCGGCTTGAGAACGGCGATTTCACCGATGCGGATCTGATCGACGACGGGCGTGCCGCCTCCGACACCGACTACGTCAACCGCATCCGGGACCTCGACGCCACCGTGCCCAACCGGTACAACGCCGATCCCAAGCGGCTCTACGAGGTCAGCGGCAGCGCCGGCAAGGTGGCCTGCTTCGCGGTGCGGGTGGACACCTTCGCGGTCCCCAAGAGCAAGCAGGTCTTCATTCTCGGCACCAACGACCCCGATCACTTCGTCACCATGCGTCGGCACATTCTCGGGACCTTCGAACATCTTCCCGAGATGGGCGAGTACATGAACCGGGCGACCTTCACCGCCGCGGAGAAGTACGCCAAGGATGTCGCGCTGGCCATCAAGTACCTCGGCACCGACCGGCTGCCCCGTGCCTACGCCCTCAAGGCGAAGGCCGAGTACCTCCTGAACAAGATCCCCTTCCTGCCCAAGTACCTCCCCGACATCTTCCTGTACTACGTCAGCAAACTGTTCCCGCAGCACCTTCCCCAGCGGCTTCGGCAGTACCGTGACGACTACGAGCACCTGCTGATCCTGGTCACCGCCGACGAGGCCATCGAGGAGGCCCGGCGGTATCTCGAGGACGACTGGGGCCGGACGGAGGGCGTCGGATTCTTCGAATGCTCCGAACGNGAACAGGAGGCGGCCCTCCTCCATCGCTTCAGTGCGGCGGGAGCGGGCATCCGGTACCAGAACCTGCACCAGCGGACCACGCAGGAAGTGCTGGCCCTCGACATCGCCCTGCTGAGCAACGATCCCGAGTGGGTCGAGGAGTTGCCCGAGGAGATCACGAAGGACATGGTGCTCGACCTGTCCTACGGGCACTACATGTGCCATGTGTTCCACAACATCTACGTCTACCGCAAGGAAGCCGATCTCGAACGGATCAAGACGCTGATGCTCGAACGCCTCGAGGCCCGGGGAGCGAAGTTTCCCGCCGAACACAACGTCGGCCATCTCTACGAGGCCGAGCCGGTCGTCAAGGACTTCCATCGCCAGCTCGATCCGACCAACACCTTCAATCCGGGAATCGGAAAGACCAGCAAGCGTCGACGCTGAATCGGTTCGGCGACCGGAGGCCGGAATGGGTCAGCCGTTCCCATCCGTGTCCAGCAGATGCTCCGCGCCGAGAGACCGGAAGGCCGACACCAGGCTGGCGTCCTGCATGGCCCGGTACGCCTGGTCGGTGTCGATGATGGGGCGACCGATGACGGCCTCCATCTGCTCNCGGGTGTAGGTGGGCCGCTCCTGAGCCGTGGATTCCGTGCCGTACTGATCGAGGTTGCTGGCGAAGATGCCCGCCGCGGAGAACGGCAGGAAGTCCTCGTAGCGAAGACCACGCCGGCGAAGCACACCATCCCGCATCAACTGCATGACATCCGTACTCTCGACGCCAGCGTTGCCGGAACACGCCTCGGCGGTCGGCTCGTAGGNGGCGTAGACCAGCCCCCGCTCGAGCAGTTCCGGCAGGGTGGCGGGAAAGGAGGCGAACGGATCCGGCGTCTCCGGAGAGGCCGTCTGGTCCGCGAGGCACTCGTCGTAGAGGGTTCGTCCGGCCGGAGTGGTGGCGTAGAACCGCTGCTCGATCTCACCGAAGCGGGCGGTGTGTGCGGTGTCGAAGGGAGGATCCTCGTCGACGAACCGGATGGGTTCGGTGAGCGCCCGGTAGGCGTCCTGTCGCAGCAGGATCTGTACCCCGGGGTCGGGGCCTTCCGTCTTGTCCTTGTAGCCGTTGTGCGGAAGTGCGGCGAGATCCAGCTCCGGGATGTCGAGGGCATCCGCCAACTGCGAGACCAGTTCCGCACGGCGATGATCGGAGACGGGCCGACGAACGTAGGCGTCGACCTCGTCGTGCCCGAGATGCCGGAAGTGCAGCAGCAGCCAGTCGGCGTCGACCATGCCGTCGAGGAAGGCCAGCGTCCGGTCCGCCCGGTCGACGAACTCCCCGCGGTCGAGCAGGCCCAGACGCCATTTCATGGCATCGGAATAGAGATCGATGCAGAGGGTATTGGGCGTCAGATGGTTCAGATGGTGCGACGAGAAGCAGGCGATGTCCGCGGCGATCTTGAAACCGGCTCCGCAGAGATCGTCGTAGAGGGCCCGGTCCCTGGCCTCGCCCGTCCACTTGAAGATGCGTTCGGTGCCCTCCTCGACGAGGGCCCGGGCGTCGGCCTCGTCGAGACCGCCCTGGGCTTCGCACCGCTCGACCAGGGTGCGGGCCCGCTCCGAGAACACGTTCCGCGTCGCGAGCAGTCCCTCCACCCGGCGGGCCGTCTCGTCGTCGAAGTAGTCGGTCCGCAGCAGGGATGAGAAGACCCGGTTCTCGGGGTCCACGGCCGATCGGAAGGCCGTGGCGATCACCGGCTGGCTCTTGGCCCCGATNCTCGTCATGTCGTAGAAGTTGTGGGGCTCCATGCCGAAGCACGCGAAGTACCGGGTGATCCAGCGGAACTCGTCCTCGCGGCCGATCCGGATGGCACCATGTCGCTCACGCGAGGTCGCCCGCAGTTGCTCGTCGCTGACCGAGAACCCCTCGAAGCCAGCGGCGAGAAANTCGATCAGGAAGCGATTGCACCGGTGGTTCACCTCCAGCGACTTGTCGTACAGGGGCACCTCGGAACCGAACATGCGACTCAGCTCTGCGAAGAGCGAGTGCTGCATGGTGATCGGATCGACGAAGTGGTTGGTCATGATGGGTCCTGCTGGTCCGAATCNCCGGAACCGTNAAAAGTATACGCCCTTCGAATCCGTTCGGTTCACGATTGTCCCTGCATGGTACGACGGGCCGATTCCCCGAATGNGGCCCGTGCACTTCAGTCCGCACCCGGTCGGACGCGCAGTGCCCGGCGGATCATNCGCCCGAAGGAGGGCCAGAAGCAGCGTTGAGCAAGGGTCCAGATGCCGCCGAACCAGCTGCGAACGTAGGATTCGACCCTGACGTCCACGCGACACCGGTGTTCATCCTCTCCCACGACCCGGATACGAAGCAGCGAAGGACGAATCAGCCGAAAGGCCACTGCGTAGGCCCCGTACGCATATTCGAGATCCCGTACCGCCTCCGATTCGCCGACTTCGACCCGGGTGATGACCCCACAGAAGTTCATGAACGGCCCGTGGTGGGCGTTGAGTGTGCCCACATCGAATCCTCGGGCCACCGGTCCGTCCTCCGTGGGGGTATCGAGGAACTCCACCCTGAAGGGCCAGAACTGCCCCTTCACGAACGTATCCGGCTCCAGAAGCCAGGACCACACCGTCTTCCATGGTCGATCGATCGTGCATGAGTAGTCGAAGACGTGGTCGTTGAATCCGGATGGCCGGACCTGCGTGGGGATCGACATGGGATGACTCGTCTGGGACAGGCGTTGAGGAGGGTGGTGCCGACTCGCAGTGTATAGGCATTCACGAAATCGCNTTGGTCTCACCCCGGCGTGCAGACGGGATCCGGAACCCCACAACACAGGGAGCCCCGCCGAAGCGGGGCTCCCAGATGCTTNAACTTCGACGAATGTCGATCAGGCCGGCAGCAGCCGGGCTGCTCGACGCGTGGCCTTCCACAGTGCGACTCCGGCTGCCGTGACGGCTCCGGCCAGCACCATGAGGCCCACGGGGATGGTGAACCCCGCCGTTGCTACGGTGGCGCACTCCATGCACACCGTGGTGGCGTCGATGGTCAGCTGGTTGGTCGAACTACAAAGAGGGCAACAAGACATCTGATTTTCTCCTGAGATTGAAAGTGAAATCGTTGATTCAAGAATACGAAACATCAGCGGGTCAGTGATCGCACTCACCCCAGGCGTCGATGACGACGAGCAGGTCCATGACGTTGACCGTTCCGTCCTCGTTGACGTCGGACGGGCCGCCCGAGGCNCCCCAGTCGTTGATCAACTGCAGGAGNTCNNNCACGTCGACATGNTCATCACCATCGACGTCNCCGTCGCAGTGCTCATGATCATGATCCTCGNCGGCCAGGTTGTCCTTGACCCAGTCGACNGCGNNTTCGTGATNNNCCTCGCTGNCNCCGTTGTTGAANACGATCCAGAACGGCTCGGANTGCTCCGGGCCNCCGNTGGTCGCNTACANCTCGAGTTCCACGAGGTAGATNCCCGTCTGCGGNGANGCNGACGGATGGTNNAGNGTGAAGCCGATGTGNCGNTGGATNGCACCNTCNGACTCGACCGGCAGNTCGAANCCGTCCACGGCCGANNTNCCGANCNCGAANGAGTAGNGTACCGAAGNNGANNGTGATGGACTCGTCGATCGAACCGTCGAATCCNGCNCCGTTCCANAGNCTNACNCCGGAGAGNGCGTTCCANCCNACNTTGACNTCGGNNCNGAANGTNCCGGNNNNCGCTTCCCANCCNGGCTCGTCNGTGTANCCGGGCACTCCGGATTCGCCGAACTCGGACTCGAAGGTNCGCATCTCCTCGACTTCNCCGTCGTGGANCNNNCCCGTNATGATGTGNCCNTNCTCGACNCCNACNNCGATGTCNCCNGCNTGCCCNTGATCNTCNTGATCNTCNTGGTCATCGTGGTCCTCGGCGGCCAGGTTCTCCTCCACCCACTCGACGGCGGCTTCGTGGTCCGCTTCGCTGGATTCGTTGTTGAAGACGATCCAGAAGGGTTCGGAGTGCTCGGGGCCTTCGGTCGCGTAGAGTTCCAGCTCCACGAGATAGATGCCGGGCAGCGGCGTGTTCGTCGGGTGATTCAGGAAGAAGCTCAGATGCCGGTGGATTCCCCCATCCGGCTGGACGGCCAGATCGAAGCCGCCCGAAGCGGAAGCGCCGATCTCGAACGAACTGGGGCCGAAGCTGACGGTGATGGACTCCTCGATCCCTTCGTCGAATCCGTTGCCGTTCCACATCCGAAGTCCGGCCAGGGACTCCCACCCCACGCGAGCGTCGGGATTGAAGGTGCCCGGGTAGGCCTCCCAGCCGGGGTCGGCCGTGAATCCGGGGACGCCGGCATCGCCGAACTCGGACTCGAAGGTGCGCATCTCGCCGGAGACCGCGTCATCCGAAATCAGACCGGTCGTGATGCGGCCGTTCTCGACGCCGACGTAGATGTCGCCGGCGTGCCCGACGTGCCCTCCGTGATCATCGTCGCCGGCCATCACCACCGGTGATGCGGCAAGCAGGGTGCACAGGGGCAGCCATGTCAGCCTGCGGATGAAACGATTTTCGTTCTTTGATGGGGATAACATCAAACCTTCTCCTTCTCCTACCCCGATCAGAAACTTCGACCGGCAACATTCGGGTCGAACCGATTTCGATCGGGGCCAGTAAATACTTCGATGAATGAGAGCGTCTCGACGTGGCCGTCGACGAACCCGTAGTTGGCACGGGCGCTCTTGGTCTTGGGTTCGCCCGACACGACGCTGGTGTTGACCTGGTTGGAGGCCAGAATCGCGGGCGCATCGGGCAGTGAATCGTTGATCCACCAGTTCTCGACGTGCACGTGATCGGCTCCCGCAAAGGAACCGGTTCCGACCATGTGCAGGAAGTGAACGGTGTTGGAGGCGCTCTTCACCCGACTGAGGCGATCCGCCGCCATGCTGCGGTCGATTGCGGCATCCGGCGAATGCGTACGGGACAGGTAGTTGTTCCAACCGTAGCTCGTCCGACGGTACCGGTTGGTCGTCCCCTGGACCGGAATCGACCAGTGTGGGCTGTCGTCCAGAGGCGATCGGATCACTCCGTTGATGTCGACGTACTCACCGATGAGGTTGAGCCATGCGATCGACTCGTTGGCCAGCCCCCCGTGGGCCAGCCCCGCATCCGCGAACTGACCCTTGGAATCCACTGCGTACTGATAGTGGGCCATCTGCAGCGAGCGGAGATTGGAGGTGTCCTCGGCGACTCGGCTCTGGTGGGCCATCGTTCCCAGCGAGGGGATCAGCAACGCGATCAGGATTCCCAGTACCGCAATGACCACCAGCAGTTCCACGAGGGTGAATCCTCGAGGAATCATCGTCTTCCGACGAATCGGGTGGAAAGTACGTACGGGGTTCATTGATCGCTCCGAGCAGGAACCGGGGTCCGAAACCAAACCCGAATGGTAGCTATCGGCAGAGCATTGTCAATACTAATGGCAATATGTTGCCATTAAATCGCCGCGTGCGTCGATTCATCGATATGCTGTGCCTATGGCACCCCAACGCCAGACCAAGCAGCTGCAGGCCATTCGGCGGACCATCGAGGAGGCCGCCCGGCCCCTGTCCATCGAGGAGCTGCACAGCCTCGCGAGTGAAACCACCGATTCCCTGGGCCTCCGAACCGTCTATCGAATCGTTCGGCGACTCGTGGAGGAAGGTGAGATCTCCCCGGTTGCGGTCCCGGGCAAGAGCGACCGCTACGAACTGGCATCCATCGCCTCATCCCACCACCATCACTTTCACTGCACATCCTGCGACCGGTACTTCGACATCCACGGCTGTCCGGGTGGCCTGAACAAGCTGGTTCCCGAGGGGTTCAAGCTTGAAAACCACGACCTGACCCTCACGGGACTGTGCGCGTCCTGCGCGTGACCGGCTCCCGCCGGGCGAACGACAACTCTCCATGATCGCCGCCGCCATCTTCCTGTGTCTCTTCTGCCTGCTTGCGTCGATGCTTCGTCGCAAGGCGTGGCTGTCGGTTGCGCTCTTCTTTCTCTCCCTGATCCTCATCGTGCTGCTGTTCATGCACCACGCCACGGATCCTTTGGACCTCAGCTGGTGATGAATCAGGATCGCCCCATGCAGACACGCCGCAGCGAGCATCCGCTCTGGAGCCTCTGGCTGCGGGTGGAACTGGCGATCCAGCACCTCTGCGTTCTGGGAATCTGCGGCGTCCTGCTCGGAGCGTTCTGGGTCCAGTTCGCCCAGGGAGAATACCCCTGTCCACTGTGCCTGCTGCAGCGGATGGCCATGATCATGACCGCCGTGGGCTCGATCTTCATCATCACGCACGGGCATCTCGCACGAATCCAGGGCTTCTCCGTCATCGGTCTCGGTTACGGCATGTCCGTGCTCGCGGCCCTCGTGGGCATGCTGATCTCGGCCCGTCAGGTGCTGCTGCACATCGAACCCGGGGACCCCGGCTACGGCAGCCCGATGCTGGGCCTGCACCTATACACCTGGGCCCTGATCGTATTCCTGACGGTCATTCTGGTCAGCGGCATCATGCTTGTCTTCGGCCGAGATCCCGAACTGCACCGGCACCGCTACCGATCCGCCGACGG
>PAAB01000062.1 GCA_002591705.1 Phycisphaerae bacterium
CCGCCGAGACCCGCGGCCAGGGATGCGGCCGCGGTGGTGGTGATGAACTCACGTCGCTGCATGGCGATCGCTCCTTGTCAGATCAGCGGGTCCGTACCGGGACGGGGGACCGGGGGGGTGTCGATGGCTCCAAACGCGTAGGACGGCGGAGTCAGGTCGAGCTTCGAGTTCATGGCCTGTTCCCACGTCACGTCCTGTCCGGTGTACGCGGACATTCGGCCCATGATCGCGGTCAGGGTGGATTCGGCCACGCGCCGGCCTTCGTTGAGCCGGGGGCCGTTGCCGCGGATGCTGGCGCACAGGTTGCGGTGCTCCTCCACGTAGGGATTCGGGGTCGGGCCGTCGAAGGACCATGCGGTCTCGCCGACGATGACGGATCGCCCGGGATACAGATGCATCGTTCCCTTCGAACCGTGGATGTGCTCCTCGACCCGGCCGGCGCAGCCGTCGGTCTGCCGGCACATGCTGATCGCATGCCGATTCCCCGGGTACTCGAAGTCGATGGCGAAGTGGTCGAAGATGTGTCCGTACCGCTCCTCGGTGCGCATCTGGCGTCCGCCCATGCCCACCGCCTTGACCGGAGGTCCGCCCATGGCCCAGTTCACGACGTCGATGTTGTGGATGTGCTGCTCGCAGATGTGGTCGCCGCTGAGCCAGGTGAAGTAGAGCCAGTTCCGGAGCTGCCACTCCATCGGAGACCACTCCTCGCGGGGTTCGTGGCTCCACAGTCCGCCCATGTTCCAGTAGCAGCGTCCCATGACGACATCACCGAGCGCGCCGTCGCGGATCTGCTCCATCGCTTCGATGTAGTTGGGTTGGTGTCTCCGCTGCGTGCCTGCGACTACGGACAGGCCCTGCCGGTCGGCCGATTCGGCCGCCTGGATCACCCGTCGCACGCCCACGGGGTCCACTGCGACCGGCTTCTCCATGAAGACGTGATGCCCCTGTCGGACGGCCTCCTCGAAGTGGTAGGGGCGGAAGTGCGGGGGGGTGGCGAGGATCACCATGTCGATGTCGTCGCGGGCCATCAGCTGCCGGTAGGCGTCGATGCCGGTGTAGGTGTCCTCCTCCTTCACCGTGATCCGGTCGGCGTACTCGGCCTGGTTGCGGAGGTGACCGAGGCTCGATTGGAGTCGGTCGGGAAAGAGATCCGCCATGGCCACGATGCGGGTGGACGGGCTGGCCTGCAACGCATTCACCGCGGCACCGGTGCCGCGGCCTCCGCAGCCGATGACGCCGCATCCCATGGTGTCGCTGCCTCCCGCATGGGCCGTGCGGGCGAGAGCCATCGGCGTTGCGGCCAGGGCAGCGCCGGCGGCGGTCGTGGCGACGAAGTCCCGTCGCGTCAGTCGTTCGTCATTGCGTGGCATGCGACGTGTCTCCTTCTCAGGCCTGCAGGGCCCGTTCCATCCGGTCGGCGATCTGCTTGAGCCGCGCGGTGTCGCCACCGCCGACTTCGGCGCTGGCCCAGCCGGACCACTCCAGCCGGTCGAGGGCCGCTCCGACCGCGGGCCAGTCGCAGTCTCCGTCGCCGATCTCGACCGCGAAGCCCTTCCAGACGCCTTCCTCGCGCATTCGGGTCAGGCTGTATTCCTTGACATCGAGCTTCATGATCCGCGGCCCCAGCACGTCGATGCACTCCGCGGGCCTTGCGTAGCGGACCATGTTTCCGACGTCGAAGAAGAATCCGACGCGGGGAGAACCGATCTCGTCGATGTAGCGGGCCTGTTCGTGGGGTCCCATGAGGAATCCGTTCCACACGTTCTCGATCGCGATGTTGACGTCGAGTTCATCGCACAGCGGCAGCACCTTGCGGATCTCCTCCTGCGATCGGGTCCAGACCTCGCCGTAGGTCACCTCGCCGTTGACCACGCCGGGGACGAGCAGGACGGTCGAGGCGCCGTACGCCTTGGCGTCGCGCAAGGCCGTCTCCAGGGCCGCGACGCCGCGGGCCCGCACTTCGGGGTCCTGATGCGAGAGCGTGTCCTGCCAGTGCACGGAGTCCACGACTCCGGGGATCGCGAGTCCCGTCGCGTCCCGGGCGGCGATGACCTCCGCCGGGTCGAGCTGGTTGGGACTGTCCATCTCGACGCCTTCGAAGCCGGCCTGCTTGGCCGATTGGAACTTCTCGAGCACCGTGGTGCCGTCCGCGATCATGCCGTACTTGACGGCCTTCCTGATGTTCCGCTTGCGCGTTCCGTCGGACATGGAGGCTCCTTGGTCGGATTCGAGGCGGGCCGAAGCGCCCGCGAGTGCGGCCGACGAGGCGATCATCGCCGTGGAGGAGATCAGGAACTGTCTGCGATCCGGAGTCATCATGCGTTCGTTCCCTTGTCGGTGGGACGGGGAACCGCAGGCATCTCGAGTTCTGAGAACTCGTAGCGGTCCGGTCCCAGTCGTTCCTCGGAGTTCAACGCATCCTCGTAGGTGATGGTGTCTCCCGTGTAGGCGGCCTGCCGGCCCATGATCGACATCAGCGTGCTCTGGGCCATGAAGTCGCCGTCGTTGATCGGGGTTCCGTTTCGGATCGCACGGAAGAGTTCGTCGTGTTCGACCTGGTACATGTTCGGGTTGGGTCCGTTGCGTGGATACCGCCAGGTCTCCTCGTTGGATCCGTTGCGGATGATCTGGGTCGGTCCCCAACTGTTGACCGAGCAGTTTCCGCGGGACCCGATGATGTATTCGGTGTTGTCGCCCCAGCACTTGGGAATCTGACGGCAGAGATGGAAGGCGCGGGCGCCGTCGTCGTATTCGTAGAGCACGCCGAAGTGGTCGTAGATGTCCCCCGATTCGAGNCCCTCCCGGCAGAGACGGCCCCCGACGGCGTAGCAGCGGGCGGGGGTGCGGTTGTTCATCGCCCAGTTGATCTTGTCGACCGCGTGGCACGCCTGCTCGACGATGTGATCACCGCCCAGCCAGTTGAAGTGCTGCCAGTTGCGCATCTGCCANTCCATGTCGGACCAGCCGTCCTGTCGNGGNCGCTTNCCCAGNGGNCCCGTCAGGTAGGTCGANTGCACGGTGTGGATGTCGCCGATNGCACCNTCGTGCAGCCGCTGGTAGCACTCNCGGTTCGGNANGTTGTAGCGCCAGCAGAAGCCCGACATCAGATTCAGGTTCCGCTCGCGGGCCATGCGTGCCGTCTCGANCACGCTGCGNAGNCCGGGGCCGTCGACGGCCATCGGCTTCTCGGCGAAGACGTGCTTGCCNGCTTCGATCGCCGCCCGCATGTGGGCGGGGCGGAAGTGCGGGGGGGTGGTGAGGATCACCACGTCGACTCCGCTGTCGATGACCTGCTGGTACGCNTCGAANCCCGAGAATCGACGTTCTTCCGGCACCTCCGCCCGCCCGCCGGCGTGCGCGACGAGGTTGTCGTGGCTCGACCGCAACCGATCGCCGAAGGCGTCGCCCATGGCCCAGAGCACGGCGCCCTGGTCGGCATTCAGGGCCTGCCCCGCGGCGCCGGTGCCTCGACCTCCGCATCCNATCAGTCCGACCTTGATGGTGTCGTCTCCACGGATCCACGCGAGGGAGGGGGTGACCATCGAGACGGCACCAATGGCGGCGGTGGATGCGGTGACGAACTGGCGACGTGAGAAGTCCGTGGTCGGTTTCACAGGTTCGGACATGCTCGTACTCCTTTGGTCAGTGTGGTGCATCGGTGACGATGCGGAATCCGATGNAGGGGGCGTCGGCGAGCCACCAGATGCTCCGTGGAATCTGGGGGTCGCTTTCGTTCCAGTCCTTGGTGTCGGGTTGCCCGCTGTCGCAGGACAGTTCGTCGAGGGTCGAGACGAAGGATCCGCCCATGGCGATTCCGTTGCCCTGCTCGTCGATCACCCACTCGGCGACATTGCCATGAAGGTCGTACAGACCGGTGGCGTCCGCCGCCTTGGTGCCGATGGGATGCGTGGTCCATTCGGCGTTGGCCTCGTACCAGGCGTGGTGCTCCATCCGGTCGCGCGACACGGAGCCCAGAGTGCAGGCGTGCGTCCATTCCCGCCGGGTGGGCAGCCTCCAGGTTCGGCCGGTCTGCTCCGTCATCCACCGGCAGAACGACTGGGCNCCCCGAAGGGACATCGAGATCGCCGGGTAGCCGGCGTGACCGAATCCCCGGTCGACCAGCATGTAGGGGCGAGTGGGGCGGGTTTGGGCTTCGGGAGTCCCCTTGACCGGCAGTTCGTCGACGTCGAAGACGAACGCGTCGAACAGGTCCCAGTCGATTTCCATCTCCGTCATGTAGAAGGCGTCGATGCCGTCCGATCCCGAAATCGGAACGACCCTGATCTCCAGAGCGGTGGTGCCGATCGATTGGGTGAAGGGGGCCAGGGCGGGTTCCGAGGCTGGTCCCGTCGCCCCGCATGCCGGCAGAAGCAGCAGTCCCCCGGCGAGGAATCCCCGGNNGGCGATCAAATGCATCGGCTTCGGTATGGTTGTCGNCATGGACAGGGNGTTCTTCCTTCTCCGGTCTCTCATCATACTGCTGATTCTGGCTGCAGCCCCGGGTTGCATGGGATCCGCGGACGGGATGCAGCGAAGAGCAGGGTCGGTGTCCGATCCGGTCGCTCCGAAGCGATCCACAGAGTTCCTCGAGGAACTCTTTCAGTATGAGCGGGTTCGGTTGGGNACCACCGTCCACGTTCGAATCCACGCCCCGGACCGGACCCGGGCGGACCGGGCCGTGAGAGCGGCATTCGATCGAATCGACGATCTCGATCGGGTCCTCAGCGACTACCGGAAGGAAAGCGAGCTCAGTCGGCTAGGCGGGACTTCCGCCGGGTACCCAATCCCGGTGAGCAAGGACCTGCTGGCTGCCGTATCCCGTGCCAGAGTGCTGTCGAAGGGGACCGGCGGGGCGTTCGACGTGACCAGCGGGACGCTGAGTGCACTGTGGCGCGAGGCCTTCGGTCGGGAACGGCTGCCGTCGGAGGACGCGGTGGCGGATGCCGCCGCTCGGGTGGGGTGGTCCTTCATGCACATCGATGAGGATCGCTCGGAGGTCCTCTTCGATGTCGAGGGCATGCGGCTCGACATGGGGGCATTCGGCAAGGGGTGGATTGCCGATGCGGCTCTTGCGGTCCTGGCCGGACAGGGATGTCCCGCTTCGCTGGTCGAGATCGGGGGGGACATTGCGATAGGAGATCCTCCGCCGGGACGTGCCGGGTGGTCCATCGGAGTTGCCCTGGATGAAACCGGCCCGTCCCAGACGGTCGTGCTGAGCAACTGCGGAGTGGCGACGTCCGGTGATGCCGAGCAGCATCTGGAAGTGGATGGAGCCAGGTACTCCCATCTGTTCGATCCACGAACCGGATGGGCGATCGCGGTGCCGCGGGCGGCCTGCGTGGTCGCGGTTGATGCGGCAACGGCGGATGCGTTGGCCTCGGCCGTCTGCGTNCTGGGGCCGGTGGCCGGACGATCCCTGCTTGCCAACTGGTCCGATGCCCGGCTGCTTGCGGCCGAGTTGGAGTAAGTGCTGCCACTTCGGCAGGGCATTCGCCACGCTGACAGGCGGGCCTCGGTCCGCAATGGATCGGAAGATGTCGGTGCGATCATCCGAAACCTACGAACATCCGTTCGTGGATTCGTGGTTGCAGGGAGCATGAACGCGGTTCGGCGGGGAAGGTCGCTCCGGACTGCGTGCCCGAAGCCGATTGGCACGGGGATTGTGTCGTCTCTTCCAGCGACGAGCCAGCGTCCCCGAATGGTTCGAGGCCGACTCGCCGATCGAGAACACNNAAGGAGTCTCGTGATGGCTATCAAGATCCAAGTCAAAGACACTCAGACCTTCGACCGTGCACCCAACGCCGGCAACGGCAGATTCGTCAACAATTCCGTCGTTGCGGATCCCCGCACGACCACGGCGTCCAACGGATGCACGGTCCAGTCCGGAATCACCGACCCCCGACCCTCCTTCGGGNGTCCGGTGACCCGAATGATGAATCTGGGAATGCAACCGTTCGCCCACGGCCTGAACACGTTCGTGCCCGCCGGGCTGGATGCCTTCGGTCGGTTCGCACCCGCGTTCGCAGCGGGATCGAACCTGCCGTCCCCACGGACCGCGCCCTTCCGGGGGTGGACGGCTCCGACCACGTTCGGATCGTCCACGATGAAGGACTTCGTGCCCATGGACATCTACGAAAACGACNANGAATACATCCTCCTGGCCGAGCTGCCGGGCGCATCCGTCGAAGACGTGGACATTCTGGTCGAAGGTCGTTCTCTCACGATCACGGGCAGCATCAAGCCGCCCNGATGGGCCGAGGGCCACCGGACCCTGCTGCAGGAGACGTCTTCGTTCAAGAGCATCGAGCGAACCGTGATGCTCGGATCCGAGGTGCGGATCGAGGGCCTGGACGCAGCGCTGGCCGAGGGAATCCTGACGCTCAGGGTGCCCAAGCCAGATGCAGGATGCACCTCCACACGACGCGTGACGGTCGCTGCCGCCTGATCCGTCCATGAAGAACATCTTCGTCGGATGAAGAGCCCCCCGGGTCCTGCAGGCCCGGGGGGCTTGCGTTGCACNGTGNNTTCGCCGCGACTGCNGACCTGGCGTGAACGCTGCCGGCATGGCAGCGGAGTCACTGGAGCGTACGCGTTGGTGGCATGCCGCGTAGGCCTGCGTCTGGCACGCGCATTGCGTTGAGTATTCCAGCCCGATCGACGGGCGGAACAAAAGCCAATCCGGGTGGAACGCCCGGTTCCAGAAACGGAGGTTTGTCATGAACACGCAAGCAATTCTCACCCCGAACAACGCCATGAACAGAGTTCGATACGGCCTCGACCGGATGTTCGACACCATGCTGCCTTCCTTCGTACGCAACATCGGTCTGGACGACGCCCGCATGACGGGCCCGTCACTCAACCTGATCGAGAACGACGATCTTCTCTACGTCGAGGCCGAGTTGCCCGGCGTCGAGATGGACGACATCGAAGTCACCGTTGCCGACAGCACGCTGACCATCTCGGGTTCGCGAAGCCTGTCCGCTCCGGACAATGCCACGGCCATTCGCCGGGAACGCGGGGACCTCGTCTTCGAGCGTTCNCTGGGACTTCCGGTCCAGGTCGACGTCGATGCCGTCGAGGCCAGCATGACGAACGGCATCCTGCGGATCACGCTCCCGAAGGCNAATGNNAGTCGCACCCGCCGCATCGCCGTGACCCGCGACTGACGTGTCCATTGAAAACGAATCAAGGAGGAATGCCATGAACAACNACACCAGCAACAACCAAGTCCAGGACACCNTGACTCCCATCGCCTGCTGTCAGGCCGGTGAATGCAGGACCACTGCAAAGCATCCGCACACCTACCGGGCTCCGGTCGACGTGTACGAGACCGAGGATCGATTCATCGTGATCGCCGACATGCCCGGCACCACGCCCGAGGACATCGAGCTCAACGTCGACGGCAGCACGCTCGAGATGACCGGAACCGTGACCGACCGGTACGGGGAGCTCGGCAGTGTTTCTCGTCAGGAATACGGACTCGGTGACTACCACCGGCACTTCCGAGTCGGAAGCGGAATCGCCACCGGACAGATCACCGCTGCGTACAGCGACGGAATCCTGACCGTGCACCTGCCCAAGCAACCCGTGGTCGAACCGCGGCGGATCGAGATCACGGAGAATTGATCCCAGCCGCCGGAATCCGGTCGGACCGTCTGCAGTGGTGGGACGATCCGACGCCGGCCGGGAGATCCCTTCGGCACGAAGCCCGTACTCACGGGCTTCGTGTCGTTTTCTACCGGTGGTGCATGAGTTCCGGAAGCCACGTATCCTGTCGCCGGTACGACGGCCATTTATCAGGAGCACCACGGATGAGCAGCACTCCCTCGGCACCGGATCTTCGACAGATCATGCGGAACCACCGCGGATTCTTTCTTGCGGAGGGAATCCTCTTTCTGCTGTTGGGGGCGCTGGCAATNCTGCTTCCGCTGGTCGCGTCCGGCATTCTGGCCTACTTCATCGGCTGGATGGCGCTGGTCGTCGGCGTCCTNATGTTCGTGCGCGGCTTTGCGCTCGCCGGTTCCGAGGATCGCGGAACCGTGGTGCTGACCGGGGGACTCTTCGTGCTTCTGGGTCTGGTGGTGGTCATCTGGCCCTGGGCTGCTCTGGAGGGCCTCACCCTCTGCATGGCCTTCTTCTGCATTCTGCGCGGCGTGATGGATGTGAGCGGCGTACCGCATCGATCATCGTCGACCGCCGGCCTGCAGGTCGTCAGCGGCATCGCCGGCATCCTGCTGGGTGGGCTGCTGCTGTTCTGGTATCCGTCGGATGCCGAATGGGCTCCCGGTCTTCTCTTCGGTATCCAGCTCCTGTTCATGGGACTCGGAACCCTTGCGATCTGGAACGCCCTTGATTGTCCGGAGGCCGGCGGAGTTCCGTCCGATCCGGCCTGATCATCCGGCCCGGCTGGTGCGCCGATCGATGTGCCGATGACTGAATCCGCGAAGGAGCTGGCCGAGCGCCTGGTGCTCGATCTGTCGTACGCGTTCTCTGGTCAGGCCCAGGTGCAAGCCGATTTCCTTGAGCGTCATCGGTTTGTGCCCGTCGAGTCCGAACCGCATGCGGATGATCCTGTTGGTGTCCGAATCGAGTTCGTCGAGCAGGCNACGGACCTTCCTGAGTTCATCCCGGTGTTCGATCTCGTCACGGTTGGTGCCGGGATCGGCGAAGCCTTCCAGCGGGTGGGATCGTCCGTGCTCCTCCCGTGGGCTGGCGGTCGCCGAACGCTGCACGGCGGCCATGGTCCGCTGGATCAGTCCGAGCTTGCTGCGCGGGACCTGCATCGCATCGGCCAGTTCCGTCGGAGTCGGGCTTCGTCCCAGTGAATCCTGCAGCTCGTGCAGGGTCCGGTTCCATTTCGCCATTCGATGCAGCATGTAGGAGGGAATGTGCATGGCCTGGCGTCCGTTCATGATCTTCCGCTTGATGGTCTTCTTGATCCACCAGGTCGCGTAGGTCGAGAATCGGTTCCCGTAGGCGGGGTCGAATCGCTCCACGGCCCTGATCAGACCCAGATTCCCCTCGTTGATCAACTCGAGCAGCGGTATCCCCGAACGGGTGAACTGCTTGCTGATGCTCACGACCAGTCGGAGGTTGGCCCGGATCATGTGCTCTTTCGCAGCTTCGCATTCATCGTTGATGATTCGCCATGCGAGCTGCTTCTCGTCTGCGGCGGTGAGGAGGGGAACCCGGCTGATTTGGGCGAGATAGAGATCCAGGTCGTTGTGCAGTGCGGTGCTCGGCATGAGGACTCCGTGCGACAGCAGCCGTCCACGTCGCGTGTGGAGAGCGTGCCGTGCCGTTGGGATTGTGTGCTCGATGAGCGTGCGGCGCCGACCCGGCGCGCACATGATTGGAGATGGAAGCCCGCTGGCTTCGCACCTTCTACGTACGCGGTCCGCTCGAGTTCGCCTCCACTGCGGGAATCGTGCTTGGCAGCACGCCGAGGCGTTTCAANATCAATTCGAGCGTGTCGTCAGTTCCTTGTTTCGACCTTGCCCAGGAAGATGTCCGCCAGTGCCTCGTAGATGGCGGTCCGGCAGACCAGACGGGAGCACTCGTAGGCGATGATGGCGACGCCCATCAGTGGGAGGATCATGTAGCGTGCCCCGGTCATCTCGACCATGATCACGGCGCAGGTCAGTGGACTCTGCACCACGCCGGTGAAGTATCCGACCATGAACATCATGATGATGGCCTTGTGGTCGATCCCCGGAAACAGCGTGTCGATGCACGGGACAAGTTGCTGCCCGAGTCCCGCACCGACGGACAGACTCGGATCGAAGAGTCCGCCGGGGATGCCGCTGACGAGCGTGAAGAAGCTGGCTCCGGCCTTGAGCAGGGGATAGTGCCAGGGGTATTGGGTGCCGTCCATCAGAATGGCATCCGCCTGTGGATAGCCGCTTCCGTACGAGTCGCCGCCGGAGATCCAGCCGAGCAGGGCCAGACTGCCTCCGATCACCAACGGAGTGACCCAGCAGTTGATCTTCATGCAGATCCCCACCAGGCCCGTGCCCCTGACGACGCACGTGGCGAAGATGCCTCCCAGCAGTCCGCCCACGACTCCGATGAACAGGACCGAAGACCATTGGAGCAGGTTCCACGAGCCCGCATCGGCTTCGACGTGACCGTAGAACAGGTAGTCGGGAAGTTCCATCCCCTGGAGGCCCAGCAGCATGATGACCACGATGCAGGCGATGACCACCGTTCGGATGATGGTTCCCGCATTGTTCTTCTCGAAGGAACGTCCGATCTCCTCGAATGCGAAGATGGTGCCCGCCACGGGGGCGTTGAAGGCCGCGGCGATACCGGCGCCACCACCGCCGAGGATCAGTCCACGGCGGACCAGGTGCGCCGGAAATCTGGTCAGTCTGGTGATCTGGTACATGAGGCACGCCCCGACGTGCACCGAAGGCCCCTCGCGGCCGATGGTCATGCCGGAGAACAGACCGAGGGTGAGAAGCAGGATCTTGCCGATGGCGATCCGCCATGACAGCATCAGGGAGCGAACGGGGCCCACGGGGGTCTTGAGTGCAGCGATGGCCTGCGGGATGCCCGTTCCATCGGTGCCCGGAAAGAGTCGATCACGAAGCTGCATGATCAGCAGCATGCCCAGCGTGATGACCAGCATGGGCAGGACGAGACCCGCACCTTCGGGCATGCGCCACTCGCTGTCTTCCGACCAGCCGGTGTGCCCCTGAAGGAATTCGAACCACCGGTGCCCCCAGTTCTCGGCGCCGCGGAGGTACCACGCGGCGATCCCCGTCGCGATGGCGGCCAGTACGAAGATGGTGTGCCGCTTCCAGGNCGAGAAATCGAGCACGCGGGCCTTCCANGTGGGTGGCGTTTCGGGGGCCACGGACGGCAGGGATTGGTTGACTGGTTCGTTCATGCCACGCGGTCCGCGGATCGGAAGGGTGATGTGACCCGGATAGGGTTTCTTATATCAATGGTGCTCCAATGAATGTGGGTGGAAGGGGCCGAAATGAGGCATTTGGCGGTACCCAGAAAAAAAAGGCGTGNAACCGAAAGGGATTCGTGTGCGGGGGGTTGTCCTTTCNGAAGCCGGACGACACACACGAACACTTCCAAGGCTCACGGCCTTGAACACGACTCTCTCTCTTCTCTCCTCCCGGAACACCGCGACTGCCAGCGCGGTGTCCCTTTTTTTAAACCATCCAGTTCAGGATCCACGCGAGGGGCGCCCAGAAGAGCGTGGTCAGCGCTGTGATCAGCAGGATCCGTTGCGATANGGTCGGCCCGTCGCAGGGCCCCGGTTCGACGGGGGGGGGCTGCACGAACGGTTCGACGGATTTCGACGCCGGTTCGAGCTGCTCGGGANCGGATTCNGTCTTCGGCGGCGCTTCGTGTGCAGGTTCGACGAGTGGCGTGGCCACCTTGAATCGTGAAGTTTCCACCGCAGCCGGCCGGCCGGATGGTCGGCGGTCCGCTTGATCGAACGACGGTGATTGATTCTTGTCGAGTCGAGAGACGCCGGCGGCGGGTGAACTGATCATGCCCTTCTTCTCGGCCATCGACTCTTGCCTCCGGGACGCCAAGCCATGCAATGGATCCTCGACGGGGGCCGTGGGGGCGTGCAGGCCGCACGACCCGCACAGACGGAACGGGGATCGTTCATGTCGAACATCCGGATTTGAACCTGTGACCCCGGAATTGAACAGTGGCGACAATGCTCAACGATCAGTCACTTTCAAGGATGCTCCAGGCCGACGCCCTCGACCGGCGGTCCGACGATCGAACTCGTACGACGGACGAGGTGGTGATCGACTGGCACATGATGCCGGGGCTGCCGGCTCGCTACGGACTGGTCAATGAAAGTTCAAACGGATGCCTGATCAACAGCGCCCTGCCCCTGCTGGAGGGCATGACGGGACGCATTCGTGCCCGTCTGCCCCGGGGTGACGGGGGACGCGTGTCGGTCGTGGTGGCGTGGTCGCGCTGCATCGACGGGCGATACCACGTCGGACTGCGATTCTTTGCACCGTGTTGACTGTGAGGTCACGCCCGGGTGCAGGCGTGGGCGAGGATCGCTTCCATT
This sequence comes from Phycisphaerae bacterium, assembly GCA_002591705.1. The sequence continues at coordinate 12,059 of PAAB01000062.1, forward strand.
GCTTCAGCCGTCTCCCGGCCCGCCGGGCTGAGTTGCTGCGCCTGTTCCTCGGCGTGGTACGAACTGCGCACGAGTGGTCCGGACTCGACGACCTTGAAGCCCATCTCCAGGCCGGCCAGCCGCCATTCATCGAACTGCTCGGGATGAACCCACCGATCGATCGGGAGGTGATTCCTGGTCGGTTGCAGGTACTGCCCGATCGTCAGGATGTCGGTATCCGCAATGTCACGGATGTCCTGCATGAGCTCCAGCACTTCGTCGTCCCGCTCGCCGATGCCCACCATGATGCTGGTCTTGGCAACGAGTCCCTGCTCGCGGATGTGCGCGAGAACCTTCAAGGACCGTTCGTAGCGTGCCTGTGGCCGCACGGCGGGATGCATGCGATCGACGGTCTCCATGTTGTGGGCCAGAATCTCGGGACGGGCATCCACGACCACCTGGAGGTCATCGAGGTCACCCTTGAAGTCGCCCACCAGAGTCTCGACCGACATGTCGGGGCAGGCTGCATGAACACGCCGGATCGTGTCGGCCCAGATCGCCGCACCACCGTCCTTGAGGTCGTCACGGTCGACCGAGGTGATGACCACATGTCGCAAGCCCGTTGCGGACAAGGCTTTAGCGACACGCTTGGGCTCTTCGAGATCCGTGACGGGCGGGCGGCCCGTCTTGATGTTGCAGAATCCGCACGCGCGGGTGCAGGTATCTCCCAGAATCATGATGGTGGCGGTGCCCCGGCTCCAGCATTCTCCGATGTTGGGGCAGGATGCCTCCTGGCAGACGGTGTGCAGCCCATTCGCCTCGATCAGGCTCTTGGTCTCCAGAAAATCGGTTCCCCCGGGTGCCTTGGCACGGATCCAATCCGGTTTTTTACCAATGTGCAGCTGCTGTACGGCTTTGCCATGGTTGTTAAGGACCATGGATTCAAGGCTTACGCGTCCCTTGCCCTGATGCTGGCGTGCGGTGTCACCCCCCAGGGGGCGTGGGTGCCTTGCCTGGAGTGCGAGGGTGGGTGAGATGCCTTGGCCGCATGGCATGTTCTGATTGTACCGCCCTCGGGTGGGTAGCAGGGGCAAAGGTGTTCGGCTGTTTCTGCCGATCAGGGTCTCATAACCACTTAAATGGGCATTCTTGGTGCCTTGGGACTCAATAACACGACCGGATCGAGTCGATGTCAACAGGCCTGCCTTATTCGGGGTGGGGATTTCTACGTGGGGCATTCCTCGTTGCGCCCCGCATTTAGCGTCCATTGCAGGGGATTCACCCGAACCCCCGGGCCGTTCGGCTCGTACCGCGACTTTGGAGAATCGAGTGTTGGAGGAGCAACCGCGACATCGAGATGGAATGTGTGCACTGCGGTTCCGAACCGCGGCACTGCTGGCTGTTCTGACCACGGTCCTTCCCCTGGTCGGTTGTGATGTGAACAGCTTCGCCGATCCATCCCGAACGGGCCGGTTCATGGAAACGCCCACCACCATGCCCATTCTCGATCGCATCGATGTGATCGAGCCCAGCGATGATCTCTGGGGCCAGACGACGACCGTTCGTCCCGAGGACCTCGTGCCCAGCAATCTGAGTTATCGCCTGCATCCGGGCGATGGAGTGCGCATCGAGATCTACGAGCTCTACCAGCAGGGGCAGTGGTATCCGTTCACCCGTGACGTCGATGCAGGCGGCTACATCCGTATTCCCCAACTGGGGGACATTCTGGCGGCGGGAATGACGGCTCAGGAACTGCAGAACGAATTGGAGATGCTGCTGGCGCGCGACGTCATGGCGCATCCCACCGTGCACGTGGCGATCGAATCCGGCGGAGCGTTCACCTACACCATTCAGGGGCACATCCAGAGTTCGGGACGATTCACGCTGCGTGATCCGAACCTCAGAGTCCTCGAAGCGCTGGCGATGGCCGGTGGTGCGCCGCTGACCACACGAAAGCTCTACATCGTTCGCAAGGTCACGCTGTCGGATGACCTGCTGCCGCACTACGACCGCGACCGTACGCCGACCCGGTCCGACGTGCCGGGTTCGACCGGCTCTGACGGTTCCGGCGTCGACATCGAAAGCCTTATCGAGCAACTCGACGATGCGGACATCAAGCCGTCTCCCGCCGCCTACGGGGCAGCGGAGGAGCCGATGATCGACATCGACGACCTGCAGGCACCGAAGCTCCGGTCTCCCCAGGCCGTGGACGTCGATGACCTCGACTCGGCCGGCGAACTTCCCACCGCGGGAGACGCGGCCTTCATCTACGTGCCGGAGAAGAAGGAGTGGGTGCGGGTCGAGGCGTCCGACGTTCCGCAGGTCGTGGCCGAAGCACTGGATGCGGAACGGAGTGATCCCGGTCGAGCACCGGACCTGGTGCTCGAGCGGGTCATCGAGATTCCCTACCAGCCGCTGCTGCACGGTGACAACAGCTACAACGCGATCATCCGTCCGGACGATCAGATCTACGTCGACGGGCCCCCCGTGGGGATCGTCTACATCGACGGCGAGGTGACACGGCCGGGAGTCTACACGCTGCCGCAGTCGGATCAGTTGACCCTAAGCCGGCTGATCGCCGCTGCGGGCGGTCTTGGCGCGCTCGCGATTCCGGATCGTGTCGACCTCACTCGCATCGTCGGCGACAATCGGGAAGCCACCATTCGCCTCAATCTCGCCGCCATCCGCCGTCGTACGGAACCGGACGTGTACATGAAGGCGAACGATCACGTGATTGTCGGAACGAACTGGATGGCCTATCCGCTGGCCGTCTTCCGCAACGGACTGCGGATGACCTATGGATTCGGCTTCCTGCTCGACCGGAACTTCGGAAACGACGTATTTGGACCGCCCCCGACCAACATTGGTCGTTGATCCCGGCACCGGGACGACCGATCCGGGTGGGCTTGGATCGAGCATGACACCATCGTTCTCCATCATGCCGCAGCGGCGTTCACGTCCAGGGGAGTGTCCGGCGTGAGTAGGAGCATCTCGAATCAAACCCGGGACTCGTTTCAGGTCGTGCCCCAGGACCGGGTCGTGCTGGGCGCGTTCGTGGTACTCGGCTGTCTGATCTGGCTGTTCTGGGAGTTCTTCGTCCAGCAGGGCCGCTTCGCGATCAACCAGCAGGCGGACTGGGGGCATACCGTCGTCATCCCCTTCATCGCCGGCTACTTCGTGTGGCTGAATCGACGGGCGATCCTCGCCGAGCCGTTCAAGCCGGCATGGTCCGGTCTGGTCCTGCTGGTGCTGGGGGTGTCGTGGTACAGCCTCATCGCCCTTGGGCCCGCTGCGTTCAAGCATCACAATCTCATGGGCTTCGGAGTCGCGTTGACCATCTTCGGACTCGCGCTCTTCTTCTTCGGCTGGAGACCGATGCGATGGCTCTGGTTTCCNCTGGGCTACCTGGTGGTGTTCGGCCAGACCCTGTCCGATACGGCGGTGCTTCGTTTCACGCAGTTCCTCCAGGACATTGCCGCCCACGGTTCCTACTGGGGCCTCACCACGCTCGGATTCGACATGGCCAAGGAGGGCAACACCCTCCGGATCCATCAAGGGGGCGAGGTCATTCCGGTCAACATCGCGGAGGCCTGCTCGGGCATGCGGATGGTGGTCGCGTTCCTCGCGCTGGGGGTCGCGATGTCGTACCGCGGGCTCGATCTCTGGTGGCAGCGGGTCATTCTGGTGCTGTCCGCCTTCCCGACGGCGCTGTTCGTCAACATTCTCCGGGTCATGACCCTGGGGGTGCTCGCGACCTGGGATTCGAATCTCGCCGACGGCGACTTCCATTCCATGGTGGGGCTGCTGTGGCTGATTCCCGCCTTCTTCATCTACCTGGGCGTCATGTGGCTGCTTCGGAACATCATGATCGGGGAAGACGACGGCGAGCCCGAAGCGGATGCGGTGGACGACGAGCCGCTTTCCGTCCGCTTCAGCGGCAGGATACGCGTCACGTTCGTGGCCGCCGTGCTGGTGCTCGTCGGTGGGGGCGTCAGCCTCACCTTCGTCATGCAGGCGATGAACGTCTACCTGCGCAAGGCACCGGTCGAGCTTCGGAGTTCCCTCGCCAATCTCCCGTCCAGCGTGGATGGCTGGACGATGATCGAGGACTACCGTCTGCCCGAGACCGGGGTGGAGGAACTCGGGACCGACGTCTACCTTTCCCGCACCTACCGTGCCGACGACATGCCCGGCCGGCCGGTGGTGCACTTCCATCTGGCCTACTACACCGGGACCATCGACATGGTTCCGCACGTGGCCGACCGCTGCATGGTGGCGGGCGGGCTCGAGAAGCGGGCCGCGCCCGCGAATCTTCCCCTCCGGATCGATCGCGACCAGTGGGAGCTGGATCCGGTGCACAGCATCGACGACGAGCCGTTCCGCGTCCGCGGTTCCAGGAACTGGCTGACCGGCGAGGAGATGCTGGTGCGGATGCCCCACGGCGAGTTCGAACTGCGGACCACGGAATTCCACGATCCCAAGGTGCCCAACTCGCGTATCTACGCGGGCTACTTCTTCATCGCCAACGGCAGGCTCACGCCCGAAGCCGGCGGGGTGCGGATTCTCGCGTACCAGCCCAAGGATCGCCANGCCTACTACTGCAAGGTGCAGTTCACGATCAACGGCGACCAGGACCTCGAAGTCGACGGATTTCTCGATATCACCAGNGGTTTTNTCGATTTGATGATCACCGATCTCATGCGATGCCTGCCCGATTGGGCGGAAGTCCAGCAGCAGGATTGAATGCTCCTCACGCCTTTCCTCAACCCTTGACCAGGATTCCAGCAGATGGCTAAAAGCAAGAAGCGCAAGAAGAAGAAGCAGAAGCTGAACGTCAAGATGATCGCCTTGATCGCATCGTCGGCGCTGGTGCTTGCGATCGTGGTCGGAGGNCTCGTCACGTATCAGTACGTGGCCAGGAACTCACGCAACATCCGCGCCGGTGACCAGGCCTTCGCCGAAGGCAAGTTCAACCAGGCCAGNAAGTACTACGGACGCGTCGTCTACCGGGAGCCGGACAACGCCGCCGTCATCGAAAAGCTTCTCGCCGCCTACGACAACATCGTGCCGCTCACGATCGAGGAGGCCCGCGAGTTCTACGGGGAGAAGCAGGCCGCGCTGATGCAGCGTGCGAAGAACACCGGAGTCCGCGAGGAGAACTACCTGGACATGGCCGCCAACGCCTACCGGGCGGCTCGGCTCACGAACGGAACCGTCTTCTGGGGACGTCTCCAGGACGTGGCCAAGGAAATGGTCCTTCCCGGGCGATTTGCCAAGGACTCCGATGCATATGCGATGGGCAAGTTGTATCTGGGGCTGTGCCAGATCCGTCTGCGCGACGGCGAGATGACGGAGAACATCGACATCGACGGAAACATNAAGTTTCCGGGCGAAGCGGAGCTGCTGGAGCATCTGGCCCTGCGCCCCGACAGCGACGAGGGGCTGGCCGGTCTGGCCTTCGGTCGCCTTGCGGTCGCACGCAAGCTGGGGCTGGAGGGACGATTCGGTCAGGAGCAGAAGAATCTCGTGATCGCGGAGGGTGCGTTCCAGAACGCCCTCGAACGGTCCCCCGACGGGCCGGCGGTTGCACTGATGGTCCTGCGCGATCTCTACATCCGCAAGGTGATCCAGAACGGGGACATCCAGAGCGATTCAGCCAGTGTGACCCTGGAGGAGATCGAGGCGCTCGATCGCAGGATGCAGGCGGCGTTGGATCACGCCGAATCAATCATCGCGGCGGATCCGGTTGCCCATGAAGCCAAGCTGTTCGAACTGCTTTCGTTCATCAGCCAGGTCGATCGGGACAACGGGCACGCTCGGGCGGTCGTCCTGCTCGAGGACTACCTGGCCACCCGGCCGGACGACGATCGAATGCGCATCATGCTCGCCCAATCCCACCGCTCCACGGGGGACTACGACGCCGCCCGAAGGAACGCCCAGCTCATCATCGATGCGGAGCAGAAGCCCATCAGTCTCGAAGCCATGGAACAGTTCGGGATGCGGGCCAACGCTGCGAACCTGCTGTTCGACGTTGAGTACGANCGNTGGGTCGGCGAGTCCGGAGAGGATGTCGAGGTCGAGGGACTGCAGCTCGAGCGGGTGCTGGAGGCGCGAAAGCAGCTCGATCGCTTCCTCGGCGGCAACACGGAGAATGTGGTCGCGCTCAACGCCGACGCTCGCATCGCCATGGGCCAGAGTCGGTATCGCGATGCGGCAANGCTCTTCGAGCAGCAGATCTTCATCGACGGAAATCCCACNGCGGATACGTTGCGAGCGGCAGCCTTCAGTCTGGAGAAGTCCGGCCAGTCCGGACTGGCACTGGAACGCATGGAACAGGCGATCGCGAGGGATCCGATGTCGCTTCGACACTACCTCGCCAAGGCGAAGCTCGAAGGCCGCATGGGTCGGCCGATGCAGGGCATCGCGACCCTGGAGTCGCTGCCGCCCAGCCTGCAGGCGGACAACGACGAGGTGCGCACTCTGAAGGATTCCCTGCGGATGCTCGTGCGCGGGGACGAGTTCGATCCGTCCCAGATCACGGATGAGTCGCTCCGGGTCGTGCGTACGGCCGATGCGATGATCCGCAAGGGGCAGTACGANGAGGCTCGCCTGGTCCTCGAAGCCGCCCTCGAAGCTGGTGCGTCATCCGACTATCGGGTCATGGGAGCATACGCCCAGACTCTGGCGATGCTGGGCGAGTTCGAGCGTGCCAACGAGATGATCGACAAGGCGCTGGAGATGAAGCCCGGCAGTCCGCTCCTGGCTTCGATTCGCGACATCTGTCGGAACACCAGTCCGATCGATCGGGTTCGGATGGAGATCGAGCAGCAGGAGCTGTCGCCCGACGAGGCGAAGGTGAACCTCTACGTATCGATGCGCACGCTGGCCGCCCAGCAGGAGGCGTCCGCGGTGCGTCTGGATCGTTCGAGACTGTCCGACCAGGCGGGCGAGGCCAGGGCGTTCGCCGTCGAGGCGAACGAAGCGGCCGATGCGATCGAAACGGAGATCGCCTCCTTCCCGGTCGAATCGTATCCGGCCCTGTTCGAATACCGATTCCAGGAGTCGATGGACAGCGGTGACTGGGAGTTCGCCAACGAGCTGGTCGAACTCAGCAAGGAGCACAACCTCGACGAGGCCGGCGGTCATCTCACAAAGGCACGGTACCACCGNGAGCGTTCCTCCTTCCTCCGTGAGGAGGGCGACGCAGCCGGGACCCGCGCCGAACTGGTGAACGCGGCGGAGTCCGCACGGTCCGCGACCGAAGTGTCGGCATGGTCCGACATGACCTGGTCGATGCTGGCCCGGATGCTCGACGAACTNGGGAACCAGGAAGAGGCAATGGAGGCCTACGAAGAGGCCTACCGGAGAAACCCCGGTCGCCAGTCGACCGTCCTGAACTACAGTCGTCGACTGCTCGATCCGACCACCGGCGAGCCGCTTCGGGCACTTCGCATCCTTCGTGAGGCGCGCGATCTCTACATCGGCAACCCCCTGATCGAGGATGCCTGGATGCAGGCGGANGAACAAGTGGGGGACAAGAGCGTGGTCCTCGTTCGTCGCAGTCAGCTTCACGATCGGAAGCCGGGTGACCGTTCCAATGCGATTCGTCTGGCGTCGTTGCTGGCGAATCTGGAGCCCGACTACACGTACATCTTCGACAGCGGCTACGAGCCCATGACCCTCCGGCAGTGGAATGCCATGCCCAGCGACCGCCAGACCATGGCGCTGCGCGAATTGAAGGCGGCATGGACGGAGAAGATTGATGCGCTGCTGGTCGGCATCAACGAGTACGAAGACCGCGACATGATGGAAGCGATGCAGCACGCACGGGTCTACGATGATCTGAAGCGGCCCGACGACGCGGTTCGGGTGGTGCGTGGCTATCTGGAATCGCGTGAGGCGGTGGAGATCGAGGAAGTCCTGGTCGCGGCCCAGTTCTTCATCGGTCTGGACCGCNTGATGGAGGCGGCCGAACTGCTGCTGGCCTCCCGAAGGTTCCAGAACGATGACTCACGCGAGGTCGACTACGCACTGGGGATGATGCACTACAACTCGGGCACCATCCGGCAGTGCATTCCGTACTTCCGCTCGGTGCTCGAGGCCCGGAGTTCGGAACTCGTGGAGGATCGACTGGTGCAGGCCCTGGTCCGAACCCAGAAGTTCCAGGAAGCGAGGCAGATCCTCGAAGGGATCCAGTCCGATGTCGGGATGAACTACCGGACCTACATGCTGACCGCCATCCTCGAGAAGGCGAGGGTGGATGCAGCGATCGCGGTCGGTGATTCCGAGGTCGAAGCGGAGGCCAGAAAGCAGTACCTCTCCTATCTGGAGCAGGCCAATGTCCTCGATCCCGAAAGACTGACGCCGTACATCTCGCTCGCCGACAGTCTCCTGGAGGACTACAGCATGCGGCGTGAGCCGGCATTGCTGGACCAGGCGCTCGCCGTCGTTTCCAGAGGCATCGATCGACTTCCGGAATCGGCGTCGCTGGTTGCGAAGCGGGCCGACATCCTCGAGGCACGTGGCGATCTCAACGCCGCGATCATGGATCTCGAGCAGATGAGTCGGAAGTATCCCGATTCGGTTCCGATTCGGGAGCGATTGATCCTGGCGTATCTGAAGACGGACAGCCTCGAGAAGGCCCAGGCGGCCATCACGGACGGGATCGCATTGATGCCCGGTGAAGGAACGTGGTTCGAAGCACTGGGCGACTACTACAGTTCGATCCCGACGCCCAACATCGGTCTGGCGACGGAGGCGTACCTGAACGCCTACCGGCGAGATCCATCGCGTGCCCTGCTGTTCAAGATCAACGGCGTGACCAGGACCGCAAGCGACTGGGACTTCGATGCGATGATTGATCTGTTCCAGCAACCGCAGTTCGGTGTGGCCAACGATCCGATGACGATCGGTCTCTATGCCAGGTCGTTGGCAGGAAAGGGGGCCTACGATCGCGCGGCGACTCAGCTGCGCAAGGAGTTCGGCATTCTCGCCAATCAAATCCGTGTGGGGTCGGTGCATCCATCCATGGCAACGCGATGGTACGACGATCTGTACGTGGTCTTCGCTGCGCGGGACGGTCGCCTTGGAGAGGAACTCGCCATGGAGATGGCGGGCCCGGATCTGGACTACTGGAACAAGGCCGGCCTTGCCCAATACTGGTCGCTGCGGGGCGGCAAATCAGATCTCGATCGCGCCATCGANCTCCAAAAAGAGGTCGTCGAGATGGCCCGCGAGTTGGGAGAGGTCGAGTTGGGGATGAGCTACTCCAATCTTGGCAGCTTCCAGATTGGTCGTGGACTCGAGGATGAGTCGCTTGAGACCTTCATGCGTCTCGTGGAACTCCAGCCTGAGAACGCCGTTGCGTTGAACAACTACGCCTACGTGCTCGCGACCTCGATGAACAAGCCCGAGGAGGCTCTCGAGTATGCGGTCAAGGCCGTCCGGCTGGATTCGTCGTCGCTGCAGATCCTNGACACCATGGCGACCATCTACCAGATGCTGGGCCGCCACGAGGACTCCCTGTCGAGCCGGCTTCGTCTGCATCAGCTCTATCCTGCCGACTTGAACACCCTGCTGGCGATCTGCGATTCGTACCAGCGTCACATGGAGGATCCCGCCAAGGCGGCAGAGTTCGCCANACTCGCGATGCGGGTCAAGCCGGAGGATCCGCGGGTCCTGGACGCCATGGGCTGGGCCACCTATCGGACCGGCAATGTGATGGAGGGCGAGGATTTCATCCGCAAGTCCATTCGTCTGGCACCCACCGCTTCTGCGCATGTCCATTTGGCACAGGTGTTTATGAGCAGAAGCGAGCTTGGCAAGGCCAGCGAGCAGTTGAGGTTGGCCGAGGATTTGGCCCCCGATACTGAAACGAAGGCGGAGATCGATCGTCTCAAGGACGATATAGCAAGAAGTTGATTGAACACCTTGGTGCCATGGTCATCCCATGTCATGGTCACAGGGGCAGCAGCGAGCGTTGAAGGCATGAGCAGCANCACAGCAAGACCGTCCGGCACGAAGCCGAATCCGAGGCCTCGAAGTCAACCGGCCTCCAAGAGCGGTCCCTCCATCGATCCCATCCGGGTGCTGCGCCAGCACGTCGTGGNCATCGTCATTTCGGGTGTTCTGGGAATCATGCTGGGCGTGGTCGCCTATTTCGCGCTTCGCTTCGTCTATCCCCTCTACAAGAGCGAAATCATCTTCGAGATCCGACCCGGCCTGCTCGAGTCCACCGACATCGGCACTCGAGAGTCCATGAGCGACAAGGACGTGTTGCGGGAAGCCAATACCCAGACGCTGCTCCTCAAGCAGCGTGACGTGTTGACGGAGGCGGTGAACAATCCGTCCGTCCGCAACACCTCGTGGCTTCAGGACCTGTTCCTGGACCCGCAGACCGGCGTGCTGCTGGAAGCCCAGGCGGTGGATGATCTGGAGGAGCATGTCAAGGCGGGACAGATCCGCAATACCAATCTGTTCAATGCCAAATGGTCATGGCACACTGCCCAGGACGTTCCGATCGTGCTCAATGCGATCGGCAACTCGTTCCTCAGGAAGATCGAGGATCTGGACAACAAGCAGTTCAGCGAGAACGAGGAACTGTTCCGTGATCAGCTGCGTCGAACGCGATTGACCCTGCAGGACCTCAACGACGAGATCCAGGGATTCATCGTCTCCAAGGGCATCACGACCCTCGACGACCCCCGGTACTCCCAGGCGGCATTCGAGACCCAAAAGCTGACCGAAGCGCTGACCCAGTCCTCCTCGGAGCTGACATCGGTCCAGACGCAGTACATGCAGACGGCCGCGAAGCTGGAAGGGACGCTCGAACCCACCCACGAGGACATCCTCGAAGCCGAATACGACGTGACGCTGCAGCGACAGCTTCAGGCTCTGGAGACGCTCAAGGCGACGGAGCGTTCGGTGCTCGAGCAGTTCAACCCGGACACCCCGCAGGTGCGGAACATCGAACGGAACGTACGAGCCACCGAAAAGCAGATCGATTCGAAGCGGAACGAGATTCTTCGACGCAATCTCAACGCCAAGCTCAAGACCCTCGGGGATTCCCGATCCCAGCTCTCCGACGTGATCGAAGGGCTGGAGGTCGAACTCGAGAAGAACGACGCCATGCTGCGTGATCTCGCCGCCGACTCCTCCTACTACGATTCACTGGTGACGCAGCGGACGCACCTCGAAGCCCAGCGCGACGAGGATCTGAAGCTGCTCAACAGCATCATGCTCATGAAGATGCGTGCCGACGCCGGTCGCGTGCGGCTTTCGAACCCCGCCCTCACCCCGCGGGAGCTCGCCTTCCCGCTGCCGGAGATCATCATTCCGTCCGGCGTCCTCTTCTGCGTCGGATTGTTCCTGGGGGTGATCTTCCTCAAGGAGATCACGAACCAGCGAATTCGAACCACGGGTGATCTCGCGGTCATCCCCGGCGCACGAATCATCGGCAGCATTCCCGATGTGGACGACGATCCCACGGACATCGAGGACGCGGAATGCTGTGCGGTGAACGATCAGGAAAGCGTGATCGCGGAATCCTACCGTCAGGCCTGGTTCTCCCTCAGCCGCATCATGCAGCGGAAGGGGCACGCCAGCCTGCTCGTCGCCAGCGGGCTTCCCGGTTCCGGCAGCACCACCGCAGTGTCCAATCTGGCCATCGATGCGGCTGCGTCCGGAATGAGCGTTGCAGTGGTCGATGCGAATTTCCGTCGCCCGAGCCTGGCATCGGTGCTGGAACTCAACGACGAGGCTCCCGGACTCGGCGACGTGCTGGCCGGTCAGGCCTCGATCGACGACGTTCTCACGACGTCGCCATTGGCTCCGATCACGGTCATCTCCGCCGGGACACCCGAGCATCGGATCTACAGCCGGTTCAACGATGATTCGTTCGATCGCTTCCTCGCCACGCTCCGAAACTCCCACTCGTTGGTGATCATCGACACCGCCCCGGTGGTGGCGGCGGGAGACGCCATGACGCTTGCGAACCGGGTGGATTCCATGCTGCTGGTCGTGAAGGCCAACAACGAGGAGCGAGGTCTCATCGCACGATTGATCAGCCAGTTCAGCGACATGCGTGGTGAACTGCTCGGGGTGCTTTTGAATCGACCCCGCCTCACCGCCGGTGGCTACTTCAAGAAGAATTACGAGCTGATGGCAAGCTACGCGGAAGGCGATGAGGGTGATGAGGACGAGTCCTGATCACCGCCTTGTGAACGCGCTGCTGCCGCTGCGTGGGGGCCACAGTTGACCGGCAACAGCCTGAGCATCAGCGACGAGGCCTTTCTGCGTGATCTGGCTCGCAGCGTCGAGCAGGCCGATCCATGGCAGGTCCTTGCCTCGCAGCTGCCGGTCCTCGTGATCGCATTCGTCACGACACTGATCCTGACGCCGGTGCTGCGGCGGGTCGCGATCGCCTTCGACATCGTCGATCACCCCAGTGAATCCCGGAAGATTCACACGCGTTCGACACCGTACCTGGGTGGAATGGCGGTCTTCATCGGACTGCTCATCGCCCTGCTGTCCAGTTATCCGCTGGCTGANCAGCTTCCCATCGGCTACCGGGTCGTGCCGCACTGGGTCGTCATCGGTCTGGTGCTCATCACCCTCACGGGACTGCTCGACGATGTGACCGAATGCGATTCGTGGATCAAGGTCGCGGGACAGTTGATCGCCGCCGCCGGTCTTGCGTCGAGCAACGTGGGCACGAAGGTGGCCGCCGGGCTCCTGAACTGGCTGGGAATCGGCCAGATCCCCCTGGCTCCGATCCCGGGTCTGGACGTGCATCTGGATGTCACCAACGTCATCGGTGCCCTGATCATCGCGATCTTCGTGCTCGGGGGATGCAACGCCACCAATCTCATCGACGGACTGGATGGCCTGCTCTCGGGCGTGGTGGCCGTCATGGCCACGGCCTTCCTGGTGCTGTCTCTGGTCATGCTCACGTTCATCAGCCCCGAGCAGATCGAGCTGCTGATCGATGGAATGTCCTCACCGGATGATGCATTCCAGAACGGCATTACCCTCGCCGGGGCGAGGGTGGTGCTGTCCCTGGCGCTGCTGGGCGCGGTGCTGGGCTTTCTGCCGCACAATTTCAATCCCGCGACGATCTTCCTCGGCGACTGCGGCAGTCTCCTGCTGGGGTACGCCTCCGTGGTGATCATCCTCATGCTCGGCGAGACCGGCCAGACCCACCTCGTGCTCGCAGGACTGATCATCTTCTCCATCCCGATCATCGACACGGTGCTNGCCATCGTTCGTCGCCGNATCCAGGGNCAACCGATGTGGGATCCGGACGCACACCACATGCACCACGTCTTCAAGCGCGGGCTCGGTTCGGTGAAATCCGCGGTGCTGGCCATCTACGGCATGGCAATGTGCTTCGGAGTGCTCGGGGTGCTGCTCGGATGGCTTTCGCTGTCCGGATCGGTCGATCGAAAGTGGATCTACATCGCATTCATCGCCATCTTCGCGGTGGTGGGCTTCATCGGCGTGCGCATGGGGCTTGCCCAGCGGTCGAACGGGGCATCCGGGGCATCCGGGGCATGACCGCACCGTCGGCCAGGTCGATCCTCTTCGTCTGCATGGGGAACATCTGTCGTTCGCCGATGGCCGAAGCCATGTTCAAGCATCAGGCCGTGCTGCGCGGTGTGGAAGGTGAGTTCACGGTCGATTCGGCCGGAACCGGCGGCTGGCACGCCGGCAGCCCTCCCGACGAACGAATGCAGCAGACCGCACGCAAGCACGGTGTCGACATGGACTGCCGTGCTCGGCAGGTCCGCAGCTCCGANTTCCGGGAGTTCGATCTCATCATCTGCATGGATCGGGAGAATCATGCGAATCTCCTTCGGGCGGGAGCACCACCGGATCGAACCCGGCTGATGCTGGACTACCATCCCGACGACCGGCACCAGGAGGTTCCGGATCCCTACTACGGCGAGCACGATGGGTTCCAACTGGTCTTCGAGCTGCTGCAGGTGGGGTGCGAAGGCCTGCTTGACGATCTTCTCTCTTNGGATTCGTGAACGTCGAAGCCGTCATCGCGTCGACGGTGCGTGAGCTCCTGGGCGTGGAGGTCGACGCCAGCGTGCCGCTGTCGGGCGGATGCATCCACGATGTGCGACGGATCGACCTGGTGGACGGGAGTCGGTGCGTCGCAAAGGTCTCGTCGCCCGGTCACGGCTTGTTGCTGCACGAGGAACTCCGGGGTCTGGAGGCGATTGCGGAGTCGGACAGCCTGCGGACGCCGGACGTGCTCGGAATCCNGGATGCCGAATCCTGTTCGGTCCTCCTCACGGAATACCTCGCACCGTCCACCTCCGGCGACGTCGACTGGACATCGTTCGGTGAGCAGCTCGGGCGGTTGCATGTCCGTGCCGTGGGGGACCGATACGGATTCGACCACGACAACCACATCGGACGGACACCCCAGTCGAATCGATGGTGCGACGACTGGGTCGGGTTTCTCACCGAGCATCGCCTCGGTCCGCAGCTGGCCATGGCCACGCACCGCGGGCTCCTGGATTCCGGTGCGGCCGCATCGGTCCAGTCGATCATCGATCGTCTGGACCGTCTNGTACCCCGAAGTCCGACCCCGTCACTGCTGCACGGTGATCTCTGGTCGGGCAATGCGCTGCCGCTGGCCGATGGCGGCGTGGCCGTCCTCGACCCGGCCTGCTGGTACGGCGATGCGTGGTTCGACATCGGGATGATGCGATTGTTCGGGGGATTTCCCGAAGCCTGCTTTGCGGTCTGGCAGGAGATGCTGCCTGATCGTGCTCAGGCGGCGGAGCGGGTCGGCATTGCACAGCTCTACCACCTGCTCAATCATCTCAATCTGTTCGGAGCCGGATACCGCGCGCAGGTGGAGGCGGTGGTCAGGGCGNTGGCCTGAAGCTCATCCGTGGGCGGAAGCGAATTCGCGCATCAGTTCGGCCAGTTGCCGGCAGCCTTCGACCGGGAATGCGTTGTAGGTCGAGGCCCGCAGTCCGCCGACGCTNCGGTGTCCCTTGAGATTCATCATNCCGCGTGCNGTGGCGGNCTCGAGGAACTTCGCNTCCAGTTCCGGATTCGGACAGGTGAAGGTGATGTTCATCGTCGACCGGCAGTCCGTGTCCGCGTGTCCCCGGTAGAAGTCCGAGGCATCGATCGCGTCGTAGATCAGGGCGGCCTTGTCCAGGTTCTTCTGGTGCATCGCTTCCAGCCCGCCCTGCTCGATGATCCACTTGAACACGAGGCCCATCACGTGGATGCCGAAGGTGGGGGGGGTGTTGAGGCAGGAGCCCTTGTCGGCGTGCTGATCGAACCGGAACATCGCGGGGAGGTCCCGTCGCGACTGCTCNAGCAGTTCCCGTCGGATGATCACCAGGGTCACCCCGGCGGGACCGAGGTTCTTCTGGGCTCCCGCGTACACGAGATCGTGGCGGTTCCAGTCGATGGGTCGGCTGAACATCTCGCTGCTCATGTCGGAGATCAGCCATCCGTCGGAGCGGGGGGGCGCATTCCACATCGTTCCGTAGATGGTGTTGTTGGAGCAGTAGTAGGTGTAGCGGGCTCCGCCCGGAAGATCGAGTTCGTCGTCCGAGGGAAGGCTCCGGAACTCCCCGTCGGTGCCGTCCCAGGCCAGATGGACATCGCCCAGAATCCGTGCGTCCGCGATGGCCTTCTTCGTCCAGGCTCCGGTGTGGATGTAGTCGGCGCGTTGTCCGGCCGCCAGCAGGTTCATCGGAATCAGGGCGAACATCGAGGTGGCTCCGCCCTGGAGGAAGAGGATCTCGAACTCGTCGGGAATCGCTCCGAGCGTGCGGCAGTTGTCCTTCGTCTCCTCGAGGACCCGGGTGAAGGCGGCGCCGCGGTGGCTGTGCTCCATGACCCCGATCCCGGTGCCGTCGAGGTCCAGGATGTCCGCACGAGCCTGTTCGAGCACGGGCGGAGGGAGGATGGCGGGGCCGGCGGAGAAGTTGAGGACGGAATCCGTACTGGAGCTCATGGGGTCATCCCGTGTTCAGAGTAGTCAGGCTTGCGCTGATGACGTGTTCGTTCGATCGGATGTTCGACATGCGTTCGTCGTCGATGGGGCCGGCCAGCTTGATCCGGGCGCAGGCGGCCTGGCTTCCGTCGAAGATGATGTTCTCCATCTCCTCGACGTTGATGCCGGCTTCGCCGACCAGCTCGAAGATGCTTGCGAGGACGCCCGGACGGTTTCGGTGACGCACCGTCAGCGTCGCCGAGGCGGCGGTGTTCGAAGCGAGGTTCACGCAGTTGAGGACGTCGCCCGTGTCGAGATACCGTTCGATGATCCGGACCGCTTCGCCGGCGATCGCCGCCTGGGCCTGATCCGTCGACGCCCCGACGTGATGGGTTCCGTAGACGCAGGGCCGGTCGATCAGCTCGTTGCCGAACGTCTTGTCCCCGGAGGCCGGTTCGCTCGCGAACACGTCCAGGCCCACGCGCAGGCCCTTGGAATCGATGGCCGCGGCCAGGGCCGCCTCGTCGACCAGGCTCCCCCGGGTGGTGTTGATCAGGGTGGCCCCGTCCCGCATCGCCGCGAGGAACGTCTCGTCGACCATGCCGGCGGTGTGGGCATTGGCGGCGACGTGCAGGCTGACGACATCCGCATTCGCCGCGACGTCCAGCGGTCCTTCGCACCGGACGATGCCCATCGATTCGGCGGCTTCGTCGGTGAGACTCCGCGACCAGCCGATGACCTTCATCCCGAAGGCGCGGCCCCGTTCGGCGACCGCCTGGCCGATTCGCCCGAGGCCGATGATTCCGAGGGTTCTTCCGTGCAGGCCGCGCGCCTTGCCGTATCCCTTCTTGTTCCAGACGCCGTCGCGCAGGTCCGCGACCTGATCCGGAACCCGTCGATCGCAGGCCAGAATGAGCGACCAGGCCAGTTCGGCCACGGCGATGGCGTTCATGCCGGGGCAGTTCGCAACCGAGATGCCGTGGGCCGAGGCGGTTTCAAGATCGATGGTGTCGTATCCGGCGCCGGCCCGCAGGATCAGCGACAGGGTGTCGCACGCATCGATGCAGGCACGATCCACCTTGGTCGATCGCACAAGGAGGATGTCGGGGCGGCATTCGGCCAGTCGAGCGGGAAGATCCGCGGTTCCGAGTTCCGGCTCGGCGTGCACCGTGCATCCCATCGAGCGGAGGGCTTCGATCCCTTCGGTCTGGAAGGCGTCGGCAATGAGGACCACGGCATGATCCGCCGTATCGTTCGTGGGAGTCGGGGTGTTCATGTCGCCTCCATGGTATCCCGGGCGAAGGGGGTTCTTCAGGTGGTCACGGACGGGGCATCGTTGTATCGGTTCGAGTCCATGGCGTGGACGAACAGTCCGCTCCGCAATTTGGGTTCGAACCAGGTCGATTTCGGCGGCATGCAGAGATCCGCGTCCGACACGTCCATCATGTCGGAGATGCTGGTGGGATGCATCGAGACGCCGAGGGCGGCCTCGCCGGCCCGGACCCGATCCATCAGGACATCCGTCCCTCTGATGCCTCCCACGAACTGGAGTCGATCATCCGTCCTCGGATCCTCGATCCCCAGCAGCGGCGCCAGGACCTGATCCTGCAGCAGGGCCGCATCCAGGCGTGAGACCGGGTCGGCCTCGGGATCCGCGTCCAGTTCCAGGCGGTGCCATCCCGAAGGGAGTGCCAGGCAGAAGACTCCCTTGCGGTCGGGCGTCGCATCCGTGCACGGGCTGATCCGACCGATCGAGGCAAGGTGCTCGAGCAGATCCGACTCGCCGAGCTGGCCGAGATCCAGCACCAGACGGTTGTAGGGCAGGACATTCAACTGGCTGGCGGGNAACAGGACTCCAAGGAACCAGTTGAACTCGGCNTCNTNGTCGGCNTGNGGGCACTCCTCACGACGGCGGGCCGCGGCCCGGGCGGCGCTGGCGGCTCGATGATGGCCGTCGGCGATGTACAGTTCGTCGACGTTGCGGAAGGCTTCGACCCAGGGCTCGGTCTCGGTGATGGTCCAGAGGGTGTGGGTGACGCCGTCGGNCGACTTGAAGTGCACGCTGGGCCGTCCGGTGGTGTCGAGAGCCAGGCGACGATCGATCTCCTCGTCGTCACGGAAGGTCAGCATCAGTGGTCCGGTGTGGGCGTCCAGGGTCAGGACGTGCCGGGTGCGGTCGTCCTCCTTGTCGGGACGGGTCTTCTCGTGCTTCTTGATCGAACCGTTCTCGTAGTCGTCGACGTGGCAGGTGCAGACGATGCCGTACTGGCTGCGCCCTTCCCAGGCGAGGCGGTAGATCGCGATCGAGGGGGTTTCGTCCCGGGCCAGCGTGCCGTCGGCCAGGAATCGTTCGAGGTTCGATGCGGCCTTCTCGTAGACGGCGTCGTCGTTGAACGCCACACCGTCGGGAAGGTCGATCTCCGGTCGAATCACATGCAGGAAGCTTTCGGGGCGTCCCTCGGCGAGTTCCCTCGCCTCATCCGTGCTCACCACGTCGTAGGGAGGGCTCGACACCGTCGAGGCTCGTGATGGATGNGGCTGAATGCGGTGNAAGGGCTTGATCCGCACGGTCTGGCTCCTTGCCTCGNGGTGCAAAANCCCATTCTAACGCTCTGGTGGGGGGGGNTGGTCAATCTGGGAGATCTGTGCGGATTCCTCGGGCGGCCGCACGGACAACTCGTCNGCTCGCAGGGAGGGGACTGGTGTCGCCCCCCGGNCCGGTCGAAGAGAGNGNTGGATATCCGGGGTCGTCGAACCTGTCGGCCGGTGGAACGGCATACGACTCCCCCCCTTGTTGGAGCACAACGAAATGAGAAACCGAAGGAACACGAACGTACGAAACGCATTCACCCTGATCGAGATTCTGATCGTGGTGGTCATTCTCGGAATTCTGGCGGCCATCGTCGTCCCGCAGTTCACGAATGCCGCCGACGACGCCAACAACGCCTCGGTCCGCAGTCAGCTGCAGACCCTTCGCAGTCAGATCGAACTGTACAAGGCCCAGAATCCCAGTGTCGCGTTGAACTCGAACGGTGCCCTCACCTGGGCGACCCTCATCGACGGTGACTACCTGACCACTGCGCCCGTGAATCCGTTGACGGGAACCTCCGTCATCGGAACGGCACCGGGTGGTACCGGAGCGTCGACGGTCGGGTGGATCTGGCGCGTGAAGGACGGTGCAAGCACCAGCTTCACGCTCTATGCCGCGGCAAACGCCACCACGGAGTTCAGTGAATGACGAACACAACGCGTAGGTGATGCCCGGAGCTCCCACGGTGCGGAGCGGGCCGGGTTCANCGGGACGTATCCAGGGGGCGGCAGCCGGTCGGTTGCCGCCCTCTGTTCGTTTTTCGTTTCATCAGGTGCGATGTTCTCGGACGTAGCGGTTNCGGTACCCGCTTTGTCCGGATGTTCAATGTTGATCGCGATCGCGCTTGAGGTGGCCCCCGATCGGGCCGATGCAGCCCTGTGGACCAGCACAGGAGAACACCCGTGTNCAAGGACACCTATCTCAGGACGATTCTGACCGTGATCGCACTGCTTCTGGCGGGGCTGCTCTGGACCCAGGTGGCCGAGCGGTCGTTCGTCGATCCGGTGCATGCGCAGATTCGAAGCGGTACGGCCCGGACCGGCGTCGTGACCGCCGACGAACCGCAGGAGGGGATTTCGGGCCTCGGCCGTCGGGCCATCTCCCAGCGTCAGGCCATCGTCGATGAACTGGCCGACCTGCGTCGCGCGTTGGAGCACTTCGACGCCTACGTACGGAGCGGCAAGCTGGTCGTGCAGGTCGATGGTCCGTCGGACCACGACGGACGGGAGGGCCGCTGACGNCATGCGGAGCCGGAACGGATACACCCTCCTGGAGATGATCGTCGTCGTCGCCCTGCTCGGTCTCGCTGCGGCCCTGCTGGTGCCGAACATCGCGGGACTGTCGCGCATGGAGACCCAGGCCGCCGTGCGTCGGCTGGTGTCCGACATCGGATTTGCGCAGGCCGATGCGATGGCGAACCAGTCCTACCGGCGGATCCAGTTCCTGGAGAACGGCAGCGGCTACGCCCTGCTTCGCGTCGACGAGTCCAGCTTCGCAGAACCGTTCGATGCGGGGAGTGCCGACTACGTGGACGATCCCTCCGGAACCTATTCGGACCAGGGCCGCTACGTCGTCGACTTCGTCGTGGATGAACGCTACGACGGCGTGACGCTGGACGGCATCGAAACCGACGGGGGTGCGGATCGCATCACGTTCGGCCCGCTGGGCGGCACGGTCTCGGCGATCGGAATGCCCGCCGGTGCGGGACGGATCGTNGTACGCGGCGCCGACGAATCGTTTGAAGTGCTCGTGACACCGATGACCGGCAAGTTGACGGTCCGGAAGATCGAAGGCTGAAGCAGCAGGAGTACGCAGATGAGTGCGACAGTTCCATGGTTTCGTTCGCGGGTCGGTGACGTCGGTGTCGCATTCCTGCCCGGCGAGGCCCGTCTTCTGCAGGTTCGTGAAAGCAAGGGGACGCTCCGCGTCACCGGCGCGGCCTGGTGCCCTCTGGCTCCCGTCGAGGACGGAGCGCGGCCGGAGGTGGAGTGGGGGCGTTCGCTGCGTACGGCCGTTGCATCGGGCGGGTTCGCGGGTCGTCGCTGCACGATCTGCCTGCCACGCGAAGAACTGTTCATGCAATCCATGAAACTGCCGTCCATGCCGACGGAGGAGCTTGCCGANGCGGTGGCNTGGGAGGCCGCGACGCAGATGAATGCGCCGCGTGATTCGATTCGCGCCGACTGGATCCAGACCGGCGGCATCGCCGCGGACGAGGGGTCCAATGCGAATCGCCGCGATCTGGTGGTCGTGGCGGCGCATCGCGACGCGATCGACGCCAGATTGGAGGCCGCATGGTCGGCCGGGCTGCGACCCGAGTCGGTCGAGACCCCCTGCTGGGCGGCCGCGAGGCTGTTCAGTCGTCATCATCGTCGGGCCGCGGATGCCGGCAGTTGCCGTGCGGTGCTCGAAATGGGAATTCATGGAGGTTCCGTCCTGATCCTGCGGGGCGATCAGATCGCCTTCTGCAAGACGCTCGACATCGGCGGTCGTCATCTGGATGAACAGGTGGCCGACCGGCTGGGACTCGAGGTCGAGGCGGCGCGGGAACTGCGCATGGCCCGACTGCGGGGTGACGCGGGCTCGACCTTCATCGATCCATCGACCGACCGTGCCGTGTACGAGGCGGTTCGGCCGCTGCTGGCGGAATGTGCCCACAACATGCTGATGTGCCTGCGGTACGCAGCGGTCACCTTCCGCGGACTGACCCCGAGCAAGATCATCCTCACCGGCGCCGACGGGTGCGAGCCCGGTCTGGCCGAGCAGGTGGTCTCCACGTGTCAGGTGCCCGTGCAGCGGGACTGCGACGAACCGGGATTCGAACGGCTCGAACACGATCTCGGTTCGATTCTGCCTCACGACGCGGGATCGATCGGCGCGTGGATTGCCCCGGCGGGCATGAGCCTTCGTGGCCTGGAGGCCCGAGCGGCGGGTTCGCGTCGCAAGGCGGGGGAACGGAGTCACGCGGCATGAAGCAGC
>PAAB01000070.1 GCA_002591705.1 Phycisphaerae bacterium
TGGGTGAAGCGGAGGGAGGAGAACAACGCCTTCGGCATCGATCTCGACTCCCCCACCCTCGAGTGGACACGGAAGCGAATTCCGGACCGTCTGGATGATCACCAGCAGTCGCGCATCGATCTGATCGAGGGAGATGTCCTCACATCCCCCACCCAGTCGAGCGACACGATCCTGGCCACGAATTTCAGTTATTTCATCTTCAAGACCAGGGAGGAGGTCCGGAACTACTTCAGGATCGTCCACGAAGGTCTGGTCGACGATGGTCTGTTCATCCTCGATGCATACGGCGGCAGCGATTCCTATCTCGAGATGACGGAGGACCGGGATCTGGATGGATTCACCTACACGTGGGATCAGAACTTCTTCGATCCGATCACCGGCGACGTCGTGAATCACATCCACTTCAAGTTCCCGGACGGAACCAAGATCAAGAAGGCATTCACCTACGAGTGGAGATTGTGGACGCTTCCCGAGATCCAGGAGCTCTTGCTTGAGGCCGGTTTCAAGGACACCGTCGTCTACTGGGAGGGAACGGATGACGAGACCGGTGAGGGGGATGGTGAATGGGCCGTCTCGAAGCGTGGCGAGGCCTGTGAAGGGTGGGTCGCCTACATAGTGGGAATCAAGTGACGGTTTCCGGGAGAGTGCCGTGAGTCTGATCAACAAGATACGTGTCGATGACGAACTCGCCGGAATCCTCGGAGAGGAGCTGGATCGGGTGGGCGGCATCCTCGAGGATCAGCTCCGCAGCGAACACGAGATCGTGAACGATCTCTGTCTGCACATCGAGTCTTACCGGGGAAAGATGCTTCGACCGTCGCTGGTCATCCTTTCCGCATTGACGTCCGGATCGAAGTCGATCACGCATGCACACCGGGTGGTGGCGGCCGTGGTCGAGATGATCCACATGGCGACCCTGATCCACGACGACGTCCTCGACGAGGCGGACACCAGAAGGGGTGGCCGCACGATCAACAACCTGCACGGAAACGAGATGGCGGTGATGCTGGGTGACTACCTGATCTCCAACTCCTTCCACCTCTGCTCATCCATCGAACAGCCGTGGATCAACTCCATCCTGGGGTCGATCACCAACACACTGTGCGAAGGGGAATTGATCCAGCTTGGAAACCGCCAGAACCTCGATATCGACCAGCAGACGTACTTCACGATCGTCGAGAAGAAGACGGCATCGCTGATCGGTGCATCCTGTCGAATCGGTGCCATGCTCTCCGATCCCGAGGGCCGTTCGGCGGATCACCTCGAACGGTTCGGTGTCTCCTGCGGGATCGCCTTCCAGATCACCGATGATCTCCTCGATCTCGTCGGTGATCAGGATGTGGTCGGAAAATCCGTCGGTCGTGATCTCGAGAAGGGCAAACTGACCCTTCCGACCATCTACGCCATGAACGAGATGGAGGGTGACGACCGTCGTCGTCTCGTCGACCTGATCGAGAAGAGGGATCTGGTTGGGCTCCGGTCCGTGGTGCGGGATGCGGGATTGATCGACCGTGCGATGGACAAGGCGTCCGGTCTCGTCGAATCGGCGAAGAATGAACTCGAATCCCTCGACGAGACACCGGCAAGGATCCTGCTGGGATCGCTTGCGGACGGAATCATCGATCGCCGGTACTGATTCCGTGTTCAGCCTTCGCCACGTGAGGCCTTGTTGCACATCACGATGAGATGTTCGACCCGCTCGATCGCCGATGCGAGTTCGCAATCGGATTCTGATTGGATGTGGTCCAGAACCGGGATCGATTCGGGAATGATCCGCGCGGCCGACCTGGCCTCCGAAGCCTGCTGGATCATCCGGCCCAGGAGCGAGCAGTCCACCGAATCCCACGTGGTCATCCACCTCGACAGGCGTCGTCCGTGACGGTGCGACAGGTCGTCGATCGAACCGATGATGGCATCGCATCGACGTCTGGTCATTCCGCGTGGGGTATTTTCTCCGCGATCTGGTCCGTTGTTCATGGTTGCTAGATCGGTCCCGGGAAACCTCGACTTCGACGGAAATGGATATTCCGTGCGGAATGGTCCCGGATCGTCGATGAGGGTTGATTCCGGTGCATGTCGTTCGATAGCATGACGGGTTCATGTATCGCACCCCGGCCGCGCGAAAGCGCTGCTCCAGGAGGATTCAAGATGCTTCCGAAGAGGCCCCCCCGGGATCAACGGGTGGGATTCATCTACGCTCCCCCCTATCGGATCCAAGGGATCAGCATCGGTGGTGAGCAGACGGTGGTCCAGATACCCGAACTCGGACTGAATTTCGATATCGGACTCGCACCCAGGATGTCGATCTCGGCACCCTTCGTCGCATTGAGTCATGGTCACATGGATCATGTGGCGGCGCTCCCCTACTACTTCAGTCAACGCATGTTCCTGAAGATGGTTCCGGGCACGTGTGTATGTCACCCGGAGCTCGCACCCCACCTCAGGATGATGATGCAGGGGTGGATTCAGGTGGAGAACCAGCAGACACCGCACGTGATCACCGCCCTGGCACCGGGTGAGGAGCTGGAGATCAAGCCGTCGGTGATGTTGAGAGCCATCGAGGCTCGGCACACCGTTCCCTCGCTGTCGTACGCCGTCATCGAGCACCGGAGCAAACTGAAGGACGAGTTCACGGGGCTCCCCCAGTCGGAACTGAGGAGGATCCGCTCGGAGGGGAACGAGATCACCCACACCCTCAAGGTGCCCCTGGTGGCCTACACCGGGGACACCGAGATGAACGAAAATCTCGTCTCGACCCCCTTCAGCGAAGCCGGGGTCGTGGTGACGGAATGCACCTTCTTCGACGATGAGCATTTCGACCGGGCCAAGGTCGGGAAACACCTGCACGTGCGGCATCTGAAGGAATTAATGCAGTCCTGGAAGGCCGAAACGGTGATCGTGATCCACACCTCGAGGCGGACCCACCTCGAGACCGCAAGGAAAAGGATGATCGAAACCCTCGGTGAGGATTCGGAGAGAATCCTGTTCCTGATGGATCACCACCGGAATCGAATCCGGTACGAGCAGCAGGAAACATCCCTCCGGGATGAAAAAGAGGCCGCAGAAGGAGGGGGAAATGGTTGACGACCCGATCTCCGTTTCGGTAGTTTGAATGGAGAGAGAAAGGATTTGTCCGGGGAATTGAAGGGGAACAGCCGCCCAGGGAGGGGCAGGCCTGTCGGGCAACATGCAGGGATTGCGTGGTTCAATGTCCAGCCCGAAGGGGCTGGGGAATCCGTTGGAATGATGCACATTGAACAGAAGACAATGGATTCACTGCTTCACCACCTGCGTGAACACCACACCAGCATCTGCCGACACTGGTTCGAGGAAATAAGACCGATCGATGTCAACGACGGTGTCCTCCGCCTCGTCATCGATGAGCAAGTCCGCCTCAAGTATCTGCAGCGGTGCTGCGTGGAGCAGTTCACCGACTCCGCCCAAGCCGTCACCGGCAAACTCGTATCCGTTCGCTTCATCGACGAGCAGGAGGCGAAAAGCAGTGATTCGAACACGCGGGACCAGAGCAACCGGGAATGGGCCCATACCGGATTCAATCAGTCCGGATTCGACGAGGACATGCTTCTCAGCCCGGACTACACCTTCGATTCGTTCGTCGTCGGACCGGACAACAGGCTCGCCCACGCCGCCGCGATGGCCGTGGCGAAGAAGCCCGCGAAGGCCTACAACCCGTTCTTCATCTACGGTGGAGTCGGTCTCGGGAAGACGCACCTCCTCCAGGCGATCTGTCAGGAGGCGATGCGGAACCATCCCTCCATGAAGATCTACTACACCTCCTGCAACGGATTCATGAACCAGTTCCTGGATGCGGTGCAGGCGGGTCAGATGAGTTCGTTCCGTCATCGTTTCAGAACCTACGACCTCCTGGTCATCGACGACATCCACGATCTCTCGAAGCGCGGTCCTTCCCAGGAGGAGTTCTTCCACACCTTCAACATCCTCTATCAGGGAGGTCGACAGATCGTCCTGAGTTCCGACGCCCCCCCGAACGAGATTCCGGAACTGGAGGAGCGTCTGATCAGCAGATTCAACTGCGGTCTGGTCGCGAACATCGAGCGTCCCTGCTACGAGACGAGGGTGGCGATCATCAAGAGCAAGGCGCAGTTGAAGGGAATCCAGCTTCCCGACGACGTCACCAGCTACATCGCGGCGAAGATCGACACGAACATCAGGGAGATCGAGGGAACGATCACCAAGATCCAGGGTCTTTCGGTGATCAACAAGTCGAAGATCGATCTCTCCCTGGCCAAGAAGGCCATCGGCGATCGGATGACCGAATCGAAGTCGACCCAGCTGACGATCCAGGGAATCATCGAGACGATCTCCGACTACTACGATCTCAAGCTCGCCGATCTGCTGTCGAAGAGACGGCACAAGTCCATCTCGCTGCCGAGACAGATCGGCATGTACCTGGCAAGAAAGCACACCAGATTCAGTCTGGAGGAGATCGGCGGGTATTTCGGAGGACGGGACCACACCACGGTAATGCACGCGGTGCGGACCATCGATTCGAAGCGGGGTGAGGATTCGATCCTGGACAAGGATCTGGTCCACCTGGAGCGGGAGTTGACGGGAAACATCATGGAACCCGTCCCCACCTACTCCTGACGCCACCGTGGTCGAACGGTGGAATACCTGTCACAAACATCGCATGGAGGGGTGGTGTCCGGTGCTCCGCCGCCCGTAGGCGGATGACTGACCGGATGGTTGGTGGTTCAATGTTCAGTGATTGGAAGTGCTTGTGACAGGATGTGCACAGTATGAGGAACCCCCCAAACCACTGAAAACAACGTGGTAGCGATCTCCGAACCATTCCATCCACAATTCGACAGGACTAAGAATTAAGACGACGAATTTATTTCAGCCTGAGGACTGGTGATCCGGAGCCCCGGAAGAAGTGACAGGCGGTGCGGGTGGTGCCGCATGGATATACTCCGGAACCATCGGGAACGGAGGGATTCACCCATGAGCCAGGATGAGAATCGGAGCGAGATCTCCCAGTCCGCAGAACGCATCAGGTCCCAGATCCATCGGGCGGTGGTCGGTCAGGATGAGGTCATCGACCAGCTGCTGCTGTGCCTCTTCTGCGGCGGCCACGCTCTTCTGGTGGGGGTTCCGGGTCTCGCCAAGACCCTGCTGATATCCAGCATCGCGAGAACGATGGACCTCGGATTCTCCAGGATCCAGTTCACTCCCGATCTCATGCCTTCGGACATGACCGGGACGGAGATCATGGAGGAGGATCGCTCGACCGGCGAGCGGTCGCTTCGGTTCGTCAAGGGACCGATCTTCTCGAATCTGATCCTGGCCGACGAGATCAACCGGACTCCACCCAAGACCCAGGCGGCACTGCTCGAGGCGATGCAGGAACGCCAGGTCACCGCGGGCGGCGTGCGTCACGAACTTCCGGATCCGTTCTTCGTGCTTGCGACTCAGAACCCGATCGAACAGGAGGGGACCTATCCGCTTCCGGAGGCGCAGCTCGACCGGTTCATGTTCAACATCAGGATCTCCTATCCGGACGCCATCGAGGAATGCGAGGTCGTGAAACGCACGACCTCATCCGGATCACGGGAGATCGAACCAGTGATCGACGGATCCAGGATGTCCGAATACCAGTCGATCGTGAGAAACACCCCCATTGCGGACCACGTGGTCGACTACGCGGTCCGGCTCGCCAGGGCCACCCGGAACGACGGTTCCACACCGGATTCACCATCCGTCATCCATGACTACGTCAGCTGGGGTGCCGGCCCGAGGGCGAGCCAGTATCTGGTCCTGGCCGCAAAGGCCCGCGCCGCCATTACGGGTTCCCCCCAGGTGAATCCAAGTCACGTCCGGGAGGTGCTCCTGCCCGTGCTCCGGCACCGGATTCTTCTGAACTTCAATGCCGAGTCCGACGGTGTGACCACCGACACGATCATTCGGGAACTGGTCGATCATGTCTCCCCGTCCGATACGGATCCCGGCACCGGGAGGCAGATGGATCGGGTCATGAACTGATCCCCGGTCTGGAGCGACCCAATGACTGATCCAACGGGAATCCGTGCCGAATCCTATCTCTCTCCGGAAACCCTGTCCCAACTGGCACCCTTCGAGCTCCGGGCCAGGATGATCGTGGAAGGTGTCCGCAGCGGATTCCACGCCTCGCCCCAGCAGGGACTGTCCGTGCAGTTCAAGCAGCACCGGCCCTACACGGCGGGCGACGACGTCAAGCACCTCGACTGGAAGGTCTACGCAAGGACGGATCGCCTTTCGGTCAAGCAGTACGAACAGGAGACCAACCTCGACATCACGATCCTCGTCGACTGTTCAGCCTCCATGCGCTACGGATCCATGGGTGTGAAGACCGGATGGGGAGGGACGCGGGCCAGTCGAGCCACGTCCACATGGACCAAATTCGACCACGCGACGGCGACGGCGACCGCGGTGGCATGGATGTGTCTCCAGCAGTCGGACCGGGTGGGTCTTTCACTCTTCTCGAACGGAATCAACCAGACGATCGGACGGACGAGCTCGACCGGTCATTGGAGAAGGATCGTGTCGATCCTGTCGTCGGAACCGGTCGACGATTCCACCGACTTCGAACGAACGACCGAACAGGTCCTCTCGAACATCACCAACCGGTCCCTGTTCGTCGTCATCTCCGACCTGCTGCACGATCCAACATCGATCAGATCCGCCATGGCGAGGTTCCGCCACAAAAACCACGACGTCCTCTGTCTCCAGATCCTCGATCACCAGGAGATCGAGTTCGATCTGCGGGATCCGTCCCTCTTCATCGACATGGAATCCGACGATCGGATCCGGGTCGATCCACCGGCCATCCGCGACGCCTACATCGAGGCGATGGAATCGCATCAGGACGAACTTCAATCCATGCTCAACGGGTTCGGGTTCGATCACTACCTTCTCGACACCCATTTGCCGGTCGGGCCCGCGCTGGCCCGGGTGGCGGCCCGACGATCGTCCTGGCTGAAGTCCCATCATGCTCGTTGAACACCCCCATGGCCTCGGGCTCATGTTCATCACCCCCTGGATGGTGCTGCTCGGATCCTGCGGGATCCTCGTGCCCCTGACGATCCACCTTCTCTTCAGAAGACGACGTTCACCCATACAGTGGGCGGCCATGCACTTCGTCATGCAGGCGTGGGCATCCCGGAGGAGCCGGGTCAGGATCGAACAACTCCTTCTGCTGATCAGTCGTTGTCTAATCCCCCTGCTGCTGGGTCTTGCCCTCGCCCAACCGGTGCTGGATTCATCATGGTTCTCCAGCGGCATCGTGAACCGGTACATCATCATCGGGGACGGGATCACCTCGATGACGAGAATCGACAATTCCCGGACGGACCTCGAGCACACGAAGGAGAACGTGCTCCGGTACCTCGAATCGGTTCCGCCCGGAGATCCGATCACGATCATTGCGATGTCCAGCAACGAACCGACGGTGCCGACGACCAGTCCGCGGGCGATCAGACGGTTCGTCGACCGAATCGGATCAACCCACCTCCCGACCGATCTGCGGAGCTCGATCGAAACCGCATCCGGACTGATCGCCGGTCTCGCGGACGGTGAACGATCCGAGATCGTGCTGGCCGGTGGACGTCGCATGGGTTCGTTCTCCGAATCACGCGATGAACGAATCGAGATGGACGAATCCACGACGTTGGTGCGAATCACCCCCTCCCCCGCACTTGGTGTCAACCAGCGCCTGGAGAACGTCGTTCCGAACAGAAGCTTCATCATCGTCGACCGGGACGGTTCGGAGCGGATGCGGAACATCCACTCGAGCACCGCGACGGTGGTCATCGCCCGCGATGGTCCGGACTATCCGTCCGGGAACACGTCGATCATCGCCCGGGGAACCAACGGAGAATCCGTCCGGGAGATCGAGTGGGTGGAGGGTCGCCGTGAGATGGTCACGACCATCGATCTACCCGTCGAAGGATCATCGGGGGGGGACGAGATGTTCGAGATCGAACTTCTTCCGTCCGATGCCCTTCCGGACGACAACCGCTGGTACCTGAACATCGGTTCGGTCGAGGAGATCGACATCCTCATCCTGGACCGTTCCACATCCGATTCGACCGACTGGTTGTCGTACGCCCTGAATCCCATGTCCTCGGAATCGGTGTCCGTCCGCACGATCGATCCGGTCTCACTCATCGAATCCGATCTCCGACGAACCGACATGGTCTTCGTCGTCCGACCGGATCTCGTCCCTCCGGACACGACCGGGATCCTGCTCTCCCATCTGGAGTCGGGAGGTTCGATCGTCGTCACCCCACCCGACTCGACCGATCATCGATGGGTCGAATCGTGGAATACGACCTTCGACGTTCCATGGGAGTGGAATGAACAGACACTGGTCCATGACCGGCCCACAACCCTGCTCATGGCGGATGATCATTCGAACACCCTGAAGTCCATCTCCACGGAGGTCGAGAGTCTTCTGGGTCCCGTCACCGTCGACAGGATCCAGATGATCACGACCCGTGACGGGTGTGAAAGGATCTTCGTGACATCCGACGGGGATCCGTTCCTGATCACCTCGAACGATTCCGGATCCTCTCCGGGTTCCATCACCGCATTCGCCTCCCCCATGAACACGGAGTGGACCGATCTCCCCACCAGACCATTGATGGTCCCCCTCGTCCAGGAGCTCGTCAGGGATGCCGTGTCCAGAAGAAGCAAGGACACCCAGCACACGGTTGGTGTTCCCGTCTCCACCACCAGTGGACGATTCGAATCGGTACGTTCCTCCGGAGTTCCGGTCAGGAACCCGGATCGACCGCAGATCGTTTTCTTCGACGCACCGGGACATTGGATCCATCGTGATGATTCGTCGATTCCATCGAGGATCCATTCGAGCAACATCGCGTCCGGATCGTCATCCACCACCCCGATCGGGGACACCGACTTCGAATCGCTCGTGAATCATCCGACCGGATGGAGAATCCTCGACCCGGAACAACCACGAAACCGCGAAGGGACCGGTTCGCCGATTACGCGATACCTTCTTCTCCTCCTTCTCATGGTCACGGTCGGTGAGACGGTCATGTCACGCCTGTTCTCCCACGCGAGAGGCGGGATCAGTCGACCATGATGCTCTCCACGACATCCTCACTGGGCTGGCTTCTACCGATCCCGACGGGCATGTGGATCATCACCCTGCTGTCGACGGCCATGCTGTCATGGTGGTGCTACCGCCGTCATGGTCTTCCGACCTGGGCGATGTGCACACTTGCTTCGCTTCGATTCCTTGCGATCTCCATGATCATCATCATTCTCGCCGGACCGGTCATCGAGAAGACGGTTCGAAACGAGATACGAGACCGGGTGGTCGTACTCGTCGATCAGAGCCGTTCCATGACCATCCGGGATACACCATCACGGGATGGAGCACTGGTGGCCAGGGGTTCCCAGATCGAATCCATCATGTCCCGATCGGAGGTATGGAACGAATTGGGACGCGGCCGGATCATCGAATGGTTCGGTTTCCACGACCATCCGTTCTCGATCGACGGACCCGATGGAAATTCCGATCCGGATCCAGTCGACATTCCACGTGTTTCCGGAACCGGGACGGACATCATCGCCTCCATCAACCAACTTGGATTGGACGATTCGATCAATCCAAACGCAGGACTCATCATCCTGTCGGATGGTCGGTCCAGATCGGATTCGATCCGCGAGACGGCAACCACCCTGCGCTCCTCCGGCATACCGGTCCACACGATACCGATCGGTCCTCCCGACGGCGGAGGCGATGTGGCCGTCGAATCCGTCGTGTATCCGTCAACCGCCTACATCGGCGACAGCATTCCCGTGGTCGTGGATGTATCCAACCGGAGCGGGACGGGAACCGGTTCCGATTTGATTCTTCGGGACAGTGATTCCGGATCGATTCTCGATCGACGCACGATCGAGGAGGACATCGACGAATACACTCTGGTCGGTGATTCCACAGTGGACGGCGATGTCTACTGGGTCGTCGAGATCACTCCCCTCGATGACGATCCGGTTCCCGCGAACAATTTCCGCGACCTCTCGATCCGCGTGTCCGACGAACCCCTTCGGGTCCTCTACATCGACGGATATCCGAGATGGGAGTACAGGTATCTGAAGAACCTCCTCATCAGGGAGGAGTCGATCGTCAGTTCGGTCATGCTTCTGTCCGCGGACGGAGACTACGCCCAGGAGGGAGACCGGCCGATCACCAGGCTTCCGATCACCACCGAGGAATTCCGCGATTTCGATGTCCTCGTCATCGGTGATATCCCGTCATCGACCCTGACGACCGAGCAGCAGGAGATCATCGAGCAGCTCGTGGTCGAAGGTGAGATGGGAATCCTCTGGATCGGAGGTCCGTACTGGACACCGGTCGACTGGCGGGGCAGCACCCTTGAATCGACGATTCCGTTCATTCCATCCGTCGATCCGGTGCGGAACGAGGCTCCGGTACACATGATCCCCACCGATGAATCGGTCCAGATGGGCATTCTCCGGATGGACGGCGGATCCGATCGATCGTGGCCGGATGAAATCGCCGATCCCTCGAACCCATGGTCCGCCCTGCAGTGGTTCCAGGTGATCGACCGGAACCTCGTGAAGCCGGCGACGCAGGTGCTCGCGGAATCGGTCGAATTGGATTTTCGATCCGGTGTCCGGCATCCACTGATCCTCATCATGCAGTACGGAGGAGGTCGTTCGATCTACTCCGCCACCGACGAGACATGGAGATGGAGGCACGGACGGGGCGAACTCCTGTACGAGCGATTCTGGATTCCGATCATCAGGAGCATCGTCCGCTCCGACCGCCTCGGTTCCGACTCCATTGGATTCGAATTCGTTCCCGAACGGGTGGAGATGGGTCAACCCCAGCGGATTCGACTCGAGGTCACCGATGCCAATCTGGTTGAGGACCTCGAAGACATCATTCCGGTCCGAATCGAATCCGATTCCGGATCGAGACGGAGTGTGGAATTGAACCGTGATTCCGGTGGTTCCAGCACCTGGTCGTCGAGCTGGGTTCCCGACGAGCCGGGGCGATGGACCGTGGTTCCCATGGATGATTCGATCAACTCACAAACATCACGCGAAACGACGGTGTTCGACCGTTCCGGGGAGATGTCGGACCCGTCCACGAACCACGCCTTCCTCGAGCGGATATCCCGTCAGACCGGTGGGACCACCGTCTCTCCCGATGATGTCTCCGAATTGCTGGACATCATTCCGGATCGTTCCATCGTCTCGACGACCACGATCCGGGATCCCCTCCCGGGCCGGTGGTGGATGTTCTGCATTCCCCTGCTGATCTTCGGTGTGGAGTGGACGGGTCGGCGTCTGTTCAGGTTGTCGTGAGAAGATGGAAATTTGACGGGTTGACGGTGGTCTGCCTCCCGTACAGGACGGAGAATGACGGAGCATGATGCTTCACGAAGGAATTGACGGCATTCGAAGATCGATTCATCGGGCGGTGATCATCCGCAACGGTGCGACCTTCCTCGCATCGGTTCTCATGATTCTCGCAATTCTCGTGTTCCTCGACTGGATCTTCAGATTTACGACACCGGTCCGCCTGCTCACCATGATCACCATCGTGCTGGTTCTGGTGTGTCTCACGGTGAGATACATCCTTCCCGGGATCGCATTCAATCCCTCGCGCGTCGAGGTCGCCCATCGAATCGGTCGATTCGTGCCCGCCGACGACGGCCGGATCGCCTCCGCGGTTCAATTCACCGAAGGGAACGGTGGATCCGACGACGAAAGGGAATGCATCGAGTACGCCGAGCGGGAGATCGATTCACTTCCGGTCGGACGCATGATCAGGAGCGGACCCCTGATTCGATGGAGTCTCGTCGCGTCGATTCTCCTCATCGGTTGGTCCTTCTTCATCATCACCCAAACGGAATCAGCATCCACGGGTCTGGTCCGCATCATCGTTCCCACCTCCGATGCCGCATGGCCGTCGAGGACATCGGTTTCATCGTTGATGGAGATCGGAGAAGGGGCGGTCCATGGTCGCGGTACGGTCCTGTTGATGCGGGCCCGGAACGACACCGAGGGGGATCCGTCGGGTCCGGTTCGGGGGGTGTACCGCGAGTACGTCGACGGAGAACCATCCGAATGGAATGAAATCCTGATGACCCACCAGGGGGACGGAGTCCACGAACGGATCATCACTCCGACCGGAGATCGTCTTGATTTCCGGTTCTCGACCGGGGATTCGACCACCGAAATCCAGACCATCACCGTCAAGCAGACTCCCCGTGTACTCGATGCTCGGATGACCATCACTCCCCCGGGGTACCTCGATGGAGAACCGGAGATCCATGAACCGACCGGACCCGTGCCGGGGTTCATTCCCCCTCCGGTCCTCGAGCGGTCCGGAATATCACTCACCATCGTCTCGAACAACGATCTCGGACTTCCGGAGGACCACCGTCGACGGATGGAATGGTTGTCGGATGTCCTCGTCGAAGCGGTTCCCGACGGGATGGAGATCGGGTACGAACCATCCGAACCCGACACCTTCCACCTCCGGTGGGTCGCGACCGACACATCCGAGATGACATTCCTTCTCCGGGACGTGGACGGGCTTGTCGGTGTCGATGCTTGGGGAATCGACGTCGAGGTGGTGGCGGACCTGGAACCCGTCATCACCATCGAGATTCCGGACCGTGACATAGCCGTCCTTCCCACCGCGGTCGTTCCGATCCGGGTCCGCTCATCGGACGATCTCGGGGTCGACCGGGTGGTTGTCGAGGTGGGTCCGGAGCACGACGACGCCACACCCTCTTCCGAATCCATGTGGAGCACGTCGTCGTCTTCCGGGGAACGAACCCATGAGCTTGCCACCAGCCTCGATCTGAACACGATCCCGACCCGGGTGGGAACCAGGCTTCGGATCGACGGGTCCGTGGTGGATACCTACCGTGAATCGGGATCGATGCGACGAATCGATGCGGCACCACGCCGCGTGGAGATCATCGACCGGTCGACACTTCTCTCCTCGATCAGGAGCCAGTTCGATCTCCTGCAGCGACGCATCCGGGATCTCGATGCGATCCAGGATCGTCTCCAGCGTGTCTCGGCAACCGGTTCCTGGACGGCGCAGGAGGAACGCGAGCAGGCGTCATTGACACGCTCGATACGGGATCAGATATCCATGCTGGACACCATTCGTTCCAGGATGGAGATGAATCGCCTGACCGATGTGAAGATCGAGTCACTGCTCCGGATGTCAGGCGATTCACTCGAATCGGCGTCAGCGCTGTCGGAATCGGCGGTGGAGGCGATGGGGACCGGTGATCGTGAACGGACGATCACCCTCCAGTCGGATGTCCGGTTCGAGTTCTCCGAGATCGTCGCTCTGCTCGGCGAGGATCAGGAATCATGGCTGGTCGAACGGATGATCGAGGACATCATCATCCGTCAGGAGAACATCCTGGACCGTTCATCCGATCTCCGGGACGAATTCATCGGCCTCCGCCGCGAATCGATGAACGATGGACAATCAAGCACCATCGACGATCTTGCGCGTGAACAGCGTTCGTTGATCGATTCGGTCCGTGAACTCGAGAGATCGCTTCGGGAACGATCCGACACGTTGTCCTCGACCGATCCACGGACCGCCGAATCGATGAATGACGCCGCCGGCATATCGGAGCGAATGCGTGTCGAGGAGAACATGCGGGACGCCGCCGAACAGATCTCCCGGGCGCAGATGCAGAACGCCGCGACCTCCCAGCAGTCGGCCCTCGACGCGCTTCGGGGAATGAGGAAGGAGTTGAACGACGGCACCGGTGTCGAGGTCGAGGATCTGGTCCGCATCTTCGAGGAACTCAACACGTCCATCGAACGTCTCATCCAGACCCAGAAACGTGAGATATCCAGATTCGAGACATCGATCATCGATGGTGTCTTCTCGAATCTGGACACGAGGATGATCCGTCTTCGCACGAACACCCTGTCGGTGGCCGGCCGTGCTGAGTCCGGTGGAGAAATGTCCCGTGACATCACCGACCGGCTGATCGATGCGGCCGGCTTCCAGGCCTCGGCGATCATGTCCCTTCGAGCCTCACCGGTCCCGGTGGCGAAGGTCGGGTCCGACGAGCGTGGATCACTCGATCAGCTTCTTTCCGCTCTGGAACTGTCCCGCAAGCGGATGGAGGAGGTTCTCCAGGACAACCGATCCGGTGGCCGGGGCGAACTGGAGACCATCTACCGTGAGCTTGCTGCCCAGCAGGCGGACATCGTCGAATCGAGCGGTGGAATGGTGGATGCGAATTCCGATCGTCGAACACGGTTCATGATGCGTCAGCTGGCCAGGAGACAGGAACAGGTCCGGGTGTCGATTCGCGAAGTCGCCGAATCGAACGATGAGGTCGCCGACAACATGATTCTCATGCATGTGCACGATCGGATCGACGATCTGTGCACACCCATCGTCACGGGTCTTCGGGATGGTGCATTCGATTCGATGATGTTCCTCCGTCAGCAGATGGTCATGGACCATCTCGTCGAGATCGCGGAATCCCTCCGGAACGGAGAGGGTGATGGGCGATTCGCGGAATCGGGATCGTCTTCCGGTTCGGGAACCGATCGGGATACCGGATCAACCCCATCCGAACAAGGATCGGTCCCCCCCATCGCGGAACTCAGATTGCTGAGAAGCCTCCAGGCCAGCCTTCTCTCCCGGACGAAGCGGATCGAGTCCATCTCCGATCTGTCCGGTGCCGATCGAACCTTCATGATCACCGACATGGCGACGCAGCAGGAATCGTTGGCGGAACTGGGTCTATCGATGATCGAGACCCTCCGTGATGAAGGGATCGAGAAAGCCGAAGACGGTTCCTCCGCGGATCCGGTGATCCAACCACCCCCTTCGATGAATCCGGTCACACCGAATCAAGCAACCAGCGATCCATCCGGTGAAGGATTGGCGGATCTCGACGAACTGCTCGGACTGGATCCGGAGTCAGACATCGCTCCGGATGAGGGCGGAATCGACGTACCGGACGACGTACCACAAGGTCTCGATGTCCTCGTCAACGCGGTCCGTGGAATGAACGAGGCGGCACGACGCCTGGGAATCGAATCCACCGGCGTGCAGACGCAGCGGATCCAGCAGGATGTCATCGACGAACTCGATCGTCTGATCGAAAACGCCGAACGACAGCAGAGAAACTCGTCGGGCTCGTCCGAATCGATGGAAACGAATCCCGGATCGATGGATCGACAACAGACGGATTCGTCGTCGGATCCATCCGAATCCGACGGTGGACGGATCGTTCTGCAACCGGAGGAACCGAACCTCTCGGGACCCATCGACGAAATCGGTTCCGAATGGGGAGCCCTTCCCGACCGTGTCCGCCGCATGCTCCAGCAGGGAAGGCGCGACGAGTACTCCTCACTCTATGAACAGATGACCACCGAGTACTACCGGAGGCTCGCCAGGGAATCACGAAGGGAATCCAGCCGTGATTAAGGCACTGGTCCCCATCCTGATCCTGACCATCATCCCTTCCACCATGGCACGGGATGAGGCACCGAATCCGGGTCCGTCCGACCCCGAATCCACTCCATCCCCATCCTCCACGGACGAACCGTCCATTCCCGGAGGAGCGGAGAACGCACCTTCGAACGGAGAGATGAACGATCGCTTGCATGCAGCAGTCGGACGTGGAATGGAGTACCTCGCCGGACAACAGGTCGAGAACGGATCATTCGGATCCGGTCGATACGCGAATCACGTCGGAATCACCTCGCTCGCCGCCATCGCCTTCATGTCCGATGGACACCTCCCGGGCCGCGGCCGATACGGTGAACAGGTCCGGAGAGCACTCGATTTCGTCCTGGAACACTGCACCGAGACCGGCCTGATCGCAGCCGAGACCTCGCATGGCCCGATGTACGGGCACGGTTTCGCAACCCTCTTCCTCGGAGAGATCTACGGCATGACACCCGGGGACGACCGGGTCCGCACCGCCCTCGAGAAGGCCGTCGATCTGATCGTCCGTACGCAGAACGAGGAGGGTGGATGGAGGTACCAACCCATCCCCTCCGATGCCGACATTTCAGTGACGATCTGCGAAGTCATGGCCCTCCGCAGTGCGAGAAACGCCGGCATCAAGGTTCCCGAATCGACGATCGACAAGGCTGTCGAATATGTGAAGCGATGCCAGAACGTAGATGGTGGATTCCGCTACATGAGTCGGGAGGGGAGTTCCGCCTGGCCAAGGACCGCAGCGGGTGTGGCCAGCCTCTTCTATGCCGGGGTCTACAAGGGGGATGCCATCGACCGGGGACTCGACTACCTGGAGAAGAATGCGATGCCCGGTCGCCGGTCCATGCGGCAATCCCACTACTACTACGGCCAGTACTACGCGATCCAGGCCATGTACATGGCCGGAGGTGAACGGTGGAGGAGGTGGTGGACAGCCGCCCGCGAGGACATCATCGAACGTCAGTCGGTCAACGGGGGATGGATCGACAACCACATCGGCGGTTCGTATTCCACGGCGA
Source organism: Phycisphaerae bacterium (assembly GCA_002591705.1). The sequence goes on from PAAB01000070.1 coordinate 16,552, forward strand.
TGTCGCTGATCGTCCTTCAGATGCCCAAGAGATACCTTCCGATCTTCCAACGATGAAAATCATCACAACCTCAATCACCGCATTCGTCCTTTCGACATCGCCCGCACTCGGCGACTCGTTCATGCTGCTGGACACCTCCGGTACGGTTCGACCGGTCCAGCTCACGACCCTCGGTTCGGGGGTGATCGAATTCATCGATTCAGAAGACGGTTTCACGACCATCCCGTACGACGAGTGCATCGCCTTTCTACGTCCCACACCCCATCCACTGAAGATCAACCAGCCCACGGTCGTGCTCCACGACGGACAAACCTTCCCCGGAACCATCGTGGTCGGTCCGGATGAGGATCGTCTGCGCTGGCAGCACGAATGGATCGGGCAACTCGATATTCCCATCGATGAAATCGACCGGATCATCCTCGGTGCATCGGACACCGGGACGACGTCCGAAATGGATTCGGACATGGACGTGGTCCGGCTCCGCAACGGCGATGTGGTCGAGGGGTTCATCCTCGAACTCGCACCCGTACTCAGAATCGAGACCGGTTCGGAGGGAGGAACTCGGACACTGGAGATCCGACACGATCGCATCGTCGAAATCGATCTCTTCGGTCGGAACACCCCCCCATCCGATCCCATGGTCTGGACGAACGACGGGACGATCGTCCACTTTCCCGACATCGGGATCACTCCGGACGGCCACCTCGAGTTCGGTGATCACGTGCATGCTGTCGAATCATCGCCCGACGACCAATCCGGACCCCATCTCCAGATGATCCACACCATATCGTTCGGTGGATCCTCGATCCATCCCATCGGTTCACTCATCATCGAGTCCATTGAGGGTCCGGAGACACGGTCGATCGTCCGACCACCGCATGTCACCGACCCATCCGCTCCATTCGGTCTTTCGCCCGTGGAACTGCATGGTCCGGTCTCGGTCCGGTATCTGCTTCCGGATGGATCCTTCAGGTTCCGATCCACCGCCCGCATGCCCGACCATGCCACGAAATGGGGTGATTGTGGAATGAACATCCTGGTCGACGGGGAACAGGTGCACCGCTGCATCTTCAATTCCGGTCAGAGTGAGCACTCCATCGACATCGGTCTTTCCGGAGGTGTTCTCGAGATCACCCTCGACGAGGGTGCGAACGGACCGGTGCAGGACCACATCCGGTTCGAATACGGAATGCTCCTGCCGACGAGACCCTCAACCCCTCGAACATTCGACGAGTCGCTCGAGGATCCCCAGTGATCGACCCGAATCGATCGAATCCCCGGCCAGACGAACCCCTTCACCGAGATCCGTGCAGCGTCCGGCCGCAAGCAGGGCGACGGCGGAGTTGAGAATCGTCATGTCACGCGGGGGACCATGGAGCTTGCCGTCAATCACCCCACGGATCATCTCCGTCGCATGGTCGAGGTCCGCAGCGGTCACACGTCCGATCTCCGCCGTCTCCAACCCCACATCCTCCGGACGGATCGTCGATCGTTCGATCGAACCGTCCCGGACATCCACGATCGTCGTCGGAGCGGAAATAGAACATTCATCCAGTCCATCCTCCGAATGCACGATGACGGCCCGTCGGGTCCCCAGTCGATCCAGGGTCTCGGCGATCACCGTGAGAAAACGATCATCGTAGATGCCCATGACCTGTCGTCCGGCGCCGGCGGGATTGGTCAGGGGACCGAGGAGGTTGAACATCGTCGGAACCCCGAGGGCCTTCCGAACGGGCATCACATGTCTGGTTGCGGGGTGATGGTGGATTGCGAAACAGAAGCAGATCCCGACTTCGTCGAGGCAACGGGCCTGGACCCCCGGATCGGCATCGACGTCGACCCCCAGCGACTGCAGGGCCTCGGCCGAACCCCGGCCGGTCCGTGACCGGTTTCCGTGCTTGGCGACCTTCACACCGGCGCCGGCTGAGACGATCGCCGCCGCGGTGGAGACATTGAACGTCTTCGGAGCGCCTCCGGTTCCCGCGGTATCGAGGATGTCGTCGGTGGATCCGGACACCTCGATGCCGGTGACATTCCTCCGCATGACCCGTGCCGCACCGACCAGCTCATCCGTGGTCGGGATCCGGGTGGCCAGCAGTGCGAGCAGTGCCCCCATCTCACCGTGGTGAACGCGACCACTCATCATGGCGTCGTATGCGGCCGAGGATTCATCCTCGGTGAGGCTTCGACCGGAGAGGAGGATCCGCAGAAAGGGGGTCAGATCCGCATCCTGATCCGGCTTCGGAAACTCGGACGGAGCGGGTACCGCGTTACTGACGTCTTCGGTCATGATCCAAACCCTGTCGTATGATGACTTCCATTCGAATGTGAATCACACTCCGGACCCCCATCGTGTACAGCATCGTCGCAGAATCCTACCTTCATTCCCTTGATCCGTACCTGTTCCGATTCGGGGATGGATTCGGCATCCGCTGGTACGGGTTGGCGTACGTCGCCGGTTTCCTGATCGCATGGTGGATGACATGGTGCCTGGCGAGAACACGTCGGTGTCTGCTTACTCCCCCGATGGCCGGTGACATGATGATCTACATCATCCTCGGTGTGCTGCTCGGTGGCCGACTCGGCTACGCGTTGTTCTACGACCCTTCCCTCTTCATCGGTTTTTCATCCGCATTTCCATTCTGGGATCTCCTGGCGATCCACAAGGGGGGCATGGCCAGTCACGGCGGCATGCTCGGGGTGATCGCTGCCCTGATGCTCTTCGGTGCACGTCGGGGTTTTCCCATGCTGCATCCCGTCGACATCGGGGCGCTGATCGCTCCACCGGGACTCTTTCTGGGCAGGATGGCCAACTTCATCAACGGCGAACTGTGGGGAAAGAAGTGGACCGGAGAGGGCGAGGCTCCGTGGTGGACGGTGAAGTATCCCACGGAGATCTTCCAGCGGAGCGACATCGATCTCACCCCGCTTCGTACGACCATCGGCGGTGATTCATCGTTCCTGGAGCGTGTGGTGAGCGAGGCGTACGCGGGGAACCAGCGGGTCATCGAGGTCATCGAACCCCAGCTCAACGCCTACCTTCCATCCCAGATGTTCCAGGCCCTGTCCGATGGTCCGGTTCTGCTTCTTCTACTCGTTCTGGTCTGGTTGAGGCCGAGGAAACCCGGTGTCATCGCCGGTTGCTTCCTGATCTTCTACGGAATGCTCCGCATTCTCACGGAGATCTTCCGGCAGCCGGACGAGGGAATCGAACTGCTGATGGGTCTCTCCAGGGGTCAACAGTTGAGCATCATCCAGATACTGGTCGGTGCGGTCGTCGTCCTGTTCTGCTCCACCCGACGCGTCCCTCCGATCGGAGGTCTTCGTGGAGCATCCATCGGCACCCCCGTCTGATCAGGATGTCCCGACGGATTCGGGATCGCGCCAGCTTGCGGAAAGCGACTCCATCAACTGCTTGATGTTGATGTGACTCTCGCTCTCCTGTTCGATCTGGACCAGCAGGTCGATCGTGGAGCAGATTCTGTTGCGGACATCCGTTCCGTCGGATGCTGCAAGTCTGGTGCGGAGGTGGTGACTGAGCAGTCCGATGAGGGTCCTCACTCCCGATCGGTTCGCCGACTCCTTGCTTCCCTTGCTGTTCTCGGCCATCTGCACTTCGGCGTACTGATCGATCAGTTCCACCATCGTGGGCGCGAGATCCGGAGCGAACCGACCACCGTCGACCTGGTTCAGGAGCGGTTCCAGAGTTGCTCCCCACTGCACCAGATCGTGCTTCCGGGCGTTCTCGTACCGGCCCGGAGATCCCTCCGCCCACGACAACAACCAAGATCGTGACGTCTCATCATCCTCGTATCCGGCGTCATCGACCCACTTCCCCATCGAATCGACATCGAGACTACCGAACGGTAGCTGCTGGCAGCGGCTCCGGATGGTGGGAAGGAGACGATCCGGCTTGGAAGTGACGAGGATGATGTAGGTTCCCGCCGGCGGCTCCTCGAGCGTCTTGAGAAGTACGTTCTGGGCGGTTCGATCGAGCAGTTCGGACTCGTCGATGATGAAGATCTTTCCGTTGCCCATGGATGCGGTCCGGTAGGCGGGAGCGTCCTTGATCTTTCCATCCGACGTTCGACCGCCGATCATCCTTTCACGCAGCAGATCGAGCGGAATGTTCAACTGCTTCCGCTCCCTGAGCTGCCGGTTGTCGGACCACGCCGCATCCTCCTTGCGAATCACATGGAGATCGGGATGGGTTCCCGCGGTGAGCAGGGTGCCCACCTCGGTGGCGAGCACCGGTTCGGGTTCTCCGAGGTGTGCTGCATCAAGGGAGGGGTCGAGCAGGATCCTCGACAACTCCTCCGCCACCGTGCACTTCCCGACCCCCTCGGGTCCGGAGAAGATCCAGGCGTGGTGCATCCGATCCCCCTCCAGGGCGGATCGGAGGGTGGCGAGTGGTCGCAGGTGTCCGTGGATGATTCCCATTGATTCCTCATTCGACCCCCCCACCCCAAAATCGTCAAGGTGCCGGCGTTCCCCATGCTCCATTTGGTTGGGCCGGGGATCTCCGCAGGAGCAGTCTTCTCCCGGCCGGATGAACGGTCGTTGACCCCCTGAAAGCCCCTTTCAAGGCCTTCTGAGGGGCTGTGGAGGGCCCCGGTGAGCAAATACCGGATTTGCTGTGAGATCCGGATCGCCGGGACGCATTGGTGCTGACGGAGACCCTTGAATCCTCCGTTCGAACCCCAACCAGGAGAACAATGATGCAGTCCAAGACCCTTGTACTCGCCGCCGGTTTCCTCGGGCTCACCACCCCCGCGATGGCCGCGAATCTGTTCGTCCCCTCCAACGACTACCCCACGATCCAGTCCGCCATCGATGCGGCCCGCGACGGAGACAACGTCCTCATCTCCGACGGGCGGTACGAGGAGACACTCCGCATCGTGGACAAGTCCCTCAATTTCTACGGTCGCGGAACCCACCCCGGCCACACATCGATCGTCTCTCCTTCGGGGCGTCACGAGATCGCCTCGTCGCAGCTTCGTTTCTCTCTCATCGGATTCCACAGCGAGCAGGTCTTCGATCACCGGATCCCGCTCGATCCGGGCGAGGACGGACTGCTGATCCACTACAGCACCGTCGAGTTCAGCATGTGCGAATTCGATCGTCTCGTCTCGTGGTACACGACGAATTCCCTGGGTGATGCCGGAGCGATCGAGATGTGGCAGAGCGACGTCTCCCTGTCCCGATGCGTCTTCGAGGGCAACGGAGCACTGTCGAACAAGCCCTACTGGGCCTCCGTCGCCCGTGGTGGAGCGATCTACGCCGCAAGTTCCACCCTTGACATCGAGGACTGTCTCTTCGAATTCAACTACGCCCGAGCCGATCGGGGCGTCCGTTCCCCCTGGGGATGCGGCGCCGAGGGTGGAGCCATCTACATGTCCGGATGCGATTTCACCAGCACCGGAACCCGGTACGAGCAGAACCGTGCCACGGGTGTCGACGGCGGATCCGTCCCTTCGATGCTTCACGGTGGTGCCATCTACGCCTCGTATCCGGTCTCGATGCACCTTGAGCGTTCGTACTTCATCGAGAACCGGGCCGCATTCGGCGAGGTCGAGAACGCCGACGAATCCTACACCGGTGGTGCGATGTACATCAGTCACGGTCGCAACAACGCCGAGTACCTGAAGCACTGCCGATTCACGGAGAACCACGCCGCGGATGGTGGTGGTGCCGTGTACTCCTCCGGCGGTGGTCGGACCAAATCGAACAACTGCGAGTACGACTGCAATACGTCGACCCAGAACGAGGGCGACTGGTTCAACTCCGGCGGAAACGTGTTCAAAGAATGTCCCGAACCTCCCGCTCGCGGTGACTTCAACGGGGATGGAAACGTGGACATCAAGGATCTCATGGAGCTCTACTACAGCTGGGGCAAGGTCACTCCCGGTAGCAAATACGATCTGAACGGTGACGGAATCGTCGATTCGAGGGATGTGGTCGGATTCATCGTGACCAGGTACGGCAAGTGACAAATCCCTCCTGGATTCAGCCACCGGACGTCACCGCGACGTCCGGTGGCTGTTCGATTGCGATCCGCACCGATACGACATTTTCTCTGTGGATCGGATTTTGGTCGATTCATCCAACCCGGACACACGGAGCAGGAAGATGCTCCAATGGATTCTGGGGGAACCCGAACACCACCGGTGATCGTGCAGGCGACGATGTTCTTCATCGTCGGAATACTGGTTGCCGAGAATCAACATCTGCACTGGTTGTGGTTGGGGTTCCTGATACCGGTCCTCTTCTCACTACGGTTTCTGCTCGGAATCGGAACCGTCCCGGTGTATGTCTTCGGATTGTTCGGTTTCAGCTGGGGATCGTGGCATCTCCACGAAATCCGGACGGATGATTCGATCATCCAGACCGGATACGAAACCGGTCCGACCCTGTTCAGACTCATCGGTCGTGTGACTGACATCGATCCCGATCCTTCATGGGGTTCGAAATCACTGTTCACCCCCATTCGACTCCTGGATTCAACGGGAAATCGCATGTCCGTCCGGGGACGCCTGTCGTGGAGAGTGGAGGGGGGTCATCATCTGTGCGACGGCGACCTTGTCCATCTGGTGGGATGGATCTTTCCCCCGGGCGGACCCGAATCCGCGGACGGGAATGGTGTCGACTGGACCTCGATGGCCAGGTTCAGCGGGTACCGAGGTCGTCTGGTGGTTCCGGATCCACGACTGGTGCACCGTCTCCCCGAAGACGGTCTCTCCGGCATGATTCCGTCCTTGCGGGGTGCCCTGCGGTCCCGGTTCGCCGAGATCGTCTCCCGTGGTGTGAGTGCATATCGCGAACGAACACTGCTTCTGGGCATGACGATCGGAATTCGGGGTCCATCGTGGAACCGGGTCTCCGCCCCGTTCCGTCGGACGGGGGTTGCGCATGTCCTCGCCATCTCCGGCATGCACCTCGGTATCGTCATCGGATTCGTGTTTTTCATCTGCAGGGTGTCGGGTGCATCCGGTCCGGTGATCGCATTGTCGACCATCATCACCACGCTTCTCTATCTCACCATCGTCTCATGGAGGCCACCGATCGTCCGCTCGGCCATCATGGCGATCACGCTTTCACTGGGAGCATGCCGTGGACGATTCCCGAAATCCACGAGCCTCCTGTTCCTCGCGGCGATGGTGATCCTTCTTCACAATCCGGGATCTCTCTTTCTTCCCGGATTCCAACTGAGCTTCGTCGTCGTGCTCTTCATCCTGACGGGAACCCGAAGCGTGCAAAGACGATGGTTCCGGAGGACCGGGCCCACGGCGGGTATCGGAGTCCGGTCATGCGCTGTCGCATCCATCCAGACCACCCTGGTCGTTTCGGTCGTTGCGTGGTTGGCCTCGATCCCGATCATCGTCCATCACTTCGGAACCATCTCTCCGTTTGCGGTCCCGTTGTCGATCATCCTCGTTCCGTTCCTGACAACCATCCTCGGTCTGTCATGCCTCAAGATCACCTTGTCCGTGTTCGGACTGGAGGATCTGGTGTCACCGGAACTGATGATGTTCCCCACCCGATGCGTGATCACGATCGTGGACTGGTTCGATTCCCTTCCGATGTCCTGCATCGCCATCGAACACTCCTCGTGGATCGTGGTTCCAACGGGTCTTTCGGCTGTGGCAGTGTGGACCGTGTTCGGTCTGCGCGAATCGTGCTGGAAGATCACGCACCTCCTCGTCCGTCGATCCGGACGATCCGGACGAACCGAACGTGGTCTCCCCGACCATGATTAATCGGTGGATCGGTCGGGGTTCGAATTGGACCCTTCCACTCGAATCCCACTCAACATGGAGTCCGGCCATGAACACCCAATGGAACCCCCTCTCCTCCGTCTGGTCCCTGACCACTCTTTCACTCGGAACCACACTCCTGCTGTCACCCCAGGGAATCGGGAGTGGAGGATGCAACGGAAATCACGGAGGGACCATCGAGATCCACGTCGAATCACCCTGCTGTGGTGATCCGTCCCACGCCCGCGAGGACGATCTCCTGCTGAGACGGGTGGTCTGGGACGACGGATCCGACTTCGACGAGTTCATCTTCGCATCCGAGGTCCGGGATGTGGTGTATTCCGGCCCCAATCACCGGGTCCGCGTGATCACCGGCCATGAATGCCAGACCGGCGATCCCGGTGTCCATCCCATCCAGAACGAGGATGGAAACGGATCCGGGACCAGCTCCCTCGATCGTCGGTTGTTCGCCGATCGGATCCTCGGGGCGTTCAACCACGAGAATCTGAATGCGTACGTACACCGACGTACCTGTGCGGATTTCTCGTGTGTGATCCGGTTCGAGGAGACGATCCGGGACAACAGTCCCCTCTCCGACGAGGTCGGCGAACTCCTGGTCTTGGAGATGTCGGGCAACAGTTGGATCCAGATCGAAGCGGTCGACGACCAGGGAAACACCGTCGGTACGCCGTACGTCATCGACCACTACAGGCGCATCGCACCCGAGCGACTCTTCACTCGAAGATATTCCAACAGCGGTTCACCCCTCTGTGGTTCCTACGAGTGGAAGGCGATCGGAGTCGATCTCTCCGATCTCGGTGTCAATGCACTCGAGAACCTCAAGGTCAGCACTCCCTCGAACACAGGGGGTGCCGATGTGAAGGCAAGCTTCCGGATTGCGGGGATCAGGACTTCGACCACCCCGACGGCCGCCATGGTCTTCGACTGACCCGGGTCACTCCCCCTGCGACTGCTCCCGAGCCGCTTCGGCCAGTATGCGTCCCAGAATGTTGTCGCCCGCTTCGGGTGACCACCGTGGAACATACCGATCGTTGACGAAGATGGCTGGGGGTCCCCGGAATCGCATCTGGATCCCCTTGCTCACATCCTGGAGGACCGCTTGTTCGACCTCGGGACTGTTGAGCGCCTCCTGAAACGTGACCACATCCAGGCCCGATGTCGCGGCACCGGTCATCAGGGTCATCTCGTCGACTTCCGGACCGTATTCCACCAGCCATTCATGCAGCGCCCACGCCTGCTCTGGTGTACCGGTCATGACGGCGGCCTTGATGGCCCGGGCGGTCAGGCACGCGTGGGGGAAATTGTTGATGCTCGCATTCACCTTCCGGTTGCAGTCCGGACTCATCGGGAACACGCGGTACGAGATGGAGTGGTTGGGATACCGATCCAGCTTCGGAATCAGCTCGTTCCACATCTTCTTCATGAAGTTCTGCGAAGTGTACTCACCCCACACCACCACCCGGATGTCCGCATCCTCGACACCACGGAACAGATCGTGCGGTGAATCCCCGATGCGCCGGACCTTGTTGTCCTTCCAGTCGAGAATCAGCTTTTCATCCGCGGTCGGAGGGCGCTGCACTTCCGCACTGGCCTGTCCGCTTGCAATCGCATCACCCACCCTGGAGATCGTCGAGCTGAGTTTCTGGGGAATGTGGTACCACTTCACCTCGACACCGTTGATGAAGATCATGGGGGTGAACAGCACCCCGTAGCCGATGGCCTCGTCCACATCGGCGAGGACGAGATCATTGACCTCCTCGCCGTTGATGATCCGGGTGAACTCGATGGGATCGATCCCCAGGGTCCGTACGAAGTCCGTGACCTCCTGATTGGTGAAGGTTCCACGTCGGTCGAACATCCACTGGTGCATCTTCCAGAAGGCGTCGTTTCCACCCAGGATGCCCACTGTCTCGACGGCACGGGCGGCCCAGCACGCGTTTCCGTGCTTCCTGGTCTTCATCTTCGGATTGCAGTCCGAATTGAACGGGAAGTGCTTCACGCTCAACGAGACATCATCACGCTGGGAGAAGACCTCCATGACCTCCTTCTCGTACTTGTAGCAGTCCGGACACTGGTAGTCGGAGATCATCACGATCTTCACGGGTGCATCGGGATCACCCAGCAGGTACCGGCCCGTGAACATCGAATCGACGACCCCGGTGGTGGGTTCGGCCTCCGGATCCGTGACCGCTGGTGATTCTGATCCCGGATCGGATTGCGAATTGGGAGCGACCTGTGACGCGATGGCACTCGCAAGCTCGTCCTGCATCCGGGCGCCACGTTCCAGATCCGAGTCCCGCTTCTGGATCTGACCGATTGCGATCACGGCGCTCACCGACAGGAACGAGAAGGCCACCGTCATGAAGGCGTTGAACGAAGGATCGGACTTGGGTCTGGGCATCGTCTCCAGCACGATCCAGAAGCCGAAGTTGGCCAGGTGCGCGACGAAGCAGTACATGCAGAACGACTGCAGCGAGATCATCACGACGATGTATCCGAACGATGCCAGGGCTCCGATGCGTGCGACCCACCGGAGCGAATCGGGTATCCCACCACGTGCCGTCGTGATCCACGCGACCAGCATGCCCAGGAAGTAGCTGAAGCCGACGTACGAGACGGGCCAATTCACTCCCGGAATGCTGCCCCAGACCGAATCGGCCAGTTTGCCGCAATCGCTCTCCGCCCCGCATCCCGGCAGGCCGGCGGTGACGATGCCAAGCTGCTTCAGCACCAGTGCTCCGGACGCCGCGATGGCCACGATCAGCAGGATCATGCCCAGCGGCCACAGAACCGGGTTCAACTTCTCGTCCGGGGTCGGATCGGGGGTGGTCACCCCCGATTTTCCGTGCTTGGCATTGGCCATGATCGACGTCTCCTGTGGAAGATCCACCTTCGGGACCGGATCCCCAAGTGTATACGTCGGTCGATGGGGTCACATTGTCTGAATCGCTTCGATTCCCAGCAGATCGAGCCCGTCGGCGAGCACCCGCCGGGAGAGGTCGCACAGACGGAGTCTGGACCGTCTCAACTCGTCGGAGGCGGCTTTTCGCACCGGGCACTGCTGGTAGAAGCCGTTGAATGTCTCCGCCAACGTGTGCAGTTCCGTGCAGATCCGATGCGGTTCGAGGTGCCGTCCGGCTTCGGCCACCACCGGTCCGTAGCGAAGGAGCTGCAATGCCAGTGCCCGCTCCGACGGTTCGTCCAGCAGCAGATCGGCCGATGCCGCATCGGCCTCAGCGTCCCCCGCCTTCGCGATGATTGAACAGATCCGTGCGTGGGCGTATTGGAGGTACGGTCCGGTGTCGCCTTCGAATGCGATCATGCGATCCATGTCGAAGACGTAGTCGCGGACCAGATCGTTGCTGAGATCCGCATACTTGATGGCACCGATTCCGACCCCCGCGCCGATCCGATCGAGCTCCTCGTCGGAAAATCCGTGGGTGGGCGCCTTCTCGTCCCCGGCCCGTCGATGGACCTCCGAGCAGCCGCGCCCGATCGCCTCGTCGATCAGCGACGCCAGGGTGACGTTCTCGCCACTCCGCGTCTTGAGCGGCTTCTTGTCGACACCGAGCACCGATCCGAACGGGATGTGGACCATCTCGACCGGTGATCCGTCCGGGGTCTCCCCCCATCCCGCAAGCCGGCACGCATCGAACACGTCGATGAAGTGGTCTCGCTGCCGGGCGTCGACGACGTAGATCAGGCGGTTCGCGTTCTCCTCGACGACCCGATGCCGGATTGCCGCGAGATCCGTCGTGGCGTAGAGGTATCCACCGTTCGATTTGCGGATGAGCATGGGACGTTCGCGATCATCGAACCGGACCACCAGCGCTCCGTCATCCTCCACCGCGAGATGGTTCCGGGTGAAGAGGTCGACGATGTCGGGCAGGTGCTCCCGGTAGAAGGATTCGCCCCGGTTGTGTTCCGGTCCCAGCGCCACTCCGAGTTTGTCGAGGATGTCGATCACCGCCCGCATGGTGCAGTCGATCAGCTTGCGCCAATCCGCGACCAGCTCTGGATCCTCCCGCTGGAGGGCGACGAGCGTGGTGGCGGCGGCGTCGCGCTGCTCCTGGGCTCCCGCATTCTGCTCCTCGAGTTCCGCGATGCGGTGCGCGCCGATGTTCCGTTCGGAAACGATCGACAGTCCGCGTTCGTCCATCTTCGTGACCAACTGCCCGTCCCGGTAGGCGGCGTCCAGATCCGGAAGCTGCAGTGTGTCGAGGTTCACTCCTGCTTCCCGGAGTCGGTACAACACCATTGCGATGGGCAGTCCCCAGTCGCCGAGATGATTCTCACGCAGCACCGTCCGTCCGCATCGTTCGAGGATCCGGGCGAGGGCGTCCCCGATGATCGTCGACCGCAGGTGCCCGACGTGCAGCTGCTTCGCCACGTTCACCCCGCACAGATCGATCACCACGGGATGGGGATCGGTCGCCGGAATCACGCCGAGCGATTCATCATCCATCGCGGCGAGCGAGGACGCCAGCGCATCGGTTCGGAGTCGAATGTTGATGAACCCCGGACCGGCGATCTCCGGGGGATCCGCGAGTCCGTCGAGATCGACGTGGTCGATGAGTTGCTGGGCGACCTCCCTGGGTTGCCGCTGCAGCCGCTTGCCGAGTCCCATCGCGGCGTTCACCTGGAAATCCCCGAACTCCGGATTCGCGGTGGATCTGATCACCGGGTCGGTTCCCCGGAAATCCTCCCCCAGGGCCCGCACGATGGCGTCCGAGAATCGGTCGTGGAGGGCGGCGACGGGGTCGGCAGCGGACTTGGGGGGCATGGGAGTGGCCATGCGGCGAGTATAGCCCCGGCAGGTGGTATCATGGCGCATTCGAACCTGCCATGGCACATCCAACCACCGAACCAACTTCAGTGCTCGAGAAGGTCGACCGATGCGGCGACCTGGACCACCGTCCACGCGTGCTGCTGGGCAAGATGGGACTCGACGGTCATGATCGTGGGGTGAAGCTCATCTCCCGTGCGATGCGCGACAGCGGCATCCATGTGATCTACTCCGGTCTCTGGCAGACTCCCCGCAGCCTCGCGATCAGTGCCCGGGACGAGGACGTGGACTGCATCGCCTCGTCCATGATGAGCAATTCGCATCTGGTTCTGGTTCCGAATCTGATCGAGGAGTGCCGGAAGGTCGGGCGACCCGACATGCGCATCCACGTGGGGGGCATCATTCCCCAGGAGGATGTGCAGACCCTGCTCGATGCGGGCGTCGAACAGGTCTTCCACACCGGTACGAGCATGCAGGAAATCGTCGACTGCGTCCGGTCCAGCACCAGATCGTTCGATCCCATTCCGACCGACAACTCCTCGGCGGCCCTGGCCCGCAACATCAGTCTGCTGCAACTGGGTCGCGAGGTTCCCGAGGCTCCACGGCGGAGACCGGGTCGCGTCATCGGTCTCACCGGATCACCCGGTGCGGGCAAGTCCACACTGGTCGCCTGCATGGCCTCCGAACTGGTCCAACGGGGACGGAAGCTGGCCGTGATCGCCTTCGATCCGATGAGTCCCATCTCGTCCGGTGCCCTGCTGGGAGATCGCCTCCGGGTCGACTTCAACCAGGTCGACGAGCAGGTCTTCTACCGCAGCCTCGCCGTCATCGGTGAGGACTACGCGACCCTCGACGGCATTCTGGAACTCATCGGTGGCGCGGGATTCGACGACGTCATCGTGGAGACGGTCGGCTCCGGTCAGAGCGACGTGAAGATCCGCGAGTTCGTCGATTCGACCGTCGTCGTCGTCGTACCCGGGATGGGCGACGCCGTGCAGATGGACAAGGCCGGCATTCTCGAGATCGCCGACACCTTCGTGGTCAACAAGGCCGATTTCGCAGGTGAGAGCAAGCTGGTCCGCGAACTTCTGGACATCGCCGAAGGTCGGGAAATCCGCGAGACCATCGCCACCCGGGGACAAGGCATCTCCGAGCTGGTCGACCTCCTCTTCTGACCACCGTCCGGTCCCCACTCGGTACCATGCAGTCGATGTCCACGCAGGAATCGAACGTGACTCCCGCCGCCCAGTCGCAGGCCGTCACGCAGCTGGCCCGGGACATGAAGCTCTTCGACATCACGATGGTCGGCGTCGGTGCCATGATCGGCGCCGGAATATTCGCCCTGACCGGCATCGCCGCGGGCATCGCCGGTCCGGCCCTCATCCTCGCCTTCTGTCTAAACGGTCTCCTGACCTTCTGCACCGCGATGGTCTACGCCGAGGTCGGCAGTGCGATTCCCGCGGCCGGAGGAGGCTACCTCTGGGCCCGGTTCGGCCTTCCCGGCCCCTGTGCATTCCTTGCCGGGTGGATGGACTGGCTGGCCCACGCCGTGGCCGGTTCCCTCTACGCGGTCATCTTCGGAGCCTACTTCGTCTGGGGTCTCCAGCAGATCTTCGGACTCGGCGTTCCGCCCACGGGTGCCGAACACGGTGATCTGGGAACCCTGTTCGGACTGCCGGCCTGGCCCTTCGCCAAGGTTCTGACCGTCTTCATCTGCATCGCCTTCATCTACATCAACTACCGGGGTTCCAGCGAGACCGGAAAGGCGGGCAACATCATCACGGTGGCGAAGGTCATCGTGATCGCGATCTTCATCATCTCGGGTCTGGTCGCCATGCTGCAGGGAGGAGCCCACGAGACCGCCAGCGATCCGACGGTCGGGGCCCGGTTCGCCCCCTTCATGCCCAATGGATTCACAGGCGTCCTCGTCGCGATGGGACTCACCTTCATCGCCTTCGAGGGATACGAGATCATCGTGCAGGCCGGTGAGGAGGTCGAGAATCCCCGTCGCAACATTCCCAAGGCCGTGTTCCTCTCGCTGCTGATCGTGATTCCGATCTACATCCTCGTGGCGATCGTGTCCCTGGGTGCATTGACCATTCCCCAGGCGGTGCTCGATGCGAATCCCCTCTGGGAATCCAACGAGACCTGGAGGTACCTTGCCGGTCTGGGCGAGACGGGCGTGGCGGTCGCGGCCAACGCATTCATGCCGTGGGGAACCGGTGCGATCCTGCTCGTGATCGGTGCGGTCCTTTCCACGATGAGCGCCCTGAACGCGACCACCTTCAGTTCCACCCGCGTCAGCTTCGCCATGGGTCGTGACCACTACCTGCCCAAGGCGATGGCCTCCATCTCCCCCAAGACGAGAACGCCCGTCATGGCCCTGCTCGCCAGTGGTGTGCTCATCACGGTCGTCGCGGTCACCCTTCCCGTCGAGAAGGTCGCCGCCGCGACCTGCGTGATGTTCCTGCTGGTGTTCGCAGCGGTGAACATCGCCTCGATCACCATCCGGCGCAAGTACGGCGACAAACTCCGCTACGGCTACGTCGTTCCCCTGTTTCCCCTGATTCCGATCGTGGCCGCAGTGGGACAGCTGGCCATCGCGGTCTTCCTGTTCATCGCGGAATCGCTTTCCATGGCCATCACCGGTGGTTGGATGGCGATCGGACTGCTCATCTACTACCTGTACTCGCAGCGCCAGGAGCACGAGTACCGCGCATCGGCGGTGTTGTTCGAGGAGAGCCCGCCTCCCACCAGCGCACCCCAGCGACTGCTGGTTCCGGTTGCGAATCCGGACACCACCGCACCCCTGATCGAAGTCGCCTCGAGACTGGCGACGATCGACGAGACGGAGGTCACGGCACTCCACGTGGTGGGAATTCCCGAACAGCTTCCCTACGCCTCCGCCGAACGGTTCACCCGCGACGGCCGGTCCGTGGTCGATCAGGCCATCAACCAGGCGCGCCGTCAGGGACTGGCCACCTCCGGACTACTGCGGTTGAGCAGATCCCCCGGGCAGTCGATCGTGGAGACCATTCGGGAACGGAACATCACCACCCTGGTCATGGGTTGGGGCGGACCGCGTCGGGCGCGTTCCGTCCGATCACTGGTCATCGGCACCGAGATCGATCACGTCCTTCGCAACGCGGATGCGAACACCATCGTGCTGCGCGGCGATCTTCCCGAGGATCCGAAGCACATCGTGATTCCCGCCGCCAACCCCAAGCAGTCCCGATATGCGGTCGCGGTCGCGGAAGCGGTGGCCTCACCCGGATCCAGGATCGAGCTGCTGCACATCGTCCGGCACGAGAAGGATGCGGAGTCGTCGCAGTCCGCACTGATGGCCGGCATCTTCGGAGAGGAGATGGCTGATCGCACCAGCGTCGCCACCCAGCGAAAGCGGATCGAGGTGTCGGTCCGCACCATCGTCAGCACCCACGTGATTCCCTCGATCATCGAGGCGACGTCCCTGGCCGATCTGGTCGTTCTCGGATCCGCCAAGGAGACGTGGTTGCAACGGAAGTCCTTCACCGCCCTGCACACCACGGTCGCATCCCGGTACGACGGTCCGCTGCTGCTGGTGAAGCTGCGCAGCGGTCGGGCACGATTCGCGACCCAGCAGGTCGTCGACTTCTTCCTGTCACGGGAGCCAGAGGCATGAGTGTGTCCGATCTCAAGAAACTCGGTCTACTCCGAAGGGAATCGGATTGGGACACCAATCACACCCGATCCTTCGTCCCGTTGATCACGTGGCTCGTCACGGCGCTGTCGGCGATCGCGGGATGCGTCATGCTGGTGTTCGGCAACGGAGGAGTCGTCACCTGGATCGGACTGGTGATCTTCAGTGTCGCCATGGTGGTGTTCGTCTTCATGAACATCTCGTCCGTGGATCGTGCTCTTCGCGACGAGGATCGCGATTCCTCTGACTGAAGACGTTCCATGAACGGAGTTCGTCCCATGAATCCACGCTCCAGGCGAATACTGACGAATCTGGTGGTCTTCGTCCTGGTGCTCGTCGTGCTGAACGCGATCTTCGGAGATCTGGACTGGGGCATCCACATCTCGGTGGTGGGCAGCCTCGTCCTGACCTTCGTGGTCTGGGGCATCATGGCCGCACTGGAGTCGGGCCGACGCTGATCAGAAGTTCCAGGTGCAGCGTAGGCCCCAGATCCAGCTGTCCTCGACGCCGACGATGTCCTTCAGGTGTTTGTCCTGCCTCCCCTGTGGTATTTGGGAATGTCGAATGGTATGGATCCGCGTAGCGTATCCATGAGGGGTGTTTCCGAACTTTCTGGTTGAGAAAACAACATGTGTCGGCTGTAATACGGTCTTCACCGGGTTTCAGGGAACAAGGGAGACAGAGACCATGGACTCGATCGCTCTTTTTTCATCTACCACCATCAACCTCACTCGGTTGCTTGTTGTGGTTCTGGGTGTGTTGTTGCCAGGTCTGCCTGTCCATGCCGACACACTGAATGTCTGCTCAACCTGCGAGTACACCAGCATTGAGTTGGCAATTTCCGATGCCACTGCGGGTGATACGGTCCTGGTGGAGCCCGGTACCTACACGGGGAACGGGAATGGGGTTCTGGACACACAAGGCAAGGCGATCACGGTGATGAGTTCGGATCCATTTGGATCGGAACCCACCTCCCTCGATGGCGAAGGTGTTCGATACGGCATCTACTGTCATTTGAGTGAGGATTCCACAACAATCATCGAGGGGTTTACCGTCATCAACTCGGGTTGTCCGGATACGTGTGCCGGCATCTACATTGATCAAAGTTCTCCGACAATTCGATATTGCTCCACGGGCGAGAATGACCGGACGTTTGCTTATGGATACAACGACTCCCCTTCTTTCCTTCATTGCGTCTTTGGTTCTGAAGTCTGGCTTCAGTCAAGTGCAA
>PAAB01000071.1 GCA_002591705.1 Phycisphaerae bacterium
AACTGAAAAGATCAATATTTCGAATAAGGAAGGTATCCCTAACACATTTGTTCCAGGAAGAAATCTGTTCTTTTATATTTTTGGCGCTACCTATGCGTATGATAAAAAAATAAATCATATAGTCTCAGGAGTATGTCAGACTGATTACTCCGGTTATCCTGATTGTAGAAACGAAACAATAAAACAACTAAATAAAACAGTTAATTTAGGGATGGAAAAGAAATTTATTTTCAAAACACCCCTTATGAAAAAAACAAAGTCTGACACTTGGAAGATGGCATACAATATTGGAGGTAAAAGATTACTTAAATTAATTAGAGAAAAAACTCATACATGTTATATAGGAGAGAAAAAAAAATTAAATGATTGGGGCTATGGTTGCAAAAAATGTCCTGCATGTGTAATTAGATCTAAGGGATGGAAAGAGTTCTATAAAAAAGAAGGAAACTTATCATTATGAAATACGCCGTAAAAGAAATCTTTTTGACACTACAAGGAGAGGGATATAATTCAGGAAAGACTGCTATCTTCTGCAGATTTTCTGGCTGTAATCTCTGGAATGGAAAAGAACAAGACAGAAAAAAATCTAAATGTACTTTTTGTGATACAGATTTCACAGGTGTAGACGGTGAGAACGGAGGGAAATATACCCTTAATGAATTAGTAAATAAGATTTGCAAAATTTGGCCAAAAGATAAACCTAATAAGTTTATAGTTTTTACTGGAGGTGAACCGATGCTACAGCTAAATACTAATTTACTAAATACTCTTAAAAGTAATAAATTTTTCATAGCAGTAGAAACTAACGGCACAATAAAGCCACCTAAAGGTATAGATTGGATTTGTGTGAGCCCAAAAGCCAGAACCAAAACAGTTTTAAAAAAAGGCAATGAAATAAAAGTAGTTTTTCCGCAAAAAGGCATAAAATTAAAGAGTATAGAAAAGTATAATTTTGAACATTTTTTTCTTCAGCCACTCGATAATAAAAATCTTAATGAGAACCTTAAAAAAACAATAGATTTTATTTTAAAAAATCCTAAATGGCGTTTAAGCTTACAATCTCATAAATATTTGGGCATCAAATAATGAAGCACTTAATATCAAAATCATTTACTTTTGAAGCAGCCCATTCATTAAAAATAACAAAAAATAAAGCTAATGAGAATATACACGGTCACTCCTTTTACGTTACTATATCGTTTGAAGGAAAGATAAATAAAAATGGTATTATTTATGATTTTTTAGAAATAAATAAATTAATTAGAATTGCAAAAAAAAAACTAGATCATAAATACTTAAATGATATACATGGTTTAGAAAATCCTACATTAGAGAATATTGGCTCTTGGATATGGAATATATTTTCTAAAAAGCAATATACACCTTTTGAATTAGAAGTAAGCCGGAAGAGTTGCTTTGAAAGTTTTAAAATAAGAGCAGATTAAATGTTAATAACTTTCACACGCTCTTGTAGGTTTGCCAAAATATTTAATGCAGTATTCTTTTGTGACTTCCTTACCTTTTAAATCACTTATAATAAAATCAACCACTGCTTGGATTTGTCTGTTATTCAATTTTTTTCTTGCTGGAAGTGGCCTATTAGCATCTTCACCTTCAAAATCTTTAAATGTAAGACCAAAGCATCTATCATCTTTATAAGCCATTTTATCAAAAAAAGGCATATTTGTTCCAGGCCTTCCACATGATATTAAAGTTATTAAATCATCTCTTTCAAGCCCAGTTGTTCTTAAAGAAACTGCTGCTCCGCCATAAGAGGCTCCACCGTCTCCATGCCATTGATGACATGATTTACAATTTCCTTTTTTAAACAAAGATAATCCATAATCGGAATTAGCATAGCTCAAAAAACTATTTGAGAGGAAAAGTAAGATAGTAAAATAAAATATTTTAATGATCTTATTTGTCATTATACTTAACTTTTATTATTGGCTATAATTTTCATATTAGTTCTACTAACAAGACCTTCTTTTGTTTTTTCTCCAACATAATAAAATTCAGTGTGCAATGAAATAGTTTTAGTTGTTAAGGTCTTTGTACATATTCTGTTAAGATATTTCTTGTTTATTACTAAATGATTTTTTTTTCTTTCTCTTTGCTCGCAGATCCAGTTATCAGATCCATATTTAGAATAAATTCTCATCCAAAATAAATGAGCCTGTTTTTTAAAGTAAAAAGGTGCCTTGGGGTCTGTATCAGTTTCAATATGACGAATTATACCTTTATCTGAAACTCCAATAGTCAATATCACAGGATGTCCTGCAACTTGAGTACCTTCGAAGTTTTCATTATAGGCATACCTATCGTCATATTCTAATTTAAAAAGAAATAAACCGTTTTGGTTTTCATTGCAGGCTTTAAAATCTGAAAAACTACTTAATTTTTTTTCATCAATACATTTAAAGTTGACATAACCTTTTTCAGCAATATTCAGTACATTTTTTCCTATTTCAAAGTCTCTGATGTCTGCATATAAGCTAGAGCAGAGTAAGAAGTATATATATGAAAGAAGTATGTAGATACTAGATATTTTAAAAATTTTCATTTTCTTTATTTAGTGAAGCTCTTTTTAAAAAGAGCTTCACAAATAGTTTTATTGCAGATTATAGACTAAATACGAATAGCATATTACCTGACTCAACTTTTTCTAAACCAGGAGTAGTAGAATTAAACCACTGTGGCCATGCTCCACCTAATCCTGCTAGAACAGCAACATACTGCTTGCCATCTACAGCAAAAGTCATTGGAGGCGCATTAGTTCCAAAGTTTGTTTCAAATCTCCATAGCTCTTTTAAGTTATCAGAATCTAGAGCAAATATGGTCCCGTCTGGACTTGCACTAAAAACCAATCCACCTTTAGTAGCTAACATACCTGCAAGATTTGGATAATTCATATCATATTTGGCAACAACCTTACCAGTGTTTACATCCATGGCGGCTACGCTTCCGGTAATTTGTGGACCCATTTTAGGACCACCACCGAAATATAGTGCTCTTGGTTCCCAAGGTTTTTCTTGAGCTACAGTAACATGTCCTGCACAACTCTCGATAACTGGTATGTAGTAAAGCTTTCTATTAGGATCATACGCAGTAGGTGGCCAATTTTTACCTCCCATATTACCTGGACAGGAAAGACCTTCATTACCAGCTCTTCCTGAACTAGAGGCGGGTACATATTTCTGCACATCTTTATTAGGATCATAGTCCATAGGTCTTCCAGTGTATTTATCTAAACCAGATGTCCAGTCTAGCTTTTTAACAAAAGGCGTTCCCCATAGAAATTTTCCTGAATTAGCATCTAAAGCATAAGCAAAACCATTTCTATCTGCATGAAGTAAGGCTTTAGTTTTTTTACCAAATATTTTGGTATTAACTACAGTTAACTCATTAACACCGTCAAAATCATAAGGATCGTTTGGTGTGTATTGGAAATACCACTTAATCTTGCCTGTGTCTGCATCCAGAGCTAACGCACTATTACTGTATAAGTTATCGCCTGGACGATATTCATTATCCCAATCTGGACCAGGATTTCCGGCTCCCCAATAAATCGTATTTAACTCTTCATCATAAGTACCAGTAACCCAAGTTGATCCTCCACCATGCAACCAAGCATCTTTACTGTGAGCTTCTGGACCTTGTTTCCAAGTTTCAGAACCAGGCTCTCCAGGAGCTGGAATTGTATAAGTTCTCCAATTTCTGGAACCATCTGCAAGATTTGTAGAGTTGATATAACCTCTAATACCATATTCTCCACCAGCAATACCTGTAATTGCAGCTCCATTTTTAACTACTAAAGGTGCTGCTGTTATGCTTTCACCAATACTTAGGTCTGCAATTGCAATGTCTTGCTCAATTTCACCAGACTCTTTATTAGTAACTATTAATCTTCCATCAATAGTATGAGAAACTACCTTATCTTGAAAAAGAACTGCGCCTCTGTTGTTAATTCCACAACAAGAAATATGCCCAGCATAATCCTGATCAGTGTCAGGATTCATTCTCCAAACTTTTTTTCCATTCTGTCTGACGTCGAATTTATAAACGGATCCCCAACCATCGGTCACATAGATCATACCATCTTCAACAACTGGAGTTCCTTCTAAACCAGCGTATGTCCACCAAGCTCCACCTGGTGTATGTCCTCCGACCGCAGCTGTGAAAGCCACTTTGAGTTTTTTAACATTTTTTTTATTTATTTGTTTAAGTCCAGAAAAACGCTGTCCATCAAGCGAACCGTGATGTGTTACCCAGTTGTCTGGAGACTTATTAGCACCGCTCGAAATATCTTTCCAGTCAGTATCAGCATTCGATAACTGAACTAAAGAAAAAATACTTAGAGCTAATATAGTAATTCTTATCATTAGACCTCCCTTAATTAATATTTATTACTCCTATTAATTTTAGGTTTTAATTTTTATAGGTCAAGAATTAATGATAAAAAAATTTAAAAAAAACTACATTTTAGTATTTTTTTCTGTATTAAAATATTTTTAAATAATTTATTGTAATAAAATAAATAGAAATTATGAAAGATTATAAAGAAAGTGATACTATTTTTAGAGATGTTATTCTTCTGACATTGACTGGTTTTATTTCAATGGTAGTGCTTTTAATACCATTCGTAAATCCTCCTACAGAAAAAGAAAAAAGCTCTGATCCACCTGGAAACGTTATAGTCGAACTCTTTTGGGATAACGATAGAGATGTTGACATTGATTTATGGGTAAAAGCTCCTGAAGACATTCCAGTAGGATATTCTAACCAAGGCGGATTATTTTTTAATTTACTCAGAGACGATTTAGGAAAGTATAAAGATAATACCCCAGTAAACTATGAAGTATCTTATTCTAGAGGAATTAGCGAGGGCAAGTATATAGTGAATATTCACCTTTACAGAGAAGATAAAAAGCCATTTGTGCCCATTCTAGCAAAAATGGTTGTTTCAGTTGTTGACCCTGACACAAATAGTAGAAAACAGATACTCAAGTCAAATAAAATACTTAACGAAATTGGGAAGGAGTTAACTATTTTTCAATTTAATTTAGATAAAAAGGGAAATTTAGATAAAAATAGTATAAATAATAATTATGAAAAACTTAGATCTGGATATAAAGGATAAAAAATGAATTTGAAATACTTATTAGTCTTAAGATATTCACTTATGAATTTAGTTGGGCTTGTTTTTTTAATTGTTCTCGTTACACAAGGATATGTTGTAGAAGCTATAAAGGCAGATGTAACATATATAGTTTTAATAATATTATTTTTATTTTTAATAGGACTTACACTAGCAACGTTGAAAACTGTTTGGATAAGTAGGGAAATTAACTTCACTTATGAAAGTCAATTAAAAAAAGATTCTGTAGCCTTTCATTATCTAAAAAACAAACCTAAAGACGCAGCAGCAAGGAGAAATTACACTGCTGCCCTTAGAATCAAGCTAGCTAATAAAATTAATTATATAAGATTTATTGCAAATACTTTGGTAATTCTTGGCCTTATTGGCACAGTTATAGGATTTATAATCGCATTATCAGGAGTGGATAAAAGTGTATCTAGCAACCCTGAAGAAATAAGTAAAATGGTATCTACCTTAATACAAGGAATGTCCGTTGCTCTTTATACTACACTAGCTGGTTCTATTTTTAGCGTATGGTTGAATATTTGTTTTCAAATTTTATCAACTGGAGCAAACAGACTTCTTTCTAGAATTATTGAAATGGGAGAAGTTAATGATAGATGAAAATGAAGATGATGTTCTAATTGAAGAACAGTCTAGTACTGTTTTTAGAGACGTTACCCTTTTAGCCTTATCAGGTTTTGTTGCAATAGTTCTTTTATTGTTGCCTTGGCTCAATCTTAAGACAAAAGATGAAATCATTAAAGAGCCAGTAGGCAGTGTAATATTTGAGTTATTCTGGTCAAATAAAATTGATGCTGACTTAGATTTATGGGTAAAAGGACCAGGTGATGGAGCGGTGGGGTATGCTAATACATCAGGAATGGTTTTTAACTTACTTAGAGATGATAGAGGTTTAATTGCTGATCATACTCCACTAAATTATGAAATAAGTTTTACAAGAGGAATAATTTCAGGAGAATATCAAGCAAATGTTCATTTATTTAAACATGACACAAAAAAATCAAAAATTGAAGCAACTATTGTAGCTAGTTTAGTAACAGCGGATAATAGTTATAGAAAACAAATTTTAGAAAAAAAAGTATATTTAAATTTTCAAGGAAATGAAAAAACCGCATTAAGATTTAAATTAGACAATAATTTTAAACTTGTTGAAGGGTCTGCTAATAGCCTAAGAAAGAGTTTGATAGGGAGAAAATAATGGACATTTTAAATTGGTTTTTATTTACTTTAGTAATTATTATTTCTTCAGTAATCGCTATTTCTTTTTGGGCAAGAAAAGCTCTTAAATATAAGATTTTTTGTCTGTCTCTTGGATTTATTTCTTTTTTTTTAATATACATATCTTTTTTAGAAATCTTGAGTCGCCCAAAACCTAAAGAATTAGAACTTTTAAATAGATATTTAGAGGAACTTACATTATTACATGTTTCGTGGACAGAAGGAAAAGCTATTCACATACTGGTACAAATTGAAGGATTAAAAGAGCCTAGATTATACAAATTTCCTTGGGATCCAATTCAGGCTCAAGAGTTTGATGAAGCATTGGAAAAAGGAAGGGAAAACGGCGAAGAGGTAAGAATATCTAATCCTTTCTACGATTCAAATGTTGAAGAAAGGAAAACTCTAATTTATAGTGCTCCAGCAAAACCTCTTCCAAAAAAAGAAGAACCTAAGGTAGGAATAACAGCATATGATCCAGATGCAGAAAAAAAATCTTATGAAAAACAAAAAAAAATTAGAGAAAAAGAAGCTGATAATAGAGAATAAAAATATAAAAGAAAATGATCTAATTGTTTTTGAAAATGTGAGTAAAGTATATAAAAATAATTTTATAGCTTTAGATAACATTAACCTTAAAATAAAACAGGGTGAAATATTTGCTCTTTTAGGCCCTAATGGTGCTGGGAAGTCTACTCTTATAAATGTATTATGTGGTTTAGTATTTCATTCGTCAGGTAAGATTACTATCGGGGGATTAGATATAACAAAAAATAGAAAAGAAATAAAGAAACGAATAGGAATAGTTCCACAAGAGTTACACTTAGAAGCTTTTGAAAAAGTAAAGGACAACATTGCTTATTCAAGAGGTCTATGGGGGAAGAAAGAAGATAAAAACTACCTAAATACTCTTCTTGAAAAACTAAAACTTTCAGAAAAAAAAAAATAGTTTACTGCTTCAATTGTCAGGTGGAATGAAAAGGAGAGTTCTCATTGCCAAAGCACTTTCACACGAGCCTGATATACTTTTTTTAGATGAACCTTCTGCAGGTGTAGATGTAGAACTTAGAAAAGAGATGTGGGAAATTATTTATAACCTAAAAAAAATGGGAATAACAATTATTTTAACAACACATTACATTGAAGAAGCGGAAGAAATTGCTGACCGCGTAGGATTTATTAACGGAGGAAAGATAGTTTTAGTGGATAAAAAGGAGTCTATATTAAATAAATTAGGACATAAAAAAATAGTATTCAGAACTAAAAACAAAATAAGCGAAGTATGTAAACTGTTACATTCTAAAAAATATAATATTAAAAAAAGTGGAAAAAAAATAGAGGTGCATATAAAGAATGATAAAAAGGATATAAAAAATATCCTAGATTTACTTCAAAATAATAAAATTACCTTTGGAGACCTAGACATACAAAAAAGATCCCTAGAAAGCATTTTCGTGAATTATATAAACGGTGTTAGCAATGATTAATAAACAAGCTATCAAATCAATTTATTTTCATGAAATGAATAGAACTAAAAGAACAATTTTTCAAAGTATATTGTCTCCAATACTTACTACGTCTCTTTATTTTATTATTTTTGGATCAGCCATAGGCTCAAGAATAACCGAAATTGATGGCGTAACATATGGAATGTTTATTGTGCCTGGTTTGATAATTCTAAATATATTGACACAAAGCATTTCTAATGGCTCTTTTAGTACATTCTTTCCAAAGTTTAATGGAACAATTTTTGAGTTGCAAGCGGCACCAATTTCAGGCATAGAGATGATATTTGGCTTTGTTGGCGCTACTGCTACAAAATCAATAATATTAGGCACATTGATTATTATAACCGCCTCATTCTTTATTGATTTAACAATAGCCCATCCATTACTAATGATTTTTTTTCTTATAACTACATCTCTTACTTTCAGTTTTTTAGGTTTTATAATTGGAATTTGGGCAGATAATTTTGAACAGTTATCTTTGATACCTTTAATTATAGTTACACCATTAGTATTTTTAGGAGGAAGTTTTTATTCTATTAGCATGCTTCCTGATATATGGAAAAATATATCACTTTTAAATCCAGTATTATATTTAGTAAGTGGTTTTAAATACAGTTTTTATGAGATCTCAGATGTGAGTCTACTTACCAGCTTGATTACAATCACTCTTATGTTGTTCAGTTGCATAGTAATAACTTATATAATATTTAAAAAAGGATATAATTTAAGAGATTAAAATATGAGTAGTAATTTTTTCAAATTTAAAACAAGAAAATTGAACTTAGATTTTTTAGATAATAACCTCAAAAGATTTTCTCCAAATATTTCAGGGAACCTAGAAAAAGATAAAAAGAAATTTACTAAATATTGGAAAGAAA
Source organism: Phycisphaerae bacterium (assembly GCA_002591705.1). The sequence goes on from PAAB01000071.1 coordinate 8,769, forward strand.
GCAAAGATTTTATAAATAAATTAAAATCAAAAAACAATAAGCATAAAGATTTGAAAAAAAGTATTAAAGACTTATACTTTTGCAATCAAATTACTAAAAAGATTTTTTTGAATCAGTATTCTTCAAAAATTTATAAATTACTTACAAATGATTTAAAAAACTTTATCAGAGTGGAAAACTTAGTTTATGAAGTAAATAAATTTATTCCCTTCTTAACACCAACTAAAGAAGATGTTTTAAAGGAGAATAATTTGTCACTAAAAAATAAAGACGGCATTGAAATAGATCAGGGGATTTTTCTGTCTTCCATTTTATCTAATAAAAATGAAGGTAATCATTTATGCGAGTCTATGTTAAAGCCTTCTAAACTAGCTTTGCTAAACAAAGAAGTATTTGAAAAAGAAGGTTTCGTAGATTTTAAAGGAGCTAAAATACAAACTCACGATAATCATAACCTTCTTACTCTAGAAAATAAAGATTTTTTAAATGCTGAAGATGAGAATACATTATATCCATTAGAAGCTGCCATAGATTTGGCTATTTTAGAAAAAAATAATTTAATATGTGTTTTAAGGGGAACTAAAGTTAAGCATAAAAAATATAAGAATCAAAGAATTTTTGGTTCTGGAATAAATTTAACACATTTGTATGAAGGAAAAATTTCTTTTTTGTGGTATATTGTTAGAGAAATGGGAGCTGTGCATAAAGTTTTTAGAGGAATATCAGAAAAAAATCAAAAAGAAAGTGCTCTCTTTCCAAATAATGAAAAAATTTGGATTGGAGCTGTTGATAATTTCGCAATTGGAGGCGGTTGTCAATATTTACTAGTCATGGATCATATTATAGCAGATAAGAAAAGTTATATGACACTACCAGCTAGAAAAGAAGGTATTATTCCTGGAGCAGCTAATTTAAGACTTTGGCGTTTTGTAGGAGATAGAACAGCCAGACAGGCTATACAAAATGGACTCACTATAAAAGCAGACTCTGAAAAAGGAAAACTTATTTGTGACGAAGTTGTATCAAATAAAGATATAGATAAAGCCTTAAATAGAACCATAAATGCTTACTGTAATTCAGGAGTAGTAGGTGCTGCTTTTAATAGAAGAGCTCTTAGATTAGGACAAGAGTCCATAGATAATTTTAGAGAATATATGTCTTTATACTGTCACGATCAAGCCTACTGTCATTTTAGTAAAGAATTGATAAATAACTTAGAAAAGTTTTGGCTTAAATCATGAATTGGAAAGACAGCTTAATTGAGTTATCAAAGAGAAAATCTCTTGCAAAAAAACAAGGTGGGAAAGAAAAAGTTCTTAAACAACACGATGCAGGAAGATTAACTGTAAGAGAACGAATAGAACTTCTTGTTGACAAAGGTTCTTTTGAAGAAATTGGAATCTTAGCAGGAAGCTCAAAATATGATGAAAATGGTAATCTTACAGAATTTAGACCGGCTAACTCGGTTATTGGATATGGAGAAATAAATACTAAACCTATAGTTGTTTATGGAGACGATTTTACAGTGCGGGGAGGTGCCGCTGATGCTGCAATTTGGGAAAAAATGATTTGTTCAGAAAAATTTGCGAACGAGTATTGTTTACCTTTAATCAGATTAATAGAAGGTACTGGTGGAGGAGGATCAATTAAATCTTTGGAAGACTCAGGTTATTCTTACGTTCCATTCAATCCGGGCTGGGACATTGTTGTCAATAATCTATCAAAGATACCAGTAATCTCAATTGCTATGGGTCCTGTTGCAGGATTAGGCGCTGCAAGGTTAGTAAGCAGTCATTACTCAATAATGATAAAAGAACAAAGTCAGATTTTTGTTGCCGGTCCCCCTCTAGTAAAAAGAATAGGAGAAAATATTTCTAAAGAAGATTTAGGAGGAAGTGAAATTCATGGAAAGAATGGAGTAGTAGACGATGTTGCCAATAGTGAAAAAGAGGCTATTGATATGGCAAAATTATTTTTATCTTACCTACCAAGTTCAATAAATGAAATTCCAACTAAAAAAGATAACAAGGACTCTATTACAAGGAAGGATAATATTTTAAATACTATTATTCCAAAAAATAAGAGAGAAAGCTACGACATTATGCCTATAATTAAAACGATATGTGATAAAGATAGCTTTTTTGAAATTGGAAGAAAATATGGTCTTTCTGTTATATCTGGATTTGCAAGGTTAGATGGCTATCCTATAGTAGTTTTAGCAAACAATCCGCAAATATACGGAGGTGGTTGGACCTCTGACTCTTCAAAGAAAATTATCAAGATACTTGATCTTGCAAAGACTTTTCATCTGCCTGTTTTACATCTAGTAGACAATCCAGGTTTTATTATTGGTAGTCACGCTGAAAAAGATGGTACAATTAGATATGGTGCTAGAGCATTAGCTGCAATTTATCAGATTGATGTCCCTATATGCGCGATTATCTTAAGAAAAGCCTATGGAGTTGCAGGAGCAGCTCACCTAAATCATACAAAATACCGGTATAGGTTTGCATGGCCCTCAGGGGACTGGGGATCTCTTCCTATTGAAGGAGGACTAGAAGCGGCTTACAAGTCTAATATAGAGGCGTCTAGCAATCCAAATAAACTAATAAAAGATTTAGAGTCAAAATTAAAAAAAATTTCTTCTCCTTTTAGAACAGCAGAGAAATTTTTAATAGAAGATATTATCAATCCTGTAGATACTAGGGAAAAAATATGTAGATGGGCAAAATTAGCTTATAAAATTATTAAGCCAGGGCCCACTTCTAGTGGAATGCGCCCATAAATAATTGATTTTAGAATAAAAATTTAATCATTGCTTTTTTCTTGAACTTTAAAGCCTTCTTTTTCTATTTTTTTAATCACTCTTTTTGCATGTTCTTTGTTCTGAGTTTCTAAGGTAATATTTAGCCTTGCAGCCCTAATTGATAAATCTAAAGTAAATCTGCTATGCTCAACTGCAAGTATATTTATTTTTTCTTTAGCACAAATGTTTGAAATATTATTTAGTTGACCTGGTTTATCTTCCATATCTATAGAAAGTGTAAGTATTTGTTTTTTTCTCTCTAAGTCTCTCATTAATAGAGATGAAAGAACTCTTGAGTCTAAATTTCCTCCACAAGCGATTATACCTATATTTTTTCTTTTCCTGAATTTATTTTCCTCCAAAAGAGCTGCTAAACCTAAGGCTCCTGCTCCTTCTACTAATACCTTCTCTTTCATTAGAAATAATGAAATTGCTTTTTCAATTGTACTCTCTTTAACTAATAGTGTTTCATCTACGTATTTTCTGATAATTGGAAAATTTAATTTTCCTATTTTATTTACTGCAACACCCTCAGCTATAGTATTTTTTTGAAATGGAAGTTTTTTTTTATAAAATTGATTGTATAAAGATGGAAAGTTTTCTGCCTCTACTCCTACTATCTTTATTTTTTTATTTAAGTACTTTGCTATTATTGAACAACCAGCTATTAAACCACCTCCTCCGACTGGAATATATAATACTTCGATATCTGGGAATTTGGTTAACATCTCAAGTGCAACTGTTCCTTGGCCAAAGATAATTTCATAATCATTAAAAGGATGCACTTTTACATAGCCAAATTTATTAGATAATTTATTTACATGTAATTCTGATTCTTCAACGTCGTTACCGTGTATGATAATGTTAGAGCCAAGTTCTATATTTTTTCTAATTTTTTCAAATGGCGTGTTGTTTGGCATAACTATAGTTGCTTTTATTCCTAGAAGTTTACAACCAAGTGAAATACCTTGAGCATGGTTGCCAGCTGACATTGCAATTACACCTTTTTTTCTCTGTTTGTTGTTCAAAGACAAAAGTTTATTTATAGATCCTCTATATTTAAAAGATCCTGTTAACTGCCTATTATCATATTTTACAAATATAGATTGCCTCAATTCGTCAGATAGTATTTTTGAATAATCACACTCTGTTTCTATTATATAAGGATTTATATTATTTTTTGCTTTTATTATATTTTCATACATAATAATTTTTAAGATATGTTAAAAACTTTAAAGTACCTTAATTATATTCCCAAAGTCAAAACTAAAAAAAGTATATCTTTGCATGCCCACATCATCGGTAACACTATTATTGGAACAAATACAATTATAGAAGATAATGTAGTATTGCGGGGCGATGGCAATCAGATTAAAATTGGGAAAAATAGTATTTTAGAAGAAAGGTCTACTGTTCATGTAACTGAAAATATGGGTGTTAATATTAAAGACGAATGCATAATAGGTAAATTTTGTGTTGTTCATGCTTGTGAAATAGGTCAAAAATCAATAATTGGAGAAAACTCAGTAATAATGGATGGGAGTAAGATAGGAAGAAATAGTGTAATATTGCCTGATACATTAGTTCCTCCTGGAAAAACCTTTCCTGATTACAGTCTTATAAAAGGGTCACCTGCAAAACTGGTAAGGAAAATTAATGAAAAAGATTATTCAAATTTAAAAAAAAAAATTAAAGATAGAAGGACTTTCAAATCCTTAAATACATTCAAAAAATATTTTAAAAATAATAGAAGAAAATATTTAGAAAGGTTTGAATTAAAGAAAAAAGGTCAGATTTTTTTGGCAGACAACATAGAACTTGTGGGTAATGTAATAATGGGTGCAAAAAGTAGTATATGGTTTGGCACAAAGATTTTAGCGTTCAACAAATCAATTGTAAATATTGGAGCAGGAACAAATGTCCAAGATAATTCTCTAATAACCACTAACAAGAATGTTGAAATAGGTAAAAGAATTACAATAGGTCATAATGTAATAATTTTGGGGCCAGCAAAAATTGAAGACGATGCAGTAATAGGAATGGGATCTATTCTAGAACCTGGGTGCATAATTAAAAAAAATGCATTCGTTGGCGCTAATTCTCACGTAAAGAAGAATACTGAAGTAAGCGCAAATACTATTTTTGCAGGAAGACCGGCTAAGTTTTTTAGAAACGTTAAAAAGTCTGAAAAACATTATTTTAAATTGGGACAGAAAGTTTATGAAAAACTTACAGCCCAATACCAAAAGAAATAACATGTTCAAGTTTTGATAGGTTTTAATATTAATTAGAGATTTTGTATTAGGCGAGATGTTAAATTGCTTCAACTATATAAAGCTTTTTTTACTTGTAGAAGAATAGAAAAAGGTATGTCTTAGAATTTTAAAAGTTGTATTGGTCACTTGGAGTATTCCACCAAGGTTGATCACTAAAAGACCTAAAGTCAATTTCATGTGTCCAAGTAGACCTATCTTGTTGTGAAAGAAAATAGTATGCTTCTGCAATTTTTTCAGGAAGTATTAATCCAGATTTTTCTTTACCTTTGGTTTCTCTTAGATTTTTATATTTTTCTTCCCCTAACATTTTTCCAAGAGTATCAGGCGCATCTACTGCTCCGTCAACAATAGCATGAATTATATGAATACCACGAGCAGAATATTCATCTGCTAAAGTTTGGCAAAGCATCCTTCTTCCTCCCATTGCTGCTGCATGAGAATGTTGTCCCCTATTCCCTCTTACTGCTGCTGTTGAGGAAGTTATTATTATCGTTCCTTTCTTTCTATTAGTCATGTATGGCATTAAGCTTTTAGATAATCTAAAAAGTCCAAGTGTACCCATTTTCCATCCCAATTCGAAAACTTTAAGGCTTAAATTTTCTAAACTACGATTTCCAATTTGTGCTCCTAAATTGTAAACTGCTGTATCAATAGGTCCAATATTTTTTTCTATATCTTCAACCAGTTCTTCAATTGTATTTTCCTCTATTGCATTTAACAAACTACCTGATGCGCTAAACCCAGAGCTTTTAATATCATTGATAATTTTATTTAAACCATCTTCATCGGTTCTTCTGGTTAAAAAAGAGTGGTAACCCTTTTTTGCAAAATATTTAGCTGTATTTCCTCCTATACCAGCACCAGCACCTATTATAAGACATACTTTATTCATAATGTATAATATCATATACTTTATTTTTTAAAAGTTATTTACTTAGGTTAAGTTTGAAAATATATAATTAAATTATGACAGATGTTATTATAAAAAGCCTTTCAGAGATAGTAGGCAAAAAAAATCTAATTTTATCAAAGACTAAGATGGCTGGGTATATAAATAGTTGGAGAGATACATCTGGAGATTGTAAAGCAATAATAATACCAGAGTCCCTAAAAAGCATGTGGAAAGTTTTAGAGATATTAGTGGCTTATAAAAAAGTTATTTTGATTCAAGCAGCGAATACTAGTTTGACAGGCGGAAGTACGCCTAACGGAAAATATGACAGAGAATTATTTATTATAAACACAAAGAAAATAAAAAGTATTTATATCCTTGATCAAGCGAAACAGATATTAGCTTTGCCTGGATCTACTTTGTATGATTTAGAAAAAAAATTAAAGCCTTTTAATAGAGCTCCACATTCTGAAATTGGTTCTTCATGTATAGGAGCTTCAATTGTTGGAGGTATATGTAATAACTCAGGAGGAGCATTAATAAAAAGAGGACCCGCTTATACGGAAATGTCATTATTTGCTAAAGTTAATGAAGATGGAAAATTGGAACTTGTAAACAAACTTAATATAGATTTAGGGAAAACTGAGCTGGAAATATTAGACAAACTAGATCAAGGAAAAATAGATCTAAAAGATTGTATTCCTACTAATGCAAAAGCTTCCTGTTTTAATTACAAGGAAATCTTAAAAGATACAAAAGCCAATACCCCAGCAAGATATAACGCTAATAAAAATAATCTTTATGATGCTTCAGGTTGCGCAGGAAAAGTTGCAGTTTTTGCAGTAAGACTAGATACTTTTAAAAAAGAAGAGGGAGAAAGTGTTTTTTATTTAAGTACAAATAGCTCTAAAGATCTAACAAAGCTTAAAAATGATATACTGACAAAAATTGATGACCTACCAACATATGCTGAATACATGCATAGCAATGTTTATGAGGTTTCTAAGAATTTTGGAAGAGATGCTTTTTATTTAATATACTTTTTTGGCACAGATGCAATGCCTTTCTTCTATAAAACAAGAAATATAATTGATAAGTTTTTGAAAAAATTTAAATTTTTATCTTATAATGCTCTTGAAAGTATTTTGCAAAAATTATCTTATTTACTGCCTAATATAATGCCAAAAAAGTTTGATGATTTAAATAAAAAATATGAACATCACTTAATATTGAAGTGTGATAATAAATCAGTAAAAGATATTAAAAGAATAATTACAAGAAATTTTAATTCATCAAAAAAAAACTCCTTCATTCACTGTAGCTCAAAAGAATCAAAAAAACTTATATTAAACAGATTTGTTACGGCCGGAGCTACTATACGCTATGCTAAGATCAATAGAAAAGCTAACTCAGAGCTTCTTGCACTTGATATAGCCTATAAAAGATCAGAAAAGAATTGGGAAGAACACCTTCCAGAAATAATAAGAAAAAATATTTTGAAATCATTTAACTATGGTCATTTTTTTTGTAATGTGTTTCACAGAGATTACGTGCTTAAGAAAAAAGCTTCTTTAACTGCAGTAAAATATGATTTGTTATCTAGACTTAAAGATATGGGTGCCAAATATCCTGCTGAGCACAATGTTGGACATATGTACGAAGCTGAAAAAGATTTAGAAATGTTTTATAAAAAACTAGATCCCACCAATACGTTCAACCCTGGAATAGGAAAGACATCAAAATTGAAAAAATATAAATAGTAAATTCATACAATTTAGTTAATATCTATTAAATAATAATACAGGTAATATGATACATATAAAAATATATTTACTAATATTTCTAAGCGCCACTTTTTTTTCACGCTTGTTATTTTCTCAGCAAGCGGCTTTGGTAGAAGTAGATAGAGTTATTCAAGAAAAAATTAGTCAATCTGTTCCTATTATAGGAAGTATAAAATCCAAAAATATTATAAAAATCATGGCACCTGTAAATGGTGTTGTAGATAAAATTTATGTTGAAGAAGGACAATTTGTTAAAAAAGGTCAATTATTAGCCTCAATTGATAGTATAAATTTTAAACTGCTTTTTGATATTGAAGTATCAAACTTTGAAAAAGCTAAGGCCAATCTGGAGAATGCTAAAATAGAAGCTGCTAATAGCCAGTTAGACCTGAAAAGAATAAAAGCTTTAAAAGCTAGTTCAGCTTTTAATGAGGCTAAATTTGATAAAATAAGAAATAGTTCATTGATTGGAAAATTTAAGAAAGATATTGCCCTCAAGGAATTAAATATTGCTGCTCTTAAAAAACAGATTGCTGAACTAAATTTTTCTAAATCTAAAGTAAGAGCAACTGTTAGCGGTGTTATAGAAGAAAAAACTATAGAGATAGGTGAAGTAGCAAATTTTGGAGACCAAATGTTTGAACTTGTTAATAACAAAAATTTAGAAATATTTGCTGAAATCCCCTCTTTTAGAGCATCCTCTCTTAAAGTTTCAGATGAAATTAAAGTAGCTACAGTTGACAATTTAATATTAAATGGAAATATTCGTGCCATTGGTTCTAAAGAAAATATAACTACAAGAACCATAAAATTATTCTTAGATTTTAATATAAACGATGTTAAAAGAAATTTGTTTGTAGGCGAAAATGTTAACCTACAAATACCTGTATCTAAAGATGCATTAGCTCTTACCATCCATAAAGATGCAATTTTAAAAAGAGAAGGAATTTCTTTAGCCTATGTAGTAAAAGGAAACAAAGTAGAAATTAAGCCGATAAAACTTGGCGAAGCAGTAGATAATAGATTTATATTATTGCAAGGTATAGAACAAAATAGTCTTGTGGTTATCAAAGGTAATGAAAGATTAAGACCAGGACAAGAAATACGAATTTTAGAGAAATAAATTAATGGATATAATAAAAGCATCTTTAGAGAGACCAATAGCAATAGTATCAGTTATAGTAATGACTATAATATTGGGCGTTGTTGCTTTAGACAGAATTCCTATTCAGATAGCTCCAGATGTAAACAAGCCTGTAATTAGCGTTACTACCTATTGGTTTGGGGCCTCTCCATATGAAATGGAAAGAGAAATTGTTAACAGGCAAGAAGAAGCGATACAAGGAGAAGAAGGCGTAAAAAAAATTACAGCTTCTACTCGAGAAGGTAGATCTATAGTTACAATTGAGTTTGATGTCACCTCTAACATGGATAAATCCTTACTACTTGTTTCTAACAGACTAAATCAAATTGAAGATTATCCTGAAGATGCAGGAGAGCCAACGCTAGACACTGCTGGATTAGATGACAATGCTATAGCATGGTTTATTCTTTCAAAGACCTCTGGTAATGATAGGAATATTGCTGCTTACGGAGATATAGTTGAAGATATCATACAAGATAGAATAGAAAGAGTTCCTGGAGTTGCAAGAACTAATGCATATGGAAGCAGTGAAACTGAGTTGAGAATAACGATTGATCCTGAAAAGCTAGCATATTATGGATTAACTGTACCAAATGTTATAGAAATTATTAGAAATGCTAACAGTTCTATTTCAGCTGGAGATATCGAAGAAGGAAAAAGAAAATATGTCGTAAGAGCAGAAGGAGAAATACAATCTGCAAAACAAGTTAACGATATAGTTTTAATTAGTGAACAAAACCTATCTGGTAGATACGGAAGAGTTGTAGTATCTGATATTGCTAAAGTTGAGTTTACCTTTAAAGAACCAAGAGCAGTTATAAGATATTTAGGAAAATCTTCTATTGCTATTAATGCCATAAGGCAGTCGGGTGCAAATGTTATAGAAGTAATGGATGGTATAAAATATACACTTAAAGACTTAAACGAAAACATATTGCCTGATTTGGGTTTGCAAATTGAACAAGTTTATGACGAAACTATTTACATTGACTCTGCTGTAGAGCTAGTTAAACAAAATATTTGGATGGGTGGAATACTTGCCATAATTATTTTACTAATTTTTTTAAGGTCGTGGCAATCAACTATAGTAATTGCAATATCTATTCCAATTTCTATAGTAGCTGCTTTTGTTGCTATGGCACTTTTGGGAAAAACAATAAATGTTATTTCTTTAGCAGGTATTGCTTTCGCAGTGGGTATGGTAGTAGATGCAGCTATAGTGGTTTTAGAAAACATTTATAGATTAAAAGAAAAAGGAGAAAAAACAATTGTAGCTGCATTAAAAGGCACTAAGCAGGTATGGCAAGCTGTTATGGTATCTGCGTTTACAACTGTTCTAGTTTTTATCCCTATACTAACAATGAAATTAGAAGCTGGTCAGCTTTTGCAAGATATAGCTGTTGCTATCTCAGTTGCTGTACTAATGAGCCTCATAGTATCAGCTACCATATTGCCAGCACTAACTAATTGGATTTTAGGAAAAGATAATAAATCGTATTTCAAAATACCTATTTTTGATAAATTGGGAAGTTATGTGACAAATAAAATTTTGAGTTATGTAAAAATTGCAGTTATTTCTAGAAAGGCTTCTATGATTTTGGTTACATCTTTAATATTTTCAACTTTAACTCTTTCTTATCTATTCCTTCCAAAACTCGAGTATTTGCCAGAAGGTAATAGAAATTTAATTTTTGGAATTATGCTTCCGCCACCTGGGTATAACCTAAAAACACTTACAAATATAGCCGAGTCAGTTGAGGGTAAAGTTAAACATTTATGGTCATCAATTTCTGGAGAAGAAGCTGAAGCAGGGCAACCACCAAAAATAAAAAACTATTTTTTTGTAGCAATTGCTGGGGGAAGGACATTATTTGGAGCAAGTGCAGTCGAAGAAACTAGAGTAAGAGAGTTAATACCTGTGATGACAAAATCACTATATGGAGAGCCAGCTACCTTTGGCTTCTTTACACAACCTGGCCTGTTTGTAAGAGGTTATGGCGGAGGTCGATCAATTGATGTCGATATAATAGGTAACGACCTAAATAAATTAACCTTAATTGCTCAAAAAACAGCTGGTTTAATATCAAAAGAATTCCCTAGATCTAATGGAAATCAAATGCAACCTAAACCTGGTTTAGTTTTGGGTGCGCCTGAAATACAAATTCAACCTAATAGAATTAAATTAGCAGATAATAATGTTACTGCCGAACAATTAGCTGTTGGAATAGATGCTTTTAATTCTGGTGTTAGAATAGATGAAATTATTGTTAACTCTAAAAGAATGGATCTAACTTTAATGGGAAGAGAGAATTCTATAAACCAGACACAAGGTATTGAAAATATTCCTATTGTTACAGCTAATGGAAAAATTATTCCTATTTCTACATTAACTAATATTATATATACAACAGGACCGACAGAAATTCGCCATATAGAGGGCGAAAGAGCTATAACCTTGCAAGTAAAACCAGCTGATAACATTGCTTTAGAGGAGGCTATAGAAAGAATGAATAAAAACGTAATTAGTATATTAGAAAAAGAAGGTATCCCAACAGGGGTAAGCGTAGAAATTTCTGGCACAGCAGATGAATTAACCAAAACATGGAAAGCTATGGCAATAAATCTTTTTGTTGCAATTGCAATGGTCTATTTATTGATGACTATACTATTTGAGAGTTTTAGGTATCCTTTCATAATAATGTTAACTGTTCCACCTGCGGCTGCAGGAGGAGTTTTAGGTCTATTCTTATTAAATTTAACTACATTTCAGCCACTCGATATGCTTACTATTTTAGGCTTTGTTATTCTTAGTGGGATAGTTGTAAATAATGCTATTTTGTTGGTGCACAGAACATTACAGTTACTTAAAGAAAACTCTTTAAATGTAAACGAGGCGATCATCGAAGCTACAAATTCTAGAATAAGGCCTATTTTTATGTCCACATTAACCAGTATTTTTGGCATGCTGCCACTTGTAATTTTCCCTGGAGCTGGTTCTGAACTTTATAAAGGACTAGGATCAGTCATTATAGGCGGCTTAAGTCTCTCCGCCATATTAACTTTGTTAATAGTCCCTCCAATGCTAAAGTTGTTTTTGACAGTAAATAGTAAAACTGTTAATAAATTATAATATGTACAAATACTTAACTATTTTTAATTTTTTTGCAGATGCTTTTATTAAACTTTCTCTGGGTATTATCTTTTTTAATTATGGAATTGGAAAAGTATCAGCCTTATTAAACGGAACTGCAGATAGTCTTGTAAATATGGTAACAAATATGCCCTTTTTAGGGTTATTTCCCTTATTTTTTTCTTGGATACTTGCACTGTCTGAGAGTGCTGCAGTTTTTTTTCTAATATACGGCTTATTTTCTTTTTTACCTTTTCATAATATAATATCTAGAATAACAGGATTTGTCTGCCTAATTATTTCAACAATTATAGTATATCAACATATTTTTGTCTGGGGTGATAATATTTTTCCGTTTGGTCCTTTTAGTTTTTTAAATGTTTCGGAGCAAGGAAAACCTATATTTGGACAGTTTTTATTTATACCTATGTCTTTGTATATAGTACTAAACTCTAAAGGATATCCTTCAAAAATAGATGAAAATAAATAGATTTAGTTTGTTTCCTCTTCCCATTTTTTTAAACCCCCTTCTAAATTACAAGCATTATTATAGCCCATGTCATTTAACGTCTTAGTTGCAAGTGCACCTCTGGCTCCTAAGGTGCAAAAAACAACTATTTTTTTTTCTGTTTTCAACCTCTTATCAAAATAAGGACTATCTGGATCAGCATAAAATTCTAGCAAACCTCTGGGTATCAATATATCTCCTTTTAAAGCGTTTGATGTTTCTAACTCTTCTTTCTCTCTGACATCTAAGAATAGTATTTCTTTTAGTTCTTTTTTGGCTTGTCTTGGGTTTATTTGTTTAATGCTGGAAATGGCTTCTTCTATATAGGTCTTAGAATTTTTTATCATGGTATCCTCTATTTATAATTATTAAATAGTAAAATAATTGTAAATTTAAATAAGTTTATTATAATTATATTATGGATACTTTAAATAAGTTAAAACATTTAAATAGACGTAAATTAATTAAAATAATTGGCTATAGCACATTATCTGGCTTTTCCTTTAAAAATTTAGCTTTTTCCAGTTCAAATTTGCACAAGCTAAAATGGGAAGGAAGCATCTTAAACTCCCCAGCAAAATTAATTTTATTTACAGAGAATAAAAGACTTGGAGAAAAAGTTATAGATAAAGTAAGTAATTTAGCTGAAAAGTACGATAATATCTTTAATCTACAAAACGATAGGTCTGAAATTCATTTGCTTAATAAAAATAAATCATTTGCTGACGCATCAGATGAATTAATTGATGTTATAATGAAATCAAAAATTATTTCTAAAGAAACTTTAGGGGCTTTTGATATTACCGTACAACCCTTATGGGAAATGTATTACAATCATTTTATTTTAAGAAGTCAGACAGAGCCACCTAGCAAAGAGACAATTAAGAATACTTTAAGAAAAGTAAATTGGAAAAATGTGACAGTTCTTGAAAAAGATATATTCTTAAATGCGAATACAAGTATAACTCTAAATGGTATTGCTCAAGGGTATATTACGGATAAGATCACTAATGTACTTTTAAAAAACGGATTTAAAAATAATCTTGTTGACTTTGGAGAAACTAAAGTATCTGGGAAATTCAATAACATAAGACCATGGAAAATCGGCCTTCAGGGTCCTGATGGAGTCCAAGACGTAATAAATGTTATGAATAAAGCTGTTGCAACTTCTGGCGGCTATGGAACTATTTTTGAACCAACAATTACCTATCACCATATTTTTAATACAAATACTGGTTACTCTGCAAACCAATATAAGGCAGTAAGTGTTATTTCAAATGAAGCTTGGTTGTCTGATGCTATTTCTACAGCAGCACTTTCTATTAAGAAAAATGAGTTAGTAAAAATTTGTAAAAAGTTTAATTTGGACATTTACATTCTCAATGATGTAAATTTTGAAAAAATATCTTAGTTCGTTTCAATTAAAGATAGATGATTATCAAATTTGACTTTTTCCTTATAAATTTCTTTTGTTTCATTTTGTGTAACCTTATATAAGCTACCAAGTCCATTACTTGCGAAGTTGAAAAAAGACTGATTATTTGAAACTATTCCACAGACGTCAAACAAACTTTCATTTAAACAAACTTTTTTTGAATCTAATTCCCACCCAATAAGCTTATTACCTTTTGGAAAGGTAACTAACAAAGTTCTTAAATTGTGATTTACTTTGATAGAACCTGCATATTTGTTTATAACTTTCAAGGATTTTTTTGGTAATTTATAAAATTCAATTTTTTTATTTTTGTATGAAAAGATTAATTCAGTGTGTTTTGCATTACCCGGAGAATAATTTTGGCAAGCTGCAAAAACCTTTCCATTATTTGCTATATCAATATGCCTAATACTATTGAATGAATATTCTGATTTTTTAAGATTTATTTGCTCTTTAAGGTTACCATTTCTGCATAATATTGTAAGATTTGAACTCATATCATTTAAATTAAGTTTTATGTTTGGGTAGTCTGGATTTGTAAGGACTCCTCCATTTGCAATAAAAATATCACCTAATCTACTTATTTTAATTTCATGTGGCCCTAATCCTCTGCTTTTTAACTCCCCTACCCTTAAAAAATTTTTAAAAGGATCATAAATGGCTATAGAACCAGATCTTTCATCTGAATACTTATATTTATTCTCTGTAACGAATAATAATCTTTCTTTATTAGAGTATGCGCCATGCCCATAAAAATGAGAGTTGTCAGGAGATAGAATTTTCTTAATAACTGCCCCAGAAGTTATGTCTATTACTAAGATTACAGTGCCTGGTCTTCTTGGAAAAACTAAAATACAGTTTTTATCTTTTATAAATAATATTTCATGAGCTCTTGCGTCTAATTTTATATCAAAATTTTTATTTCCATAGGTATCAAATACTCCCAAATGGTGATCGCTACCTTTAGTATAAGGAGCAACTATATTGTAGTTTTTGTCTTTTTTAAAAGCAAATAATTTTTTGGTTAAATAAAAATATAGGGGTATAAAAAGAAATTCTCTTCTATTCACTTCAATCACCATCCATCTTATTAAAACCAATATTTATAGATAATAAACTACTTACTTCGTTTAAAAGCTTTTTCTCAAACTGTTTGATGTTCTGATTTAAAACAAACAAGACTTCATACAAATTTACATTATATTTCATATTTTTTTTTTCACCCTCATTTATAAAATTTTTTATTTCATTTAGGATGGAGTCTATTTCGCTGCCTAAATTTTTATTTTTTTCAATAAGATCACTTCTTACTAATTGATCATAAAACAAGATTATAGAATCAAGATTTTGATATAAAATATTGAGGGAGTTATTTGATCTCCAAAATTCTTCTTTTTTTAAATTAATTTGTGATTTTTTTATTTTATTCTCTAATTTATGTTTACTTATAAACTCTATTTGGGATAAAACCGAATTAAATAATTCATTTAAAAAGTTTTCTTTTTCAAAGTATTGAAACAATTCGCTCTTATTATTCCATACAGAATGATTATAATTAAAAATCGCTTCTAGATTTTTAGATACAGAAAAAAGATATCCACATAAGAATAAACTTTTTTTTGTATCATCTTCTTTAGTAAATTCATCGAATAAAATTTTCTCTAGAACTGGAAGTCCCTGTATGGCTACACTTTTCAAACCCAATTCACCATAATCTAAAACATACTCTGGTTTTGTAAGTAATACCTTTTTAAATTGTCTATGAACTACTCCCCTTTTATCTGGCCAGAATTGTATTCTAGAATAGTTATTAAAATCATTAATTGGGCCAAATCTTATATGTTGTACTTGTCCCCATATCAAAATAAGTTCATTAAAGTTATGTTTTGAGTTTTTTAAAAATTTTTTAGGAGAGTTTATGCAATTTTTTTTTGCGTTTTCAGCAAGTTCATTTGATGCTTTACTAAGTTCTAAATAATTATTACTTATTTTTTTAATGTAGTTTTCTATATTTTGATTTGCTGCAACATTAAAACAAATTAAACTGAGAAAATAAATAATAAAAATTAAATATTTTGAATTCATAATGAATTAATAAAAGCAACCAGGTTTGCCATTTCTTTTTTATAGTTCTTTAAGAAATGCTCAAGAGAATTTCGAGCTTCTCCAGAGTGCCATAGTATAGCTTCCTCTATGCTCTCTGCTCTGCCATCATGTAAAAATGTTGCTCTATCATTTACAGTTTTTGCCAGACCTACGCCCCAAAGCGGAGGTGTCCTCCATTCTCTGTTAGTAACATTTCCTTCTAAGTCTTTATCAGCTAATTCCTCTCCCATATCGTGTAATAATAAATCTGTATAAGGCCAAATGAGCTGATATTTCAAAAAGTCAAACTTTGCATTTTTTGAAGTAACAAATTTTGGCGTATGACATGATATACAATTTGACTTATAAAATATTTCTTTTCCTCTCAATACCTTCTTATCATCTACATTTCTTCTTTTAGGAGGTGATAAACTTGCTAAATAAAAAGCAATTTTTTCTAATACTTCTTGGTTCGTTTCATTACTATCTCCATTATTTATTCCCGTTGGAAGATAAAAACAATCACTTTGATTTTTTGTACAGTCTCCATATGCATTTTTCCCAACAGGATTAGATATTCCCATATCATGCATAAAGGCTACTCCTGTTTGCTGTATTAATGAGTGAGTTGATGCTCTTATTCCAAACCTACCAATTCTATTAAAACCTTTTTCATCTTTTACCCATCTTACTTTACCTGATACACCGTCACTATTAGCATCTTCATTATCTTCATTTTTCAATATGTCACTATCTTCAATTGCTTCAAGTAGCCCCATGCCTATGACCTGTGGCGATATCCTCATTGAAATAGAGTTTTGTTTATCTAATTTCCCATAATTAAGTTTTGCTATTTGCAGATTTACTGCAGTTAGTTTTTTTCTATATTTATTATCTAAATTAATGTAACTATCTTTTTTTTGAACAGATGCGGTTAACTCCGACAACATTCCAGGCACCGCAAAAAACTGAAACTGCTTTCCGTAGTTTTTATTAGGAATGAGCTTTAGACCTTCGTATACGCCTGTTTTGATTACTAAAGAAAGAGGCTTTTCAGTAATTGGGAGATGTCCTCTTCCGTCTTTAATATGACAAGATTGACAAGCTCTTGCATTGTAAAGAGGCCCTAGCCCATCTGATGCATTAGTTGATGAAGGAGAAGAAACCCATAGTTTTCTGAATAATCCATTACCAATAAGAAAATTTTGTCTATCTTCAAAAGATAAATTTGTAAGATGGTTAGAAAAGGCATTAGGCCCGAATCTTGATATTGTGCCAGCACCCCCCGTAAGTGACTCTGACCTTTCTGGTTTATTAAAATTATTGGTTGGAAGTACTGCTTGCAATACTTTTTCTCTCTCTTGTTTTGTGAGATCTTCTCTACTGTAACAATAATCAGAAAAGCAAATTGAAATACAAAAAAGAGAGAGAAAAGCAATCCTCATATTTAATTGAATACAGCTTCTGGATTATCTAGAGAGTCTGAACCTTCTACTTGTAGATTTTTTATATCAAGCAAGCTCGCAACTTGTTCAATTTTTCGGCTTTGAACTACTAGTGCATCAACGGCATCTTGTATTAATTGATTGCCTTTTTTATTATCTTCTCCAATTAACATATCGTAAGTTTCGCCTTTTTTAGCTGACCTTACAATCTTTTTCATTTTTTTTATTGTATTAGATAAGGATTTTTTCATATCAGCATCAAGTTTTTTGTCTAAAGCTTTTACTAAAGAACTAATACTTTCTCCTTTGGTTTGCTCATTTGCTCCTTTATACCTTCCTAAATAGATATTTTGAATGCCTACAACGTTGTAATAATGAGAATTATGAGTATTATCTGAAAAACAGTCGTGCTCTTCTTCTGGATCATGCAGCATTAAACCTAATTTCATTCTTTCGCCAGCTAATTCACCATAGGAAAGACTACCCATACCAATTAATATTCTTCTAAGTGCTTCTTTTTCCTCAAGACTTGTAAGTTCTTTTCTTGCAATACCTTCAGAGTTCCAGTATTTAACAATATCTTTTAAATCGGAAACTAATAATTCTGTGGCAGCTAATAAATATTGTCTTCTTCTATCACAATTATCATTAGTACAGTTGCTAAGATCGTAATCTGTAAAACTTCTGTTACCACTTCCCTTTTCAGTTCCATTTAAATCTTGTCCCCAGAGTAAGAATTCTATTGCATGATACCCAGTCGCTACGTTTGCTTCATTACCTCCGGCTTCATGTAAAACTGTACTTAATAAATTTGCATTAATAATGCTTGCATCTATTTCTTTTCCTTCAACCTTTAATAAAGGGTTCGCTATGACATTAAAGTTGGCAAAATCATTTTCTGTAGGGTAGTAATTAGTAGAATTAACATAATCTATTAGACCCTCGTCTAAAGGCCATGCATTTACTTTCCCCTCCCAATCGTCTACTACAGAGTTTCCAAACCGAAAAACTTCGGTTTGTTGATAAAAAACTCTTGATTTAAGCCAAGTTTTTTTTAATTTGATAAAATTTTTTTCATTTGTTTCATTTAGAAAAACGTTTGTAACTTTGAGCAAATCTTCTGCCGCATTTAAAGAGTCTTTATATTTAGCAAATGCGATATCTGCATAGTTATTAATAACACTTTTGTTCGCAAAGCAGCTGCTTATCAAGCTTAAAGAAAAAACAGCTGAAAATAAAATTTTTTTCATAAATCACCTATATTTTAAAATGAGAATCATTCTCACATTATAATAGAAAAAAAAACTCGTTTTTCAATACGAAAAAAAAATAAATGCTGATCAAATTTATTTTAAATTTATTTTAGAGGCAAATTTTCTTATATCGCTTTCGAGAAGTTTAGGCTCTTCAAGTGCCGCAAAATGCCCTCCAGAAGGCATACTACTCCACTGTACAACGTTGTAAAGGTTATTTACATAAGATTTAGGTGGCCATGAAAGAAACTCTTTAGGAAACAATGCGCAGGCTGTGGGTACTTTAATTTTTTTTTTCCCAATTTTCATTACCCGTCCACCCTCTTCTCTTCTTCCAAAATAAATCCATGTTGAAGTGTTAAAACTATTTGTCATTAAATATAGCATAATATTGGATATCAAATCTTCATAACCGAATATTTTATTCAAACTCTTTCCCTTTAAATCAGACCAACTCTGAAATTTTTCTATTATCCAAGCTGCTACTCCTACTGGGTTGTCATTCATTGCATATGACAGTGTCAAAGGTTTAGTAGCTTGTAATGTCCTATACCCATCTTCCATTTGTTGTTCTTGTAAAAATTTTTTATGCCAATTTTTTTCAGTTCTTGTAATTGGCCCTTTTTCATGTCTCATTAGCATTGCATTGAGATGAATTCCTTTACAGCTTCTTTTATAGTCATATCCTATCCAAGAAGATATTGCAGCTCCCCAATCTCCTCCTTGTGATAAATAATAATCGTATCCCAATACTTCTACCATAAGTTTATTAAAATATTTTGCTATCTTTCTTGGCCCCATAGCATTTAAAAGTGGCTTTGAAAAACCAAACCCTGGAATTGAAGGACAAACCACATCAAAGGAAATTCCATTTTTATCAGTTTTATTAAGAAGTAGTGTCAGTTTTTTAAACTCAAATAAGGAACCTGGCCATCCGTGTATGAGTAAAATAGGAAGCGCATTTTTATTTTTGCTTTTGCTATGGATAAAATGAATGTCGATACCATCAATTTTTGTAATAAACTGATTTAATTTATTTAACTTTTTTACTTCATTTTCCCAACTATATTTTTTAAGCCAATAATCACAAAGCCTAGACAAAAAGTTGATATCCGTTCCCATAGACCAGGCATCAGCCATAGGAATATTGTTCCAATTAAAATTCCTAACTTTTTGATAAAAATATCTTTCTTTCTTTTTGTTCAAGGGAATTGAAAACTTTTTAATCATCTATTTATCTCGGATAATTTGTATTTAACTAAAATATATACTAAAAGTTATTGGAAATATAATGAAATTTGATATATACCTAAGAAGATTATGAAATACGTTATTAAATCTATTGCAGTGATTGGATCAGGGACCATGGGAGCTGGAATAGCTGCAATTGCAGCAGAAAAAAATCTACAGGTTGTATTATTAGATACTGACTCTGAGATTGCTATTAAAGCTAAAAAAAAGATATTGGATCCAAAATATAGAATGTTATCTAATATTGAAAAAGGAAATAATATCTATGTTGGAAATATTAGAGACGATCTAATAAAGATTAAGGATTGTGATTGGATTTGTGAAGCTGTAGTAGAAAAATTAGATATTAAAAAACAAATATTCAGCAGCATAGAAAAATTTAGAAATAAAAACTCTATTGTAAGCTCAAACACCTCTGGAATACCTCTTAGGGCAATAACAGAAGACTTGTCTGAAGATTTCAAAAAAAATATTTGTATAACTCATTTTTTTAATCCTGTTAGTATTATGAAATTATGTGAATTAATTCCAGGCACAACTACAGAAGAAGGAATAATCGAAACTCTGAGTAATTTTTTAAGAGAAGAATTTGACAAAGGAGTTGTTTTTGGCAAAGACACAGTAAACTTTATCGGTAATAGAATTGGTTGCTACTTTATGTTACGAGGCTTGCATGAAGGAAAAAAAGCAAGAATGAACGGCATTAAAATCGATGAGATAGATGCTATTTTATCTAAACCTTTTGGATTACCTCCTACAGGTCTTTATGGTCTCATAGACCTGATAGGCTTAGATATAATGTACTCAGTTGGAAATAATTTAAAAGATAATCTTCCTACAGGAGACTTAGGAAAGGATTTTGTCAACCTCCCAGAAAAAGAACTTTCTTTGTACAATAAAGGGCAATTAGGTAGAAAAACTGGGGGAGGTTTTTATAGAATAAATAAAGATACATCTGGAGAAAAAATTAAAGAAGTTTTTGATCTAGAACTTGAGGAATGGAAAAAAATACAAAAGTTTAACTATGATAAAGATAGAAATATTTTTAATAAAAATACAAAAATAAGTGATTTTGCCTGGGAAGTTATAGGATCTACATTGCTGTACGCAGCTGATTTGGTGCCGGAAATTTCTAATGATATTTTAAATGTAGATAGAGCGATGAAATGGGGTTTTGCATGGGAAAAAGGGCCATTTGAAATGTTAGATGATTTTGATCCATATAATATTTTAGACATATGTGAAAATAAAAATATTCATATCCCCACTATGCTAAAAGTTTTGGAGACTTCCGGAGAAAAAAAATTCTATAATGAAAATAATGAGTTTTTAAATATAAATGGTGAATATGAGCCAATATACTAGTGAATTAAAAAACTAAATCAAGGAGTGTTTATGAGAAAAATAATAATATTATTATTAGTGTGTATAATAACAAAAGCTGTTATTGCAGCTGCGCCTCCAATAGACACCTCAAAAATACCTAAAGCTCCTTACATCATGGAAGAATTAGATATAGTTAGTATTAATGTTGAATGGGATGTGGCTACAATAAAAAAATTACTTCCTCCTAAATTAGGTTTAAATGATAGTTCAAAATTATTCGGCGGAATTTCGATCTTCAGTTCGAAAAAAAAACAATTTTTTTCTCCTTTAAGTGGTGCGCTACTCTGGGTACAAGTAGATCCCAATAAAAATCAAGACATTGGAAGATGGGTTTTTTATAGTACATTTGGTCCTAATACTCTCATTAATAGGATTATGAATGAGTTGTATAGAGCTAATTCTTCTTTGGGTTCAAGCAGAGTAACAGTTTTAGATAAAAAAATAGGTGCTAGAGCTAATGTGAATAAAAAAAATATAATAAATGCTTCTATAGAAGTAACTCAGGAGTGTGAACCTGCGGAGGGACAAAATAAGTTTTATTCTTACAGCAATAACGTAGAAGTAGTTTCCTCTAATGTAACTTGGACGACGAAAGAAGTCTGCCCGGCTTTAACAAAAGGTCTTAAATTTGGTTCAGAATTGTCAGATGTTAAAGTAGTAAAATATTTATCAGCGAATTTCTTTAAACAACTTAATCTTGAAATTTCAAATCCCAGTAAGAATTAGTGTTGTTTAGCTTTTTTGAAAATTTCTGCTGTAAAAAATATTCCTACCAAAAAGAGTACGTGCAAAACCATAGTTACTCCAAGCACTAAAAAACTTCCTATCATAAGTGTAAATATAATAGACCACATAAACGATAATAATGTCATTAATTGAAATTTAACAACATTTGGTAGTTTAGACAGCCCATTCAATTCACTATCCATTAGTAAATAGTACATATTTTTAATCATAATATCCTCTTAAAATGTATAATACGGCATAATATTTAATTTAGATTTCAATAAAAAATATTTTAATTAAAAATTATGCAATTATAATTTTAAAATGAAATACAAAAAAAATTATTATTTTGAAAAGAATTATAATCCTAGAGTTTCTGTCCCAAATTTTGAAAATTATCTAAATAAAGCATTAATGCTATCCAAAAAAGCTTCTGAAGAATTAAAAGGCATTGAAAATATTAAATATGGTAATGGCCCTCTTCAGAATTTGGATATATTTGGAGCAGATAAAGACAAAGAGAAACCTATTTTTATTTTTTTGCACGGTGGCTATTGGAGAGGTTTGGACAAGTCTTATCATACGCATATGGCAAAGCCTTTTGTGAAAAAAGGCATAATCTTTGTGAATGTTAATTATGATTTATGTCCAAAAGTAAAAGTTACAACTATAGAAAAACAAGTTACGCAAGCTGTAATATGGATCTATAAAAATATCCATAGGTATGGCGGAATCAAAACCAAGATTGTCATTTGTGGCCATTCTGCGGGAGCACATTTAGCTGCATTAATGGTAGCTAAAGATTGGAAAAAATATAACATTAAAAACAGATTTTTCATTGCCTCTGTTCTGCTAAGCGGGATTTTTGATACGGAACTAGTATTGAAATTAGTAGTAAATAATGATATTCGTATGTCAATTGAAGAAGCTAAAAGACTTAACCCACTAGATAAACATCCTAATAAGAATGTCAAATTTTTATTATCGTATGGAGAATTAGAACCAGAACTATGGAAAAAACAAACTATTAAATATTCAAAATTATTAACAAACTATAAAATACCTTATACTCTGATTGAACTTAAAAAACAAAACCATTTTTCCATGATAAATTCCATAACTACGGACACCGATATTTTCCTAAAAAAAATATTTGAGTTTTTTAAAGAATAAGTATTAATGATTCTTTAAATTGGTGTGTTTAGTTTCTTATTTTTTTAACATTTATTTTAGAATAGAATTTAAAAATATTAAAAAACAGCTGAAAAAAAGAATTTTTTAAAAGTTTTTAAAAAAACTAGTTGAGAATAGTTTTCATTTGCACTATATATAATAGTCCACAATATATTAAGGAGGAATGTAAATGGAAGCGTTAAATTTAGATTACAAAGTTAATAGTAATGTAGAAAGTTTTCTTGTTACTAATAAAGCAAAGAGACTATTTATTAATGGAGATTGGGTAGACTCAAAATCAGGAAAGACCTTTGATGTAGAAGATCCAGCAACAGGGAAAAGAATTGCAACTTGTGCTGCAGGTAATGAAGTTGACATAGACTTAGCCGTAAAAGCAGCAAGAGCAGCTTTTGAAAGTGGAGCTTGGTCTAGAATGGTTCCTAATGAAAGAGCAAAAATATTATGGAAATTATCAGATATCATTGAAAGTCATTCTGAAGAACTAGCACAGTTAGAGGCCTTAGATAATGGTAAGTCTGTTGTTGTTGCAGGCGTAGCCGATGTAGCTCTTTCAATAGACTTATTTAGATATATGTCAGGTATGACAACGAAGTTAGAAGGTTCTACTCTGCCAATATCTGTGCCTTTTACACCAGGTGCAGAATATCATTCTTACACATTAAGAGAGCCTATTGGTGTTTGCGGTCAAATAACTCCGTGGAACTTTCCATTGTTAATGGCAACTTGGAAAATTGCACCAGCATTAGCATCAGGCTGTACGATTGTATTAAAACCAGCCGAACAAACGCCTTTATCATGTTTAAGACTTACTGAAATCATAAATGATTCCGGTTTATTACCAAAAGGTACTTTGAATGTAGTTACAGGATTAGGAGAAGAAGCAGGTGCACCACTTGCATCTCATCCAGATGTTGATAAAGTTGCATTTACTGGCTCTACAGAAGTTGGCAAGTTAATTACTCAAGCTTCTGCAGGTAACTTAAAAAAAGTAACTCTTGAACTAGGTGGAAAATCTCCGGCTATAGTTTTTCCAGACGCAGATATTGATGCTGCTATACAAGGCGTAGCTAGTGGAATATTCTTTAACCACGGACAGACCTGTTGTGCAGGATCAAGGCTTTTTGCTCATGAAAAAGTATATGACAGAGTAACTGAAGGTGTTTCAGAGATAGCAAAAAATATTAAGGTTGGACCTGGAATGAATGATACTGACGGCACACAAATGGGGCCATTGGTATCAAATGAACAATATGAAAAAGTAGTCGGTTACATGGAGTCTGGAAAGAATGACGGAGCTGAGTGTTTAGTAGGAGGAACCTCAGACAATTCTAAAGGTGGACACTTTGTGCACCCTACTGTCTTTTCGAAAACGAATGCTGATATGAAATTTGTTCAGGATGAAATTTTTGGTCCTGTCTTAACTTGTCAGAAGATAACAGACGATGATCTAAATAAAATTGCTGAAGAAGCAAATAATACTGTTTTTGGGCTTGCAGCTAGTGTCTGGTCAAAGGATATAAGCACTGCACATAAAATGGCAAAAAAGATTAAAGCAGGAACAGTTTGGATTAATTGTCATAACATTTTCGATGCTGCTCTTCCATTTGGAGGATACAAACAATCCGGTAATGGTAGAGAAATGGGAATGGAAATGATGGATAATTACCTAGAAACAAAAGCTGTTACAGTAAATTTATAAGTCTACTTAAATTTACTTTTCATTTTTAAGGAGTCTAATATATTATTAGGCTCCTTCTTTTCTTAAAATTGACTTCGCTTTAAGTATATATATAATCAAAAGTAAAATGTATACAAGGACACAGATATATAAATTTTCATCAGAAACAAAAAAAAGATTAGTGTTGGCATTTATTAAAGACCTGGACAAAAAGTTCAGTGATGAGTCAAAAATTTTACAATACGATGCTGTAGATATAGGGGAAGGAAAAATATTAACGTTCGCTAAATATAACAGTAAAGAAGATTTCGAAGAAACTAATAAATGGTTAAGACCCCTTGCAGTATCACTTATAAAAGATTTGTCGGGTATTATAGAAGATTTGCCTGGACCTTTGTTGCATAGCTATAAAAGAAACGTTTGATATCCTTTCTATATTACTTATTATAATATTTTTATTAGACAATTATATTTACAATTTTCGTGATGGAACTATACGATACTGAAAAAACTAGGAAATTAGAGAAGAAATTAATCAGTTTGGGTTACAGTTCAACTTCATTAATTTTAAAAGCAGGAAACGCAATTTATGAAGAAGTTGTAAAGTTAAAAAAATCAAATATGTTTATAGTTATTGGAAAAGGCAATAATGGCGCTGATGGGCTAAGTCTAGCTCTGTTGTCTGCTATAAATAATTTAACAGTAACTTGTGTTTTGTTGGATAAAATAGAAAAACAAAATATAGATGTCTATAATCTTATTAAATCTCTAAATATAAAAACTTATAAGACTCTTCCTAAAATTAATAGAATTAATAAAGATATTGTAATAATTGACTCAATTTTAGGAATAGGCTTAAATAGAAGTCCTGCAGGTAAGTATCAAAAAGCAATAAAATGGATTAATTCTTATAAAAGAAAAGGTGCATATGTAGTGTCTATTGATGTTCCCTCTGGATTATTTATTGATACAGGAGTAGGTAGCAAAGATACAGTTTTAGCTAACAAAACAATAATGTGTTTGACTCCTAAACAAGGATGTTTTACAGGAGACGGAATAAAATATTCTGGAACTTTAATTTATAAAAACCTTGGTTTTACTAATATTAAAAAGTATGGGACTGGTAGCAGTAAACTAATAGACATTAAAAACAAAGTTTCTTTAAGATCAAATAATAATACTTATAAAGGAAATTTTGGTAAAGTTTTAATCCTTGGAGGATGGGATGGCATGCAAGGAGCTGGAAATTTAGCAGGTCTTGCTGCTCTAAAAACAGGCGCTGGGAAAGTTTTTATTTGTAATAATAGCAAGCAAAAAAAGCCGGATGACCTTATAAGCATAAGATCAGATATAGCGAGTTTTAAAAAATGTCTTAAAATAGCAGATGTTGTTGTTGCAGGTCCAGGACTAGGAAAAAATGCATCGGAACATTTAGAAATGTTATGGAATTACAGGATTCCTGTAGTATATGACGCTGACGCTCTCAATTGGTTGTCTAGTAGCACATATAAAAAAAGACCTTCTTATTTTATAGGAACGCCCCATTACGGTGAAGCTAAAAAACTTTTAAAGGAAGACTTCAAAGATAGGTTCAATGCTATATGTAAATTAAAAAATTGCTACGGGGGAGATTGGATTTTGAAAGGACCAGGCACATTAGTTTTGACTAAAAAATTATATATAAATGACTTTTCAAATAATATTCTTTCTACTTCAGGAACTGGTGACGTTTTAGCTGGTATTGTTGCAGGACTTTTAGCTCAAAAAAAAGGAAAGCAAATCGAAATAGCAGTAAAAATTCATAGCCTTTGTGCGGAGGATATTTATTTAAAAAAAAAAGCTACACTTACTGCATCTGAAATGTTAGAAAACATAAGTAAAGTAATTTACAACCTAAAAAATAATTAATAATAAATTCTTTTTGACTGTATATGACTTATAAAAATGATGATAATTTAAGCAATCTTAGAAATATTGCTATAATAGCCCATGTTGATCACGGAAAAACGACACTTATCGACTCTATGATGAAACAAACTGGTATTTTTAGAGATAATCAAATTATTTCAGAAAGAATTATGGATACCGGAGACCTAGAAAAAGAGAGAGGAATTACAATAGTAGCCAAACCTACCTCAGTAATTTGGAAAAATAACAGAATAAATATTATAGATACACCTGGTCACGCTGATTTTGGTGGAGAAGTTGAGAGAATATTAGGTATGACTGATGGCGTAATACTTTTAGTTGATGCTTTAGAAGGTCCCATGCCACAAACTAAATTCGTACTTGGGAAAGCTCTGAGTCAAGGTCTATTGCCTATAGTTGTAATTAATAAGGTGGATAAAAGTGAAAATAGAACAGATGAGGTATTAAATGAAGTATTTGATTTATTTGTAGACCTAGACGCTGATGAACGACAACTTGATTTTCCTGTTCTTTATTCTTCTGGTCGCGATGGATGGTGTGTCAAGGATCTGAAAAAAGAAACTAAGAAAGATCTAGCACCTCTTTTAGATTTAATTTTAAGTTATATAAAAACACCTACCGTCAAAATTAAAGAACCTTTTGCTATGCTAGCAAGTCTTGTAACTTACGACCCTTATTTAGGAAGATGTCTAATTGGCAAGGTTGAAAAAGGTAAAATAAATGTAAATGATAATGTTAAAACTATCAATTTGAAAGGATCTGAAGTAGAAAAGGGTAGACTAACAAAACTATTTATTTATGAAGGGATGAAAAAGAATCCCGTAAATCAAGTTTATGCAGGAGATATAATATGTATAGCGGGATTAGAAAAATCATCAGTGTCAGATACTATTTGTGATCCAATTATAGATATTCCATTAAAAGCCACAGAGATAGATCCTCCCACAATGGCTGTTACCATAACAGTAAACAGCTCTCCTTTATCAGGAATGGACGGAAAAAAAGTAACCTCTACAAAAATAAGAGAAAGGCTTATTGCTGAGTCAAATTCCAATGTTGCAATTACATTTTCTGAAAATAAAAGTAAAGATGCTTTTGAAATTGGTGGAAGAGGAGAGTTACAGATAGGAATCCTAATAGAGACTATGAGACGTGAAAGCTTTGAATTGAGTGTATCTTCCCCAAGAGTTTTATACAAAGTTTCAGATAATGGTAAAAAACTTGAACCTTTTGAAGAAGTTACAATAGATGTAGATGAACCTTACTC
Organism: Phycisphaerae bacterium; assembly: GCA_002591705.1. The sequence continues at coordinate 36,958 of PAAB01000071.1, forward strand.
TAGTACAGCAATTGATGGAATGAGCAAAAGAAAAGGAGAATTGCTGCAAATGAAGTCCACTGGCAGAGGCAAAGTAAGATTAATATTTAAAGCACCTTCAAGAGGCTTAATAGGGTATCATAACCAACTATTATCTGAAACAAGAGGCACTGCTGTAATGAATAGAACTTTTCATAGCTATGATAATTTTAAGGGAAAACTCATTAATAGAAGAAATGGCGTATTAATATCTATGATACAAGGTAAGGCACTTGCATATGCATTATTTAATCTTCAGGAACGAGGTAAATTATTTATAAAGCCACAAACTGAAGTTTATGAAGGTATGATAATAGGAGAAAATAGCAGAGAAAATGACTTAGAAGTTAATGTTTTGAAAGGAAAAAAACTAACTAATGTTAGAGCTTCTGGCACAGACGAAGCTGTAAAACTAACTCCAGCAATAACTATGACACTTGAACAAATGCTATCGTACATAAGAGAGGATGAGTTTATAGAAGTCACTCCTACCAAATTACGGCTAAGAAAAAAACTTTTAACTGCTTTAGAAAGAAAAAGAACCAATCACATTCAAATATAATCTTAAGATATTGTATTAGTTTACTATTTTGACATAATTGCTTTTGTCTCTAGAAAGTCTTCTATTCCATAAGCACCCCATTCCTTTCCATTTCCAGACATCTTATATCCACCAAAAGGAGCAGATTGATCTAGAGGCGCATAATTTATGTGCACCATTCCTGTTTTAAGACTAGAGGCAACTTTTCTTACTTCATCAATGTTTTCTCCAGAAACGTATCCAGAAAGGCCATAAATAGTATCGTTAGCAATGTCTACTGCATCATTTAAATTGTTGTAACCTATAATACAAAGAACAGGCCCAAAGATTTCTTCTCGAGCTATTGTCATAGAGTTGTCTACGTTGGCAAAAATTGTTGGCTGCACATAAAAGCCTTTTTCTATATTACTAGGATCAGCACTTCCTCCTGTCACAAGATTAGCCCCTTCTTTGATACCAATTTCAATATATTCTTTAACTTTTTCTTGCTGTTTTTTACTTACTAGAGGGCCCATTGTTGTATCTTTTAATAAGGGATTACCTATTCTTATTTTTTTTATTACTTCTTTTGCTATATCTATTACTTGTGACATTTTATTGTTAGGAACTAACATTCTAGTCGGAGCATTGCAGGATTGACCACTATTATTCATACAATGAAAAATTCCTTTTGAAACAGCATCTACTAGATTAGCATCTTCTAAAATTAAATTTGCTGACTTTCCACCAAGTTCCTGTGTAACTCTTTTAACCGAATTTGAAGCGTTTTTTGCTACTGAAATACCTGCTTGGGTAGACCCTGTAAAAGAAATCATATCTATATTTGGATGCTTGCTCATATTTTCTCCTACTCCTAACCCTGTACCATTTATCATATTAAATACACCCTTTGGTAGGTCAGATTCATCTATTATTTCTGCAAATATTAGAGCACTTAGAGGAGCTATTTCGCTAGGTTTTAATACCATTGTACAGCCAGCTGCTATAGCTGGAGCTACCTTACAGGCTATTTGATTTAATGGCCAATTCCAAGGAGTAATTAACCCACAAACCCCTATTGGCTCTTTTAAAATGGAAGTATTATTTATTTGACTATGAAATTTGAAGCTCTTTAGGTTTTCTTTTGCTTGAATAAAGTGTCCTAAACCAGAAGGAACTTGTGCATTTGTAGAGAGACTTAAAGGAGCTCCCATTTCTTTAGTGATTGCTTCTACTAGATCTTCTTTTCTTTTTTTATAAGAATTAATAATACTGCTTATTAAATCAACCTTCTGATCTTGTTTTAAAGCAGAAAATGGTTTTAGTGCTTTTTTAGCAGCCAAAACAGCGCTATCTAAATCTTTTTTATTAGCTAACTTAATCTGACATATAACTTCTTCTGTAGCAGGGTTTATAACATCTATAAAGTCTTTCGAATTACTTTCTACCCATTCTCCATTTATATAAAATTTCTCATTATTCATTTCTTATTCCTTTATATGATAATTTACAAAAATACAATTCTTATAGTAAAGTTCTAGCATTCTATTTAAAAATATTAAGAAATATCTTTATTTTTCAGTGTTTCAACTTTATTCATAAATTCTTTTAAAAAACTTAACTCTTTTATATTAAAATTCCTTAGAGCTTAAATAATTCTATGA
>PAAB01000072.1 GCA_002591705.1 Phycisphaerae bacterium
CAGAAGCAGAAGCAGAAGCAGAAGCAGAAGCAGAAGCAGAAGCAGAAGCAGAAGCAGAAGCAGAAGCAGAAGCAGAAGCAGAAGCCGCCGACGCTAAAGCGAAAAAGGAGTTCAACAATTTATCTGTTGGTGATTCTATAAGATGTGGTAATGGAACATCTAAAATATACAGAAAAATGTCGGAAAATGTAATAAGACATTATCCAAATCCAAGTATAGCAAGTTCTTGGAACAGTTCATGGAATAAAAATATCAGAACATTGGGAAGATGTGGTGATTGGGTGACTATAGGTCGACAATTGTCTGCCAAGACAACAAATATAAACCAAGAACCACAAATGATCAGTTTAAAAGGTGGTCGAAATAATTTATATTGTGCTGATGATAGTGATGATGTTATGCGATGTAATAGAAAAAATCTGGGTAAATGGGAGAAGTTTACGTTGCAGTATCTAGGAGGAGGTAAATACGCTTTACAAGGTGGTAGAAATGGTAAGTGGTGTGCCGATGAAGGTGACAAAATCAAATGTAATAGAAATAAAGTAGCTCCTTGGGAGAGATTTACGTTGCAGCATCAAGGAGGAAATAAATATGCTTTAAAAGGTGGTAGAAATGGTAAGTGGTGTGCGGATGAAGGTGACAAAATCAAATGTGATAGAGATAAAATACAAGGTTGGGAGAAATTTACATTAGACTATATATAATTCTCATGACGACTCTGTCGAAGAATCATTAAAACCCCCATTATCACAATTATGTAGTTTGAGTTCTGTATTTGTATGCGTTAATACAAATGCCTCAAACAGGTGACTACCATGTAAATATTATATTTTAAAATTGATGTATTTTTGTTATTATAATCTCAATAATAACAAAACTGATGCCCAAGATAATTTCAATCGAGGGAAATATCGGTTCTGGAAAATCAAGTCTTGTTGAAGCAATGCGTGAAAAATATTCAACACATCCTGATATATGCTTTCTTCAGGAACCTGTTGAAGAATGGAAACAAGTAAAGGATTCAAATGAAATGACAATTATCGAGAAATATTACGCAAATCAAAATAAATATGCGTTTTCGTTTCAAATGATGGCCTATATCTCACGCCTTGCGCAATTACGCCGCGCAATAAAGAAGGGGTATCGCATAATCGTAACAGAGAGGTGCGTGTATACTGATAAAATGGTCTTTGCAAAGATGCTGTATACTGATAATAAAATCGAAAATGTCGAGTATCAAATTTATAACAAATGGTTTTCTGAATTCATTGACGAAATTCCTGAATTTAGATACGTTTATCTTCACACTTCACCAACTGTTGCATACAATCGCGTAAATAAACGCGCTCGTCAAGGAGAAGAAAATATTCAGCTTGACTATTTACAAAAGTGTCACGGTTATCATGAACACTGGTTGTCTAAAATGCCAAATGAAAATATTCTGATTTTAAAAGGAGACGTTGACACCGATGAATTTCCTGAACAAAAAAATCTCTGGATTAACACAATATTCAATTATATTGAAAAGTAAAACCATCATGATTCCAATAGTTTACTAAAATTAATTTTTCTTCTTCCTTTAAATTTAAGCAAATCATTTTCTTGAGTCGTGGTGGGGAATAATTCCTTTCCATAAATGTCTTGTAACAACAGCCATTCAAACATACCGCCCATATACACATGAACATCTGTAAATCCAAGCTTAATAAGTTGATTATACTTTGTAGCCAAGGTCTCGTCACAAGAGTTTTCTCCGTAAATCACTATACGAATGCTACAATGATTTCCACATGAAAGTGAACGATTTAACACAGAAACCTCTTCTGATGCACTAAGAGTACCAGTCAACAAACATTGCTGTCGTTCGCTACAAAGGGTACTTATAATAACGGCATCTCTATTTTTAATGATACACTGCATGTCTTCAAAATTAATTTTGTTGAGAGAAATAGAACTCCCCATTATAAAGATTTTACTTATAACATTTAAACTATAAAATATATAATCAATCAAACTTAATCTCAATCGAAACCGTTTCTTTTTTAATACTCTTAGATGCCGAAACGGATAATTCTTCGCGTTTTTTACGCGTTTTTGATCCAGTTCCTGAAGTAGAAACACGACGTTTCGACGTGCTGTTACGACTATTCATATCATTTTCAATATCACTGTAATTGTTGCTGATGTATTTAATAACATCATTCTCCAATGCCCATTTGAAAAAGTTCAATTGCCCTAACGTAGTTTGTATAAATTTTCCTTCCTTGTAAGGAATTGTAATCCGGTCCCATCTACAAAATGGATCGAAACGTTTTTTTGAATAAGCACGCAGTTTGAGTTTATAGTCTGTGTAAACCTTAAACCTTGTCCCATCCTTCAAATTGTATACCGTAAATTTTTGCTTTGCATAGTTAGTCGCAAACCAATCGACAATGCGCAGTGATATGCTGGATTCACCATTAATTATATTTAACATCGTTTCCAAATTATTATCTTTGTTGTAAAATTTCAATAAATTATCTAACAAAAGACTATTTTGTGTGGTGTATGTAGACATATTAAAATACTATTCTACATTCGGTTTAAATTATTATTGTTGAAGTATTATTTCAAACACTTATCCATGAGAGCTGCGTGGCATCAAAAAATTTTGTTGAACGTCAAGATCTTCAAGATAATTAGTTTTGTCGAAAAAAGGATTCTGACATCTTTGGCCTAATAAATCCCTCTCACTTATCTTATCATTCGCATCTTCACGTTTAGTGCTAGCTTCTCTAAATATGATTTCACTTTCGATTGACTTATGCGTAGAGTTACACTCATTAGAAGTATCTACTTCTGTTTGTTCTTGTACATGCTTTGTTTTGTCCTCTTTCCTAGATTTTATCGCCTTGCTTCCGTTACTCCATGCGAGTTGTTCCATTATATAAAGATAGGTTTTAATCCTTAATAAAATAACGGATTAAAATCTTATTTGTTAATTAAATCTAACCAAACTAGACAGTTATTATTTATTTTGAATCCGATTTTGTGATTTTCAATTGTTTTGTAAACGTAAACTTGTCCGCGTCTAATATACGACGCTCGAGATTACATTTTAAGCAACATATTACCGTATTACTTGCACTATGACATAAATCGTTATCTAACCGATCTAATGTCCACTGCTGCCGGTCTCTTACACCAGTAAACAATACCTTCACTTTTCCTCGACAATAGTGACAAAGCAGCCTCGATGTTACAAGTTTTTCAATGACATTCTCTCTTGTGACCAGTTGTTTTTCATCAAATATCTGTTTTTTAACGTCTTGAGATTTATAACCTCTTATCTTACGAGCAATTTCCTGTGATACTTCATTTTCCATTGAATCACTATGTTCCATGTAAAACTTATTTACTATTTCAACTTGTTCATTATGACTTGGCTCTTTGTATTTTGCTGAAGCCCTACTTGCCTTCCCCCTTTCCACACTCATTTGATCAATATTGTTTTTACCTGTAATCCTTATAGTTTTCATTATATACTTAACATCAATAAACTTTCAAAAACATTGACGTTCACTTTTTAGATTTGTCTTCAATGTTCTTGAAAAGGTCCTTGTTGTAAATAAGATTACCACTAGGTTTGTAACTGCTAATATCTTTGAAATCTTTTTTAGGGGCAACGGAAATTTTCTTAGAACGTTGAAACAATAACGAATTGGGATCATCGGGTTCGTTATTTTGCCTTTCGACAACTTTTTTATCTATTTTATTTCCATAACCATCAACGTTATAACCGGTTTTCTTTTTAATTTCGTTACGAACATAAGATGGAATCCAATGCTGCCATGAAATTAGTAAAAGATTGGGATGCGTGTAACGAATCATAAATCCGTTATTTCGAAGTTCGTCGATACAATAAGCAACACAAGCACCATGATCGAAATTTGGAACACCTATCATCATTTCTGGAACAAGAAACCAACAATATTGATGATTGATTTGTTGTCGTGATATTGTGTTAATACGATTGTGTATGCGCGCCAATATCTTCTTGTATGTATTGAGAGTATTTAGGTCGTGTTTCTTTTTACGCTCATACAAATCATCAAGATTCACGCGTAAGTCTCCGTCTGTATCGTCTTTCAATGTAAATATAGTATCCATGATAAAATCTTTATAGAAAAAAACTTATTAAATATCACGCTCTTTACTTAATTAGTTTTAATGGTAGATATACAACATTTGGTAATGAGTGGTGGAGGACCAGCCGGTTTTCTCACATATGGCGCAGCACGTTACTTGGCTAAAGAGGGGTTTTGGAATCTACAAAACATTAAATCAATATACGGAACTTCCATCGGTTCATTTATGGGAGTAGTAATTTCACTTGGTTATGAATGGGAATGGCTTGATGACTATTTTATTAAGCGTCCGTGGAACAAGCTTATTCATCTCGATCCACTCTCATTTGTCGAAGTGTACCATAAAAAGGGATTGTTAAACATTGAATTTATCGAAAAAACAATTTCACCACTTTTTACTGCAAAGGGTCTCAGTGCCAATGTCACTATGAAGGAACTATTTGATTTCAATGGTATTAACATTCACATTTATACAACAGAAATTAACGGATATAATTTGTCAAAGGTATGTATATCGCACAAAAGTCATCCCGACTTACCTTTGATAAACGCTTTGGCAATGAGCATGGCATTTCCGTTTGCCTTCAGTCCAGTTTGTATAGATAATAAATGCTATATTGACGGAGGTCTCTTAAATAATTATCCACTTCGTGACTGCATCAAAGAAACAAAATGTGACGAAAATGAAATATTGTCTTTCAAAAATATATGGATTCTAGATGATTGTAAAGTAAGCGAAGAATCCAATGTATTTGATTTTTTATTGGTAATTCTTCGAAAAATGAAGAGAGAAATAGATACCGAAGATGAACAAGGAGAGATTAAAAATACAGTAAGATGTGTAATCGAAGACCTTGATGGATTACCTTCTTGGATGAACGCACTTTCTACCGAAACACTTCGCATCAAGCTAATTGAAAAAGGCGAGGTTTATGCGAAAATGTTTTTAACTTACTTAGAAACTGCTCAACAAGATAAAATTAAATCGACGTAGAGAGAAATTCATTAAGGGTGTCCAAATCAGGTTTAGCATCATATTCAATTATTTTTTTTCCATCAACTAATTTGATTGTTGGATATCCTTCGACGGCAAATTTCTCTGCTGTCTCGGTATCTTTTTCACAGTCAACTTCAAAATAATTTATTTGTTTACCATTTACTGTTTTCACTTCATCCTTTAACTTGTTCCATATCGGAAACGCAGTCTTACAGTGAGGACACCAAGATGTATAGAAAAAATACAAGTGTACAAAAGCGGAATCTTTATCCAAAGAAAATTCTTTATTTGCAATATATGAAGGTTTTCGCACATACCACATATAAACACCAAAACTGATGCCTAAAAGGCACACAACGAACAATGAAATCAATACAGCCTTCTTAGATGGAACATACTTTTTATAATTCATTATATAGTATGACAGAATAATATATCAATAACAATTAAACGAAAATTGTGTTTAAAGGTAATAACATATAACTATCTGAAGAATATACACATGTTATTCAGAAGCAAAAACGGAAAATATGTTGAAATAATTCGACTGGATTTTTCATCTGATGAAGAATATTATAAGGTTGTAGCCAAAACAAAAGGTTTCCCCCTCAAAGTCATACTAGATGATCCAGAAGAGCGTATTATGAATGCTATTCAAACTAATATTGTAAATATAAGAAAGCATACAAATACTCCTAATACAAATGTTAATAGATAGCTCAGTAATGCGTTGTTTCTAAACTCACTCAAGTGTTCGTCATCAAAAATGTTGGGAATATTTTGAATTAACGAGTTTGTTTCGGTAAAATTAATTACGAGAACATACAATAAAATTACAACTGTGATCACTTTCACTAAACCTAATGTGCGCAACGGTATGGGGTATGACATTGAAGCAACTAAAAATAAAAGTGAAAATGCTGTTAGTCCGCAAACGTTTTTAGTATTTTCAGAAAACGTGTGAAACGGTGTTTTGTCGTTCATAATTATATTCTAATGTTATTTTAATATGAAAACAAAGAAACAAAGGAAAAACAGACGTCGAAGAACATACAAGCGAAGTGAATATTCAAGCAGCGATGGAATGTTAACAACTGTTTGGGGGCCAAGTATGTGGCATTATCTACATACTATGAGCTTTAATTACCCCGTAAAGCCAAGCGTAAAGGATAAAAGAAACTATCGCAAATTCATTTTGAATCTCAAAAATGTTTTACCGTGTCGCCACTGTAGAGAAAATCTTGCAAGAAATTTCAAAGCACACCCTTTACGAATGTGTGATATGAAAAACAGAGAGAGTTTTTCTAGATACGTATATAATTTACATGAAACTGTGAATCGAATGTTGGGTAAAAAATCAGGACTATCCTATTGTGACGTTCGAGAACGATACGAACATTTCCGCTCTCGTTGTACGGTTGAGAAACCGAAAATGTTTCGATTCAATAAAACGCGCAAGAAAGAACGTGGCTGCACAGAACCATTATACGGCAAAAAGGCAAAATGTATCATAAAGATTGTTCCACAGGAAAAGAAGTGCGAAACGATGCAAATCGACAAAAAATGCGTCAAGTATCGCATTTAAACATTGCGTTTAAGTGTTGTTCTTTTTAATTTAAACTTAAAACGTTGAACTGGTTAAATTCAACGTTTTATCACTGTAATTCGATTATTAAAATTGAAATAGAAAACTCACTAAAAATCGTCGGAAACAAAGAATAAAGATAAATATGACTGAAAACTCATGTTTGATTATGACTGATGAAGAAAACGAAGCTTACCAAGAATTACAAGAGATATTTCAAGAAGAAGGGGAATATCACTACACATATTTACAGTTTCACGAAACATCATTGAAAGACGACAAAATAAACAACATTCAAAACCAAATGCATAAAAAATTTAGCATTATCAATGCCGCATTGTGTTTCGCACTTTCACCATTGACGTTTCTATTCGTATTCTTATCAAAATAGTTCTCTTACCAACATTCTCGATCATATACTTGTAATCATATACTTGTAATCATATACTTGAAAACAAATAGGTAGCATGAAAAAGGCGTCAAATTATAAACATCTTTTTCTGTCAACTTATGTAATTTCAATCATCTACATACCGAAACTGCTAAAGTCGCTCAACACAGGACGCGGAACAGTCCTATTTTTTTGTTTCATAACAGCATAGTTCGGGACTTTTTTACATTCAAAAGATGGTTCTGGACACCTCGCGCATGGTGGACAAGGTGCGCAAGGTTTTTCACGAGGACACTCTGTAACAGTGGGACAAGCCGGACATACTGGTGGAACGACTTGTGACTTCAAGATATAAAGATCTTCCTCTCCATTTGGAATATCCTTTTGTGGAATTCCTGTCATTTCGTTTAATGTATTCATGACATTTTCACCATCCATACCAGCATCAGTGGAATCTTCATTAAAACCCTCTTTCATACAAACTCCTACTAATGGACAAATAATTAATGACGCCAAAAGTATACAGAACAAGTATAGTCTAGTCAACTTCATATATAGATAATATGTGAAAAAATATTTATTACATTAATTGAAGTGTTTTTGTTTGTATGACTTATATACAAATGTCTCAAGAAACACAAAACACCACAAATAAGACACGACGAACAAAACAACAACCTCCACTGAATAAATGGTTTGACTATGATTCATCGTGTTTAGAAATTGGAATCGATGAAGCAGGAAGAGGTCCCATGTTAGGGCGTGTATATGCTGCCGCTGTGATATTACCTAAAGAAGGCGATTTTAAACACGACTTGATGAAAGACAGCAAAAGATTCCATTCAGATAAAAAAATTCGCGAAGCTGCCGAGTATATTAAAAAAAATGCGATCGCTTATCATGTAGCATTCTCGTCAGAAGAAACGATTGACCAGATAAATATACGCAACGCAACACACAGAGCGATGCACGATGCAATTAGAGAATTGATTAAACCTTCAGAGAATTACCAACTTCTTGTCGATGGCAATGACTTCAAACCCTTCACTACCTTTAGTGACATAAATGGATTGGTTCAAATACCTCACATATGTATTGAAGGGGGCGACAATAAATATACAGCGATTGCTGCCGCTTCAATCCTTGCAAAAGTAGAACGAGACAACTACATAGCCAAAATTTGTAATGATAATCCCGAATTGGATGTGCGATATGATATTTTAAAGAATAAAGGCTACGGTACCAAAACGCATCACGAAGGTATTTATAAATATGGAATCACTAAATATCATCGTAAAACGTTTGGAGTGTGTAGAAATTATACAGTCGTTAACGATCCAAGTGTGAAAAATTAAATTTAAGATGACTTATAAATAAACAAATGAAAAACATTATGACACCACAAGTTCCGATGTTAAACAACAGCAATACAAAAGAGTATCAAGGATGCAGCTTCTACTTTATATATCGCCAAAACAAAGGTCAATGGTGTTGTAACTTGTCGCGACCTTTCATACTATGTCTATCAAATACAATGTTGTCGGGTCAATTCATTTCTTCGATGTGGTTCAATTTAGAGTTTAACGAAAATGACACTTTTGATTTTATCGTAATACGACTTCCACAGCGTGAGAATAGTATTCATCCGAATAGTAAAGCCACGAAAGAGTTGGTGATACAACGCTTGACAAATACTGAACAAAATAATGCGCCTTTAGAAGAAGTCGAATTTGTTATTCTTCATAAACATTACACCCCACAAGAACTTTGTGCGATACGAAAAAAAATCCTATCAACGAAAACCAATAATGATATTTCAGTTACATATAATCACCGCAAAAGATTGACAAATGACTTACAGTTTGGCGTCACCTTCGAAATCGCCGAAACAGAACAAAACAATAAATACTATGTTTCATGTCCAATGTTTGACCTACGATTATAGTGATTTATAATGATAAAGTTGATAAAATTGATTTATTTTTTTTCATATAAGCAGTTGTTAAGAGAGACAAATGAGGATTCTTGTATTTGATACCGAAACAACTGGTCTTCCGACAGAACGCAATCCATCAATAATGGACACCGAAAAATGGCCCCATATTATTCAATTGAGTTTTATTGTCTATGATACAAATGAAATGAATGTAGTGACTTGTAAAGATCACATTATCAAACTCGATGCTTCGGTAGAGATATCACAGGAAAGTATTAATATACACGGTATTACTCGTTCGCAGTGTATGCGAAAGGGTATTCCGATTGAAGATGCGTTGAATGAGTTTAACGATGCCTTGCGAAATGCTGACTGGGCAGTTGGTCATAACATATCGTTCGACAAGCGAATGATAATGGCTGAATCAAATCGAATCAAAACCCGACAATATTTCACCAGAGGAAATGGAACAGGTATAAAAGAATATTGTACAATGAAACATGCGGTTGACTTATGTAAAATAGAAGCTGTAGGTCGAAACGGAGAAACATATTATAAATATCCGAAACTCGAAGAATTACACCAGCATCTATTCGGAAACTTTCCGAACGGAACGCACGATTCCATGGGCGACGTATTGATTTGCCTTCGCTGTTACGGATGGATGGTTCATAATCACGATATTGCGAAAAGTGGTTCTGCCACTCTTCGTAACTTGTATAAAAGGTACTGTAATTAAATTTCAACGGAAAATTTAATGACAATATTAAACACTAAGTAAAGTATACGTATATACGTAATATTTTTTTAACCTGAACACATGACACAATCTTCCTCCTCCGCATCGGGCTCAATCGTAAACTGCTGTGGTTGATGTCTCGGTTTTCGCCGCAAGTAATATATTCCTGTCTTTAGACCTTGCTTCCACGAATGAAAATGCATTGATGTAAGTATCTTATAATCTGGATCCTCAACCCAAAGGTTCAGGCTTTGTGATTGGCAAATATAGGCTCCTCTGTCTGCAGCCATATCAATCATGTGACGCATTGGAATTTCCCACACGATTTTATACTTTTCCTTGATATTGTCAGGAATTCCATCAATTTGCTGAATACTTCCTTTATTGAGAATAATATTATCTTTAAGAGCCTCGCTCCAAAGTCCTAATTCCACAAGTTCCTTCATTAAATGTTTATTTGCCACGACATAATCTCCGGCAATTGTTCTTCGACTATAAATATTGCTCGTGAAAGGTTCAAAACATTCATTGTTGCCAAGAATCTGTGATGTTGACGCTGTAGGCATTGGAGCAAGAAGCAGCGAGTTTCGAAGACCGCTTTTTTTGATACTATCCTTCAAACTTTGCCAATCATATCTATCCGAAGGTTCTACGTTCCACATGTCAAACTGCAATATTCCTTCAGAAGCAGGGGATCCCTCAAAAGACGAGTATGCTCCCAACAGGTTGTCATCACCAATTTCCAATTCGGCACGCACGGGGTTCACACGCTTCATGAGGTCGTTGTTTTTGGTGTTCAAATTGGACGCATAGGTTCTACAATGAGGTGTTGAATCGGTAAATAGCTCAATCTTGTATTTTTCGTCATATTTGTTGATATTTTTGATTGCCAACATATCCTCTTGACGTGAAATGGATATTTCGTTTGAACGTTCAAGCGCGGCGTGATAAATTGTCTCAAATATTAGTTTGTTAACATTTTTTGCCTGTTCACTATGGTAAGGAATATCCATAAGGGCAAAAACATCGGCCAAACCCTGAACACCAATACCAATTGGTCTGTGTAAGAAATTACTTCGACGCGTTTTTTCTGTTGGATAAAAATTTACGTCGATTATTTTATTCAAATTTGATGTTACAACTTTGGTAACTTCGTGGAGTTTGTCATAATCAAATGTTTTATCATGTTTAACGAACATACTAAGACCAATACTCGCCAGATTACACACAGCTGTCTCTTTATCGTCGCTATACTCGATAATCTCTGTGCAAAGATTTGACGACTTAATAACCCCCAAATTTTTCTGATTACTCTTCTCGTTTGCTGCGTCTTTATATAGTAAATATGGTGTACCTGTTTCCATTTGTGAATCTAGAATATTAAACCAGAGAGCTCGCGCCTTAATTGTTTTGGTTGCCTTACCTTCGGCCTCGTATTTTTCATATAACTCTTTGAACTCGTCACCATAACAATCTGATAATCCAGGACATTTGTCCGGACAGAAGAGACACCAATCTTTATCAGTTTGTACCCTTTCCATAAACAACGAGGGAATCCACAGGGCATAAAACAAATCTCGTGCACGCATTTCTTCGTCACCATGATTCTTTTTTAGTTCCAAAAAGTCTTCTATATCACTATGCCACGGCTCTATATATATGGCAAACGAACCATTCCGCTTTCCACCACCCTGGTCCACGTAACGCGCAGTTTTATTGAACACTTGTAACATGGGAATAATTCCATTTGATGTTCCATTAGTACCTCTAATGTGACTTCCTGTTCCACGAATGTTGTGAATATGTAGTCCAATACCACCTGCCCATTTGGAAATTTGTGCACATTCTTTTAGTGTGTTGTAAATCCCATCAATACTGTCATTTTCCATTGACAGCAAGTAGCACGAACTCAGCTGTGGTCTAGGGGTTCCCGCGTTAAACAATGTGGGTGTGGCGTGTGTAAAATATTTTTGCGACATGAGATCGTATGTTTCTTTTATCAATTCTAAATTGTCACCGTGAATACCAATCGATACACGCATCCACATATGTTGGGGACGCTCGACCACTTTATTATCAACACGCATCAAATAAGCACGCTCAAGGGTTTTGAATCCAAAATAATCGATTTCATAATCACGCGAATAATCAATCATACCATCAATCGCATCCTTATGCTTTTGAGCAACTGACCACAGGCCTTCATGAATAATAGGAATGTTCTTTCCATGAACATCTTTAAAGTTATAAAGCATTGACATCGTGTCTGAAAAGGAACTTACTGTATTTTTATGGTTATTTGAAACAATTACACGGCTTGCAAGCGTCCCGTAATCAGGATGCTTTGTGCACAACGACGCACACTGTTCTGCGGTGAGTTCATCAATCACTGAAGTAGGAATTCCGCTATATAACTGGTCAATTACTTCCATGACAAGTTTACTGTAATTAAGAGAAATTGGAGGTTTTGCTTCAGCACCTAGTTTTTTGACTCGTTTCAAAATTTTGTCAAACGAAACATCCTCATGTTGTCCGTTACGTTTAATAACGCTCATTTCATGGACAAATTGTTCGGTCGCCATATATATGATATTCAAAAGAACATTTTAAATGGTTCTAATAATACAGTTTAAAAGTTTCTAAAAAACAGATTAACTCAAAAAGATGAATTGAATAAGACAATATTAAATATGACAATATTGTATCACACTAATATAAGAATAATGCAATTAATTAAAGTTTTGTTATTATCATTGTCTTTGTCATCGGAAATAAAACATAATATGGCTTTACAAATCCCACGTAAAGTATTTTTGAGGTCTGTTAAAAGTTACATTTCAAAAACCATATTGAACGATGACTCCGAAAGATCACAAACAGAGATAAAGATTGAAGACACCAAAGACACCAAAGACACCAAAGACACAGAAACACCGCTAATGATAAACTTTTATAGTCAGGTCACAGCCGAAACTTGTATTGTATTGACTACCATGCTAAGAAAATTGGATGCCAAATCAAAAGAACTAGAACAAATTTATGGATTTAGAATTCCAATCAAACTACATATTCAGAGTTTAGGCGGGGAACTAATGCCTTCGTTTTACGTATGCGATCTAATTCAAAACTTAGAAACACCAGTACATACATATGTCGATGGCTACGCCGCATCAGCAGCATCTCTTATTGCAATTTGTGGAGAGAAACGATTTATGACAAAACATTCATCAATACTTATCCACCAATTAAAGTCTTCTTCAGCAGGAAAGTTCAACGAAATGAGGGATGAAATGAGCAATCTTAACTCATTTATGAATAACCTGAAAGATATTTATTTAGAACACTCTAATATTGACGAAGCAGAACTTGAGAAACTTTTTTTATCTGATATTTGGCTATCTTCGACAAAGTGTTTGAGTTTGGGTTTAGTAGATGAAATCATATAAATATAAAAAATAATGACGCAATTATTTGCTTATTTATATGATTCGGTTGAAATATTTATCACTTTATTTTGAGAACTATCATCCTCATTTTCATGCTTATTTTCATGCTTATTTTCATGCTTATTTTCAAAATTATTTTCAGTTTCACACGCTTGATTACTTTTAGATAATTGGTTGATTTCTTCATTTTCCAACAAATTCTTCACGTCAATGTAACATTTCATTTCTTTCGGTTCCATCTTTACTTTTTTGTTTTTATTAGGTGCACGATGCTCATAGCCATCGACCCTTTCTTTTGCAATCGTTTTCCACAATTTATCTAGTTGTGGTAACGCGTATTCGAACCACATTTTATTTCGTAATACAAGAACACAGCTGACTTGGTCAAGGCGCCAGTAATCGTTTCGCACCCATGTTATGTCCTTATGTTTTTCCATCATTTCATTTTCCCATTTTTCAAATTCCTCTTCTGTGCTTCCAAAAGGCAAATATTCATACAAAGGTAATCCCCCATTATTGAAGAACATAATAATACCCTTTGGCTTTCCATCTTTTGTCTCGCAAAAATCACCGTCTTCATAAAACTCCTTTGCAGAGTCATACTCAATAAACCTCGTTTCTAGAAAATCGCATTCATCCAGTTCACAAACTTCCATTTGTAGCTGCATTTGTATCCAATACTCCATTTTTGGAATGCCGTCAATCTTACGATTCACGATGTTTTTGACCTCGACCATCCTACCATAACGCTGCGATTTATCGTCAGTGTTGATTCCATCGGGGGACGCCGCAAGATAGGATATACTTCGATGCGGTATACATCCAAAATCAGACACACTGGTATTGTATTGTTTATTATACCATTCAAGTGAAACATCCTCATATTTTTGCCCCCAATGCATTGGAGATTCAGTATTAACATTTTTATATTTTTCCACATCAATCGGACGACACTTGTCATAAATAAGTTCATTTTGTGCACGTTGAGTTCCAAAAGCCTTCCAAAGACTACTTGCGGTTAAGTATTTGTGTCTAAAGTGATACCATTCAGTGGTTCGTTGTTCCGGTTGAGGAACGCTTTTCAAATAATTTATCTTACGCGTCATTTTCTCAATAACAGGCGGAATTCTGATAAACGAATTGCTATAAGACCTTGGAGGACATATGTATGTGTAGTATATGGAAATTGCATCTTCTGTCGCGTTCTCCACATATTCTTCAATATCGAACTCAAAGACAGACTGCAACTGATTCGTCAAAACTTCAACGGTATCATGTAATATTACAACACTGAACGTAGGATGTGCGTATATCATAGGATCCATCCGTATCATATCATGAATAAGAATACCAGCAGATTCAACAATTTGTCCATACTCAATGTCACTAATTAGCGGCGGCGCTTTTATTTCATTGATAATATTTTTCAACTCATCAAATTGGACTTGCATGTCTATAAAGTAGTAATATAGCTTTAATTAATATTATTAGCTTCAATTTTATCACGTTTACTTTTTGAGCGTCCTGTTCCCAGAGATTTTAACGTTGAAACCCTTTTTTCAACTCGTTTTAATGTAAATTTTCTATTTGAAAATACGAGACATGGAATCTGTAATATTTCACCTTTCACGTTATCATAAATCACCTCCTTGGCACTAACGAGTCTTTTTCTCTCTAACGCGCGCCCCAAATATTTTTTAAAACTATTTATATCAGTTTGTGACAATTCATTTTTTTCACCCAACTTGTCTGCATACTTATTTAATTTAACTATTTTAGTTGTCTTATTCAGTTTGCTCCACGTCTCCTTTTTATTATTATTGGTTTCATTGTCGAGGATTCTTTCAAGCGAATCAATAGCAGGTTCCACTTCGTTTGTGTCCACTTCGTTTGTGTCTACTTCGTTTGTGTCCACTTCGTTTGTGTCCACTTCGTTATTTAATACTATATTTTCATTCATATTATCTTATATTGTGACTTAAAGTTTAACTTGTTTTATTATGTCTTTTCACTCAATAAAATGAGATAATAAAACATCTTATTTACATTACCTAACACATGTCCTGTTTGGTCAAAGGGACCTCCCCAGCTAACTCCCGAAGTAATTTCAGTTTCGTCTTTTCGGGCAATTCTGAAGTCGTAGAACCAACGATTTGTACATATTTTTCTTGCTGTTGGTCGTTTTCCATCCATTTTGGATAACGACTTTCAAATTC
>PAAB01000073.1 GCA_002591705.1 Phycisphaerae bacterium
AACCGTTTCCAAGTCAGCTTCCGGGCCGCGGGCCGGGCGCATTTTGTAAGCGGGAAAACCCAATCCAGCGATCGCCGCAGCCTCCTCGGCAAACCGCTGCGGCTCCATGTACATTCCCGCACTTCCATAGAGCTTAATCCGATCCCGCTTGGCTCCGCCCGCAATGTCGCTCAGCGGACAACCCTCAAAACGAGCTACCAGATCCATTAGGGCGAGCTCCACCGCGTGATACGTCTTCGTCAATTCAAGATCGCCTTGAAATTCAAAACTTGGCCAAGCGCTTGGCTCGCGCCCCTCAAGGAACGGGCTAATAACCTCCCGAATCTCCCGCGCCGCCCGTTCATGAGCCGGCCCCGGCGCAAAACCAGTCAAGCCGTTGTCAGCCGTGACACGAATGTACATCGCATCGCGCTTCAGCACCGTGCGCACCCCACCATAAAATGGCAGCACCAATGACTCCGGCAATGGACAGGAAACTAAAAAAGCCTCTACTTTTGAAATCTTCATGCAACGACCAACCAAGCGCTTGGCAAAACGGAAAGCGCCAACCTACCCCCACAACCCAGCTTGGCCAAGCCCATCGACAAATCAGGGCACAAAAAAAGCGCGGTTTCCCGCGCCACTCCGAATTATGACTTGCAGCTCTACTGAATTAACTGCTCCGCCAGCTCACGGTCAAACTCACCCGGGGCCTTGTCCATAATCTCCGTCCAGCCCTTCAATTCATTCTGCACCAGTGCCACTTTTTCGAGATCCTCAGCCGAGAGTTGATCCATCATTTTTTTGCAAATCAACTGCGCCGCAGTTGCATTACGCTCGCCTCGACTCGTCAAACGATCAAAATACGTAATTGCCTCAAGATACCGGCCGTTTTTCATCAATGCCTCGCCCCTGCGAACATTCGTCACATCCGACTCCGGAAAGTACTGAACTGCCTCCTCGGTCCAATCCAACGCCATCGCTGCCAATTCCGGATCACTGTTTACGATGCCCGCACCCAGTTCCCAAATCTTTTGCGCGTTCAACCCGGATTCTAGCGATTTGATCAAAATCTTTATGGCCTCCTTATTCCGGTTCAACGAGGACAGGTACCGGGCGTAATCATGAAACGGATCTGGAGAATTCTTACATTCAACAAGAACCTCTTCCCAAATGCTGATCGCCTCATTTTCGTTACCCTGAGAAGCATGCGCATTCGCAATCAAATGCTTTGGTTTCCAAGTTCGAACATCTGGAACACTGGGCGCAAGGGAATCATTAAATGCCTTCTGAACACACAATTCTAACTCGCGAATCGACTCCTTAAACCGTTTGCAATTAATCAGCCCCAGCCCAGCCATATAATGCACATTTGCAACCGGCCCCGTGTCACGAGCCGTTCGCGAAAACATCACATCAACTAACTTCTCCATCTTTTGTTCCTGAGCCAAAAACACACCGTAGTTGTGCATAAACTGCTCGCGTACTTCCGGCGTTATGTCCTCCGTCTTGTGCTGTTCCAAAATCCCATGAATCTTCTTAAATATTTCATAAGCCTTCTCCGTTTGCCCGTCATGATTTAGATCTTGGGCATAATTCATCATGATAGAAGGTTCACCAGGAAGTTCAGCCAAAGCATCTTCATATAGAGCAAGATTTCTCTTAATCTTGCTCTTACGCCGAATCTCATCTGGAGTGTAACCATGGTGAATTATTTCAGTCTTACCATGTTCTTGATCCATCCCCCACAGTTCACCAACAAATAACAAAGATGCAAATATCGTTTCATGTATTTTACCAATAAAATATAATCCTGGAGCGTTTCTGAATAACCTAGGGACATAATTCCTACCCGGCAATGGCGAACCGATATTTCGCAGTGGCAATCTGTATCCTATTACATTAGGTGCTGACATTTCTTCTAAAAGGTTTTCAGCGGAACCAGGAGCTAATTCTTCATCTGCATCTAATATCAAAACCCAATCACCCCTTGCGTACTCTAGTGATTTATTTCTTGCTTCAGAAAAGTCATCAACCCACTTATGGTTGTACACTTCCGCATTATACGTTTTAGCTATTTCTACAGTTTTGTCACTTGAACCAGTGTCTAATATAATTATTTGCCAAGCTATATTCTTAATAGAAGATAAACACCTGGCTATATTCTTTTCCTCGTTTTTTGTTATTATGCAAACAGTAATTCTATTTTTAGGAGAATCTAAAAATGGGAATTTTGTATTTAATGTTGATTTACTTCCTGATTTTATTTCCGTTAAGCGTTTATATATATTATTTGCCGTGCTCCATTCTGGCGTAAAATCATTTAGGGCTTTAGATATAATATAAGCCGAGTAATAATCATTTTTACTTAAAATGATTTCTATAAGCTGCAAATAAGCTTCCGGATGAAATGGCCGCAAACGAATAACTTGAATAACGTGTTTATATGCCAATTCTATCTGATCATTTTGATATGCATCAATTATTTGAGATAGATTTCCAATGGATGCAACATTAGGGACTGATAATTTATCTGTTTTTTTAGGAAGTGTATCTGCATTGTCTTCATTGTTATGTATTTTATTTGTGATTGCTATTAATCTGTCATGTATTAAATGCTTTGAGTTAATCCAACGAAATGATTTGTTAACTTTAATATACGATAATTCTCCTTTCCTTTGTATTTCATCTGTAACAGATTTATAACATCTCAGCATAAGTTGCTTTAGATGATCAATGTCAGGATTCAACATGAAACCATTACTAACTAATTCAATGTTATCGTCTAATTTTAAGGGCAGATTAGTTAATTCTGATTTTATTTTATATCCAGTATAATCATCTAAAAAATCATCCGATGGACCACCGCTAGTAGCAATTACAGGCACCCCAGACGCCATAGACTCCAACATTGGCAAACCAAATCCTTCGCCTCTATAAGGATGAACTAATATATCGCATGCTCTATAAAGTGAAGCCATTTCACTATCTGAAAGATCAGAATCAATTAATTCAATTTCAGGACAGTTAGTATCTTTTTGGTATTGAAGAATGAGTTCTAAATAGTTGTTCTTATAAATATCATTACTACCAAAATGTTTCACCACTAAGCAGACATCGTCACTTTGATTGAACAACTCACAATACGATTTCAATAGCAAATCAATACCTTTCCTATGTATTAATCCTCCTACAAATAAAAATTTAAATCTCTTTTTTGTTCTTAATTGATATTTTGCCTTGTTAGGTCCGTATATATAATGGTTAAATCCATTAGGTATAGTATGTACTTTTTCTTTTTTAATACCAGAATTAATTAAACAATCCTTAACATAGTTTGATGGCACCCAGAATTCTTCAACTTTATCTTGATTATCATACCATTCCATTGGCACAGAGCCAAATTCCCAGGGGGTTATCAAGACTAATTTACTAATTCCATCGTTACTAAAGTTGTGCGGCCAATAATGCCTTATAATTATATCTTTTTCGTTATCATTTATATCTTTAATTAAATGGTCTAAATAAGTTTTTTTTGCTGAATATGGCTTTTCATCTAATGGCTCTATAAATAACTCATAATTACCGTTCGAGTCGTAACAATCTTTGACGAAATTCCTATTACAGTTAGAAAGACTATCATAACCAAAAAAACATCCCTCCCAAACTACTTTTATTTTTCTATTTACCGCACCACTAGAAAAATGTTTAATCACACTAGTAAATTTATTATAGATATTCTTATCTAAATTGTTAATATTCTTTTCGTTCAATCGAAAGCAATTTTCCAATTCTTTTATTTTTCCGCCATCTTTGAATAAGTATGAAATAGCCTTATCAACATTGCTCACTAATTTTATCGCATCAAATAAAGCCTCAAGATAGAAAATACTATCATCAACTTTTGTAATCTCAGGAGTTTTCCGATCAAATAAACGTGATTCGAAATAATCCAACCAAAATGCGTATTGCTCATTATCATCTAATTTTTTCATATATGGCAATATTACACGCCAATGGCTTTCAATCTGTAATTTTTCCGTATCCCAAGATTTGGAGTCCTCCCTCAATCTAACGTTAGATAATATTCTATCAATATACTTGAATTTGAATTCTTTGTCTGCAGCCCTGATCCATAAATCTAAATCTATCGAATAAGTGAGTTCTTGATTTAGACAACCTAAAGTATCAAAGACTTCTCTTTTAAAAAACATTGATGGTTGATGCGGATGTGCCCCAGCAAAAAACCATCTTAACAAAAACTCTAAGTTGATAGATGAGTTAGATTTTTTGATCCAAAATATTTCATCTTTGTTATTTAATACATTTGTATTTCCATATAATATATGTGAATTATCATCTAAATTTTTGATAAGTTGTAATACATCAGGCTCTAACCAATCATCTGCATTTAACCAACATATATAATTTCCCTTTGCAAGCTTTAGCCCTTTGTTGAGTGCATCAACTTCTCCACTATCTTGCTCACTGATAAATTTTATATTTTTGTATTTCTTTACAATATTTAACGTATTATCCGTAGAGAGACCATCAATTACGATATGCTCAGTTTTGACATTCTTCTGATTTATAACACTTTTAATACATTGCTCAATGTATTTCTCACAATTAAAAGTAGGCGTAATTACAGTTATTAGATCATCCATAAGGGCTTTAAGAATTAAGTTTTACTAAGTTAGTGTGAGATCTTTTTAAATTAGTCTTAAAAGCATCAAAGTTGTTATTGCTTATTTCTTCACAATCATTTTGAGGTAAATGATATATGATTTTTGTGCCTTCATTTTCCAGTTTAAAAGGTACATGGATTAAGTCTTTTAAAGCTGATCTAACATCTTCTTTTTTATCATCTTCAACTGATAGCAGTAAAAAACCTCCACCACCTGCCCCCAAAAGCTTTCCACCCACAGCACCAGCTGCCAGTGCCTTATCGTATAACGCTGATATATTATGATTAGCAATCTTTGAACCCAGAGATTGTTTAATCAACCAACTTTCATGAAGCAGATTTCCAAAATCAGAAATAGGATATTTGCCACTTAAAATGTCTAAACCTTCATATACTAAATCTTTGAGAATACGTAGTTGTCTAGTTTTTTTATTTAGATCTTCTACATATGAAGAACAAATATCCGTCGCATTCCTTTGCAACCCTGTAAAATATAACTCTAAATTATTGTTAAGGCTATTTATCCTGTTTTTTGTAATTGGTATTGGATTGACATTTATATTATTATTTTTTTGAAACTCTATTAAATTTAATCCACCAACCGCAGCTGCAACTTGATCTTGAGAACCTACAACTTCCTTCATCAAATTTTGCTCAATATGAATACATTCATTAAATAAGTCATATTTGTTCTTATAAACTCCTTTAAGAGCATAAAGTGCAATAATTAGCCCCACTACAAATGAAGAACTAGATCCCATTCCACTTCTAGCTGGTAGATCTCCTTGATGTATGATTTCTAAACCTTTTTTTGAAAAATTTAAGTATTTAAGACATTCGCGAATAGCAGGATGTTTTATATCAAGAAGATCTTGTTTATTTTCGATTTCTGAATAAACTAATCTATGTCTTTTAGTAAAAAATGGTGGTAAATATCTACATGTAATATAAGCGTACTTATCAATTGATGAGGAAAGAACAGCCCCACCATGCCTATTGTACCAACATGGGTAGTCTGTTCCGCCACCGAAAAAAGATATTCTAAATGGAGTTCTGCTAATTATCATTTTGCGATTATTTACCTAATCAATTCACAAAAAAGATAAAAAATCATAGCTTAATCCGTGCCAACTATCTCCATGATTCATTATCGTAAAACCATTTTATTGTATTTTCTAATCCAATTTTCATATTTATATTCATATATTCACTACCTAATGCTGTGCTTACTTTCTTAATATTAAGTATTTTAGATCTTACGCCTACGTATTTATTTATATCATATTTTATTTTATTACTATCATAATTAATAATTTTACAAATTATATTTGCATATTCTCTTATCGAATATCCTATGCCCGAACCTATATTAAATATTTCATTGTTATATTTTTTTAATAAAGCCAGCATATTTAATATGAAATCATTTACATATATAATCTCCCTCTTTTGATATCCGTCTCCCCACAAAACTACGGGTTCATGTAATTCCTTACCTCTTATAATTTTCCTAATTAGATCAAATATAAAATGCATTTGTCGACCGTCAGTGTGATAATTAGGACCATATAAAGTTGAAGGTACAAAACAAATATAATTCATATCATATTGCTCAGCTAAACTTCTAGCGCCTTGTAATAACATTTTTTTTGTCATGGCATAAGTATATAAACTTTTTGTAGGCTCGCCTTTCATATAGTTATCCTCAATGAGTTCTAAATTTTCATCATACACACAACTAGTGCCGATTATTACTAACTTGGCTTTTGGTTGCTTTGCTTTCCACCAACTTAATAAATTAGTATTAATTTTTTGATTATTAACCCACTGATCTCCAGGATATCTTAAACAAAAATCACCCGCTTGCGTCCATGCTGCTAAGTGAAAAATAACGTCATAGTTATTTTTGTTATATTGGTTTAATGTATTCTCGTAATATAAATTGCAATTATGCGAATTTAAATTGGTAATTTGATTACTTTCATCCAGATGAGAGGATAAAAAATTACCGAGAAACCCAGTACTTCCAGTTATAAGAATATTCATGCGCTTAATTTAGGATTAATAGGAAATTTAAATTCAATACCTCTTTCTATTAATTTACTATTATTTTTTAAAATTTCATTCTTAAAATTCCAAGCTAGGACATAATAAATATCTGGATAATCTTTTAATTCATCTTCTAGAGCAATTGGTATATGCATACCAGGCGAGTAAAGATTCTTTCTAAGTTTGTTTTTTTCAACTAATAATTCAATAATGTCACTATCGATATTGAAATAATTAAGTAAAGTGTTCCCTTTGACAGGAGCCCCAAAACCATATATTTTTTTATTTGCTGCCTTTTTTCCATATAAATATTCAACATTCTCATATTTTAATTTTTCTACATTTTTAGCAAATGCTTTATATGTAGATAAGTTATTTACACCAGACTCATTTTCTAAATTATTTAATTCTGTTAATCTCTGTGTTATTTTTCTTCTATTATTATGCGATACATAACCAATTATTGACCCGCCATGTATTTCTGATAAATATCCATCATACATAGTTAATTGATATTTGCTCAATAAATTCTGAATTGTCTCTAGTGTATAATATATTAAGTGTTCATGATAAATTTGGTCAAATGCCAAATTTTCAATAATATTCTTCATATATAAGAATTGGACAACGAATATTCCGTTGTCTTTTAATGCCTTTTTAATTCCTTTGCAAACTGAATCTAATTCCTCTAAGTGAAAAAAAACTCCTGAAGCATTAATTATATCAAATTTGCTATTTATTTCTCCTACAACCTTTTCATTAAAAAATTTATTGATCGTCCGAATCCCATTTCTATTAGCTATTTTAGAAATGTATTTTGAAGATTCGACACCTAGTATTTTACATCCTAAATCTTTATAGTGTTTTAATTGGGTACCATCATTAGAACCAATATCCAATACATTTACATATCTATTTTTTGAAAAGTTATTGCGAAAAACATCATAGGAAACTTTTTTAAAATGATTACTTAGAGCTGTTGTGATACCTGATAAATAAGTATGGTCACCAAACATTATTTCCTTTTTAACAGTATAATCTAATTGAGAAAGATTACAACTTTTACAATATAGTAAATTTAATGGATAAAAAGGTTCTTTTCCAATTTGATTCTTTGTTAAAAAATTATTACACCAAGGTTGTTCACCTAATTCTAAGACACATTCAAGTCTATTTGATTCGCAAACTCTACATTTCATATTGAACTTATTTTTATTTGATTAGCCAAATGATAACTTTGAGGAACTCCAATATCAATAAAACTACTTTCAAAAAAATAGCCTTTAAAGTTTTTACTTATTAAATTTGGAAACAGATCATTTTCCAAAGAATAGAATAATTCACAAGGGATATTAATAACTGTATTTCGATTAAGTATATATACACCAGCATTAATTAGTTTATTTTCATTTATTGATTTCTCAAGAAAATATTTTATGTTATTATCCTTATCTATTTCTACAGATCCATACCTTGAAGAGTTATCCACTTTAGTCAATAATAATGAATTTACAGCGTTATCCTCAATGTGGGTACCGATATAATTTATTAAATTTGCTGAACATAATGAATCACCATTTATTATTAAAAATAATTTACTATTAGTGATTTTAGTCGCTAATTTAATTGCTCCTCCCGTACCTAGAGGTTTATTTTCAATAGAATATTTTATTTCCAGGCCATTGTAATTATACTTAAGAGTCTTCTCTATTAAATTGCTTTTAAAGCCTGTACATAAAATCACTTCTTTGAATCCACTATGTAGTAATTTATCAAATATGTAGGTAATAAAAGGTTTCCCCTTTACTGGAGCTAAAACCTTAGGCAAACCAGAAAGTACACTATTTAATCTTGTACCAAAACCGCCAGCTAATATTAATGGCATAATTATATTATTATTATACATTTTTGTATTTATTTCTACCTATCATTTTAATACCAGTTATTAACTCATCAATTCCGTCAGATAGTTGTATTTTTGCTTCAAAACCAGTATTTTTAATTTTTTCATTTGATACAATATAATTTCTCTTATCAGGATCATTGTCTATATCAGAATAATGTATATAAAAATTTGGTATTTTATTTTTAATTAATATGGCCAATTCTTTCTTAGAGATATTCGCATTATTTAAACCAAGGTTATATGCATTTCCACTCATTTTCTTAGAGTTATTAATTACATGAATAAATGCATCTGCAACATCTCGTACATGAACAAAATTTCTTTTAAAATCTTTTTCAAAAATAACAATATATGTGTCATTTATGGCAGTATACACAAAATGATTGACTAATAAATCAAATCTCATCCTGGATGACATACCAAAGACTGTTGCTAGTCTTAAAGAAACAGCATTATTTTTTGAAAGGATAACTTCTTCTGCTTGCATTTTGGAAACACCGTATTCTGATATAGGCTCAAGTGGTGTATTTTCGTCGCAATAAATATTGTTATCCTTTGAACCATAACCACTATTAGTTACTGGCATTATAATTAATTGCCCATCCGATTTTATACTGTTAATATATCTAATTGATTCATAATTAACTTCATTAGCAAGAGCTGGATCTTTTGCACAAGCAGGAGCACCAACTAGTGCTGCTAATGGTATAATTACATCATTTTTATTTACTTCGGTTTTTATTAATGTTTTATCTCTTATATCTCCTAGTATAAATTTAAAGTTGTTATAATGGCATAAGTGAAAAAGACTAGATTGGTTAAAATACAAATTATCGATAACTGTTATATCGTATTGTTGTTTTAGTAACTTTTCAACCAAAACTGATCCAATGTAACCAGACCCTCCTATAACTAAGATATTTAATTTATTCATAACTGTAATATTTATTGATACTTTCGCAAACATATCTAATATGTTTATTATTCAAATGACATCCACTAGGCAGACTTAAAATTTTTCTTGAATAAAAATCTGTATTTTTTAGTTTGTTTCCAGATCCAACAAACTTGTATTTAAATTTTTTTGCAGCATTTAATTTGTGTATTGGTATTGGGTAATGTATTTTAACTTCTATATTTTGATTTTTAAGATATTCAATTAAGTTATTACGATTTTCTACTATTATATAAATAAAATTATAAGAGACGAAAGATTTATTTTGTATCAATGGAAACTTTACATTATTTTTTAGGAATCTGTTGTAAATTTTTGCTTGAGCTCTTCGATTACTAATTCGCTCACTTAAATCATCTAGCAAATAATTTAAAAATATTGCCTGTATTGTGTCTAATCTACTATTCATAGACCAGAATGTGCAATTATTTCTAGATGTGTGTCCATGATTTCTAGCTTTTATAAACCAGCTTTTTATTTTTTTATTATTACAACAAATAAATCCTGCATCTCCAAGTGCCCCTAAATTTTTCAATGGATGAAGACTAAAAACACCAATATCCCCAAAGGTTCCAATCATTTTATTGTTATACTTTGCACCTATTGATTGTGATGAATCTTCTATTAAGAATATATTATATTTTTTTGCTATTCTTTTTATTTCTATTATGTTTGCTGGATTGCCTCCTAAATGTACTACGATGATAGCTTTTGTTTTAGTTGTTATGGCTTTTTCTACTAATTGAGGGTCCATATTTAAATCATTACCTATATCGACAAATACCGGTTTCCCCCCTACTAAATGAATACATGATGTTGATGCTAAATATGACATTGATGTGGTAATGACTTCATTAGAAGTATCTTTTACTCCGCAAAATTTTAAAGCAAGTATTAATGCGTCAGTGCCACTACCTAATGCTACAGTATATTTAGCATTTAAATATGATGATAATTTACTCTCTAATAATTCGACTTGTTTACCAAGAATATAATCTCCTTCATCTAACAATTTGTTAAGTCCATCATGAAACGATTTCCTGTATTTCTGAAAATACGGTTTCAAATCGTTAAATTGTATTTTAATATTATTCAATATGATTATATTCTAGGCTTGTGTTTTTAATTTGCAGCCAATTATTATCTATCCACTTTATGACATCATCTATGCCATTTTCTAAACATATTTTTGATTTCCAATTGAATTGTTTTCGTGCCTTCGAAGAATCAAGCCGATAATCTTTATCTTGACCTTTTCTTTCTTTAGTAAATTCAACATATGAAGTCATATCTTTTCCAGTTTGTTTGAATATTTTTTCAATTAATTCTAATATCGATATTGAATTCACTGGTGATATATTGTAAATTTCACCTGTAGTACCTTTTAATAGAATATCTAAAGTACAATGTGAAACATCTCTAATATGAATATATGATTTTTTTGCAATGCCTCCACCATGCACAGATATTCTTCTATTTAATTTTGGATAAATTATAGACTTCGGGATAATTTTAAATAATTGTTGATAAGCACCGTAGACATTAGTTGATCTAATTATGTTAATCGGTAGACCAAATTCTTGACTGTACATTTTAACTATAGTTTCTCCAGATGCTTTGGATGCTGCATATGGGGTCGTTGGGTTTACAGGCGTTGATTCATTAACTTCTGATCTGCATGTTCCATAAACTTCACATGTTGATATATGTATATATTTTTTTATATTTATATTTGTTAGTTCTTTTATTAACCTAGATAATCCTACAGTATTTGTTTGGTACCACTGCCATGGGAATTCCCAGCTCATTGCTACTTCACTTTGACTTGCAAAATTAATTACATATTCTGGGTTTTCTTTACTAATAATTTTTTTAAGATCTTCAAAATTTTTATTTATATCACATTTTACAAATTTAAATAGTTTTATATTATTATTTTCCTTATATTTACATAAATAATCTGGTTTTTCATCAGATCTGCTTACTCCAACTATATTTATTGAATTATCTAAAGCAAGATCAATAAAATCCTGACCAGAAAATGAATTTGATCCAATAACAACTATTTTCATATTCTTTTTGGACTAGTACAAAGTTTAATAATATAATTACACATTTTGTCATATCCTGTATGTATCACTTCATCATTCATTCCAAAACTAAAGACATTATAAAAATAATTTTTGAGTTTTCCAGTCAAAGCTCCACTTTCTTGGCAATTAATATGAGCATCTCTATTAGCTATAGAAGTATATTTTTGAGATTCAATTGAAGGTAATCCTACAATAAATACACCATTCGGTTTTAATATAGAATGCACTTTTCTCATAAACAGTTTTTCCTGATCTGGATCAATATGCTCAAGCACATCTAATGCAAAACAACCATCAAATTTCAATTGTTCACTAAATTCCAAAATATCTATACATTCTACATCTATATTAGGTGAATCTTTTAAAAATATTTGAGCTGCTTCAATATGTTCCTCATAAAAATCTATACTCTTAAGATTCTTTACAAATTTACTCACTATCAAACTTCCAAATCCCTCCATACATCCAATTTCTAGGACATTTTCAAAGTCATTGAACATTTTACCAACAAATTTATGTCTTGAAGAAATAAAACTTAGTAATTTAGGATCCTCTTGTAAAATTGATGATATGTTAGGGCCAATTTTCAATACTGGATTGCTATGAAAATCCTTGAATGGCTTGTAAACGTCTTTTGCTTTCTGTGATGAATTATGGCTTTTTATACTCATTCTAATATATCTAATGAATAGTATAGATCATTATAGAACACCTTAAAATAATTATCCCATTGATTACTATTCATTATGGTTTCTTGAGTGATGTCCCAATTGAAATATGTATTTTTATATATTTCATTTGAATACGTAGTTAGAATGTAATAAGGCTTATATACACATTTATCTATCGATATATTAATTAAATTATTAATTTTATTAACATTAAGATGAGGCAAAGTATTTCTACTAATCATAAAATCAAATTCAAAGTTTTTTACATCTAATTCACTATCAATTTTATGTAAATTATCTTTAATTTCTACTTTACCGTTATCAATTGCATATTTGCTGATGTCAAAACCAATTACGTTGAAACCTAACAGAAAGAACTCATATAATAAATATCCTTTTGCACATCCAAAGTCAGCTACAGTGTCCCCTTTTGTTAAATTAAAGTAATTTATAATTTTCTGCACACTATCTTTAAACCTTGAATCATATTTATAAAATGGGTATCCTGAATTAATTTCTTTATTATCAAAATAATCATATCCATATGATAAAAAATCATTTGTTGGATTACTGTAACTAGTATTTTTTAATTTTAAAATTTTTTTTCTTCTTTGAGTTACGTTTGGCGGAGAAAATAAATTATCGATTTTCATTATTTAATTAGTATAGCCTTTATCGTACATACCAACCATTAGAGGTGGAATGCCCCAATCATAAGCACCAACTTTATCATGTAATTTTTCAATTTTATTGCGGTAACTTTCAATTACTTGCTTTTCCATAGGTAAACAAGATGGTCTAAATCCATGCTGATATTGTTCGCTCATTATATTTTTTAGATATAAATTAATTGCATCTTTTCTTGAAAGATCTTTTATCAACTCTCTTTCTGGTTTGAAAAAACTAAAATTAATATCACTTTGTTTTTTTAGTATCAATTTTACAATGAAGTCGGAAATAACTGGAGATAAATGAAATCCATCTCTTTTTGTTCCGCTAGCAATTATAAGATTATGTATGGAAGTTCTACCCAGCAAAGGGTAAAGATCTTGCGTAGTAGGTCTAAGACCGATATTAATATTTAATAATTCAGATTCATAAAAATCGTTATTGATCTCCTCTATAGCTCCTTGTAGTAAGCGGTTTATACTTATCAACCTAGCTCTATCGGTACTTTTATTTAAAATTTGATTACTAGCTCCAATTAATACATTATGTTCATTATTCTGGTAATTGTAATATGGAATAGAGTATATTCCACATGCGCCCCCACGATTTGGGGTTCTTATGCATTTATCATATTTATTACGAGTATTAATTTCTATGGATATACCAAGTCCATGAAAAACTCTCTGGATATTGAGGTCTAGACGGCTATTTAATAATATATCATTGATTTTTGATCCAGTAGCTAATATGTAGTTATCAGCTTCCATTACTTGGCCATTACATAATTTAACCCCACTAACCTTGTTATTTTTATGTTTTATATGTACTAATTTAGCATTCAATAACTGACAATTATTACTTTCTAGAAATATTTTTTCGATTTGATTTAATAGAATTTTAGGATTTATCCAACCTTCTTTTGGAATAAAGAGTGAACGTGCTGATCTACTATTTTGAGATGGATTATAATTTTTTATATCCTTGGGATTTACATCTTCGAAATCCTCTCCATCTTCTATCAATTGACTCCTGATAGCTTCATAATTTAAATCATCTAAATCATCAGAAACTGTATTGTTTATAATATAAGTTCCATATTTTATATCACATTTGCTGTTTATCTGATTGTCATCGGAACTAGAAATAGATTTTATTGATTTTAAAAATTTTGGCCATAATTTTGTAGCTTCTTTACTCAATTTAAAATGAAATTTTGAGTATTTAGATTTAAATGTATTATAGTCTAATTCACTATATGAATTTAACATAGCACCAGCAGCCATTGTTGCCGATCCTTTTCTATCATATGGTCCTATTATTACAATTTCATGACTACCGTTAGATTCAATTAGAAGCTTAATTCCAATAGTTAACCCTAAAATTCCATTACCAATTATTATAGTTTTCATTTTAAGCTCAACTCTTGCATCTTTTTAATATTGTAATAATCACTGTTATTTAGCGGGTCTCTTATTGTAGATTGTGTAAATTCATTAACCAAATCTCTTATCGCCAAGGTAATATTTTTTTTTGGACTATAGCCAAGTTCTTTTGTTATCTTGGCAGAAGAAATGTGATATGAACGTTGATCATTTGAAAGCGTTTTTTCAATGGATACATTTTTTCCTATTTCCAACTTAACCTTATCGGCAATAGAAGATACAGTTAAATTTTCAAATCCCACATTATAAATTTTTCCACCTACCTTATTTTTATCGTAATCTATCAACATAATATAAACATCAACTAGGTCATCTATATGAATGTTTGGTCTTTTTTGGGATCCGCCAAATACTGTTATTTTATTATTATTATAAGCATGATTAGTTAATATATTAACTGTAAGGTCGAGTCTTAACCTGGGAGAGTATCCACATACAGTTGCAGGTCGTAATATAATAGGTGTAAATCCTGTTGATTCACTATCAAGTAATAAATTTTCACAAAGCACTTTATATTTTGAATAATCAGTTAAAGGTTCTAGGCTTAAACCTTCATGAACATTTTCCTCTTTTTTAACACCATAAACACTAGCACTTGATGCGTAAATGAATCGGTTTATACCGTAATTTTTTGCTAACTTTACTAATGGAAGAAAGCAATCATAATTAATTGATTTACCCAAATTTGGATTTAGTTCAAAACTGGGATCATTAGAAATACACGCTAGATGTATTAATATTTCATTTCCTGATATTGCTTTTATTAAGAGATCACTATTACGAATATCTCCTTTAATACATTTAAAATTTTTGTTGTTTATATGTTTATTTATGAGGTAGTCTCCATATAGAAACAAGTCTATTACTGTAACTTTATAGCCCAATTTTAGCAATTTTTCAACTAAAACTGTACCTACATATCCCCCGCCGCCTGTAATAAGAATATTTTTCACTTCAAAAGACTTTGTGCGTATTGAATAACTTCCGCCTTATTAACTATTTTTTGATTACCAACATATTTTATATTTATAGCCCCAACTACACACCCTATGAAACCAATTAAATCCATTGGGATATTTAATTTTGCTAGAGGTGAAGTAATACCATAAAATGCGTCTCCAGCACCTAGCGAATCCAAAGCATCTGTCGTGAAAGCCGGAGTTTCAAATATTTCTCCATTTTTTTCAATTGTTGTACAACCGTTATAACCTTGCGTAACCGCGAGCTTATATATAGTATTATTATTCATTATGTTACTAATCATTATATGTGATTTTTCATATTTAGTCTTATTAACTAAGCACAACTCATCTTTGTTAATACAACCATAATCTACTCTGGGATATTTATCAATTGTGTTGTATCCTTTGTTCTCTGTATTTATTTGGGTGTTTACGCATAAGTAATTTGAGTATTTTGTTAGAGTTTCAATAAAAGACTGGTTTATCATTCCATGGCCAAAATCAACTACTATTACCAAATCGTATTTCGGTAATATTTTTTTTAATTTACTATTGATCTTTTGAGTCGTTTTGTTGTCTAACTCTCTATCATTCATATGACTCACTTTAAATAGATTTCTATAACCTACATTTTCTTCTACATACCTTTTTTTAAGTGAGGTAGGAGAGTCTTTTTTTTCAAAAAGAATTTGATTTATATTTTTATTCAGATTTTTATTTATAAAAGATTTTTGTTGTTCTCGATCACCAATCAAAGTCAACAAATCAACTTCATTAACAAATGAACTAACATGATTTGAAATAATTCCAGAGCCTCCAATGTATTTCTCACTATAATCAACCATAAATTCTGCAATTGACTCTCGCCTCATTTTACCTAAATGGTTTCCAAAATAATATTCATCTATAATCAAATCTCCTATCACTAAAACTTTATATTTAGAAGTATTATTAATGTAATTTATTATCCCATCTATGGTATACTTATTTTTAAGCTTTTCTAGATATTTAACAACATGTGGTTCATATGATATTTTATTAATTATATTTGATGACTCAAATTTAGCCTCGTTCGTAAATTCAACTACACCGCCACTTGATATCACTGCTTCATACTCTTTTTTGAATCTGTTATCGTTATTATGTTTATACTCAATATCTTTTACATAGATATCTGGTTTTAATACTTTTATAAGATCGACTGCAGTTGGATTATTATTTACCAATACATAATTTACAATTTCAAGAGCAGCTAACGCTTGAGCACGTAAATCAGAAGTAAAAATTGGTCTATCTGGACCTTTATTTACATAAGTGTCAGCTGTTAAGGATACAATTAGTATATCGCCAAAACTTTTAGATTTTTCTAAATATTTAATATGTCCGATGTGTAATAAATCAAATACCCCATGGCATAAAATTATTTTTTTTCTGCCTTCACGAAAGTTAACAATCAAATTATTTAATTTTTTTTCGCTTATAATCTTATTACTAGTCATTTCCTCTTTCAATTTATACTAAACACACTTTATTAAAATTATTTATACAATAATTTGGTTTTTCTACATATAATATTTCATCGCGTTTTTTTCTGATTACATGACATGTTTTAATTTTTTTTCTTATTCCACATTTTATATCATCATTAACTGAATCGCCAAATATAATGGTATTTGTATAATTTAAACTTAATTTGTACTTTGTCGAAAGTTCATTTAAAAAATTTACATTAGGCTTTCTTAAACCAATATCCCCAGAAATAAAAATATAATTGAAGTACTTTTTAATATAAAATTTTTCAAGTAACATATTTACTAATAAAGAAGAGAAATTATTGGTAGTTGCGATAAGAATTTTTTTTTTCTTTTTGGCATTCTTTAGGAAATCTATTACATCTGGAAAAATGTCACTTATTTTTAACTCTTCCTTCACATATAAATTTTCTAACTCTCTTATACTTATATTATCTGTCCTTATCTTTAATTTTTTAAATGAATAATCTATAAAATATCGAAAATCAAATTCTATATCTCTTGATTTTGCTAAATACCTAATTCTATTTCTAATTTCTAACATAGTATCGCAAAAATAATTTTTATGAATATTGGGATTTACTTTATAATATAATTTTTCAATACCATTTTTTGTATACACCTCAAATTCTTCTTTAATATCGATAATTGTTCCACCTAAATCTAATAATAGATATTTCTCGTTTATAAAAATATTACTCATATATTGCATAAAATTTTAATAATTTGTTTATATGCCTGTCTATTTTTAATTTATAGTAACTCTTCAAGGATCTTAATCTTAGTTTTGGATATTCTATATTAGATAATATATTTTTAAGTTTGAATAGTTCATTTTTCGATATTGAGACATTGTTTTTGCAATGATATAGTAGTCTATTTATATATTTAAAATCAGAACTGTTTATTATCGGTATTCCAGCTGAGATATAATCAAATATACGAGAACTTATACCATATTGACCAAAATCTTCATGTTCATAACGCTGCGGTAAATTTCCAAAATGTTCGCCTTGATATAGATGGCAACCATAATCAAAATCCTGATATTTATTTATTAAATTTATTGGTTCTAAAGCATTATGTATTTTAAAATTTTCATTCTCTAATTCTAGGTTTTTATAATCTGAAAACCATTCTGTATGTTCAAGATTATTGTGAATAAACGGGAATAAATTTACGTTGAAACCCTGGTGCACCATCTCTTTTAAAATATGGTAGATTCCAGCTGCCGCAAGCTTTGGTGAATGCTTTTCAATATAAAAATTGCCCGAAAATACTAATTTTATTTCATTTTCTTTCTTATTACTCAAATGTATTTTTCTTTTTATCCCAGCTTGTTCAGGCCAACAAAAATCAGGAAAATATAATCTATTTTTATTCAAATTAAAATCATTTAAGTTAGCGCATAAGTGAGATTGAAAATCTCGGAAAATTAACCCGTTCACACTTTTTAGTAAATACTCTTGACCATTTACAATATTTTCATCTATGTTTAAATTCATTACTTTTTTAAATACATCTTTTGGTTCATATATTATTTTCAATTTTGTATTATTTATAATATCCAAACATAATTGATCAAATGCAAATGAATACAAGTGTATAAATTTTACATTGTTTTTATTTAGATAACATATTATGTCATTCGAATTAGTACAATTAACAAAGTTTAGATTTAAATCCTTAAAATATTGACCCTTTTTAAAATTTTGAAATAAGCAAACGTACTTTACATTTTTCAATTTTAATGCAAAACAAATTTTAGCCACTCTTTCATTTATTGTATTAGTTACAATATGTATCATCTCACGTTTTAACAGTTATTTCTATTTATTAATTGATTTTATCGGAGATGTGATTTTAGGGTAAATCGTATTCATAAAAGAAACTTTTAACCCGTCTTATATCTACTAAATGTTTACAAAAAAACTAATAAAGTAAATTGTAATTAAAACATTAAGAAATCATCATTTCCATTCACATTTAATATTTTATGGTTCGAGATACAACTCACATTGTCGAAAATTACCTGGGGTGTTTATATTGGCTTAAGTGTTACTAGCGGATCCTCAAAATCCATATACAACCCAATTAAATATATATCCAATGCCATAATTTGATAAAACTCTTAATATTTATATTTAATAATAAATTTTAATTTATTATGTAATGTGAATTTTAATTATTACGCAGCTATGCCGTTGGATTCGCAAATCCGTTATTATGATATCAGAGATTCTCTTCAGTTTGTTCCAATTTTGTTCATTGTTAGTCTATTTACCATCACTGAATGAGAATCTATTTAGTGCACAGCTTCGCATGGTGGATTCGCAAATCCAATAATATTAACTCAAAAATGCAGTTCACCATAGTGAAAGCTAATTAAATTAAGCAATTTTTGAGCCATACCATAATTAAACATAATGGTGACAATTTGACTCGGTTTTGGTTCCTTGTTAATATGGCGTTCATTGGTTCTTTCTAACCACAAAATGAAGTACATCCAAAAAATACTGGTTAATGAAGAGGCTTTGCATCTGATTATAGCTGCTTTTATAGGTGTTTTTGGGGGGGTTGTAAATTTATTGTTCCTTTATTTTGTGGAGTTAATTCAGTGGTTTATTTTTCAAAAAACAGGTGATACTGCGTTTTTAGCCAAAGATTGCGGTCCATTTTTAAGGGTTTTTGTACCTATCTTGGGCGGAATTCTTTCGGGATTGATTCTACTTTTACATACGCATCTCTCTGGTAAAAAGAAACTTACAAATGTTTTGGAGGTTATAGCGCTTGGGGATGGGCGTATTGGGATGCGATCGACTTTGGTGAACGCCTGGTCATCATTGATTAGCATTGGGTCAGGGGCTTCAATTGGCCGAGAAGGGGCAATTACTCAATTAACTGCTGCTTTTGCCTCCAAATGGGGTCAAATGCATGAATGGCAGCCGTATCGGCTTCGTTTGATGGTAGCTTGTGGTGCAGCATCTGGATTGGCTGCTGCCTATAACGCGCCCATTGCAGGTGCTTTATTCGCTGCCTTGGTTCTGGTTGGCAATTTTTCGATGAATTTATTCGCGCCACTGGTGATGTCTTCTGTGGTCGCGACGATGGTATCGCGCTTTTGGTTCGGGATCGACCCTTGGTATGTTTTGCCAAAAAACCTTCCAGAAACGGTGAGTTTCAGTCAAGCGGCACATTTCTCCCAAATTGGGTGGTTTATCCTGTTGGGCATATTTTCCGGTGTGTGTGGTGCTTTTTTCCTAAAATCCATTCAGAAAGCGGAAGTGATGTCCGCCAAACGCACTTGGC
>PAAB01000074.1 GCA_002591705.1 Phycisphaerae bacterium
ATATTTTTATAAACTAAGATATTGTTAGTCAGAGATGAAAAGTTAAACGAGCTTTTTTGAAGAGCTCTTATTGCATACTTAATACTATAGTTCATAGGATCACCGCGTAAATTTAACGATGTATTAAGAAGGCAAGGAATATTACTTAACTTAAAAAGTTCATTTATGCAGAAACATTAGAAAGCTTGGATTATTTTTGCATATATATACAAGTTCGAGTCCTGTCACTCCCACTACTTTAAGTTAATTTAAAATTTTTACTGACAACTTATCTCTTGTTGGTTTACTATCATTTTTATTTTTGTGTTTTTAGCTTTTTATATATAACTCATATCTTACTTTGAATAGAGATAATAAAATTGATTACTTAATACTAAAAGAAATTGAAAAAAAAGTCTTTTGGTTATCTACCTATATAATTCATTATGCTAATAATATTAGAAAAAAAGAAGATGATTTAAAAGTAGGAGGGCATCAAGCTTCTTGTGCGTCTGCGGTTTCTATTTTAGTTGTATTGTACTTTAAGATACTAAAAAAGTTTGACAAATTAGCTGTCAAGCCTCATGCAAGTCCAGTATTCCACGCTATACAGTATTTGCTTGATAATCAAGATGTAAATAATCTTATTAATTTTAGAAAACTTAATGGAGCACAGGCATATCCGTCTTTAACAAAAGACAAACCAAATGTAGATTTTTCCACAGGATCTGTAGGTTTAGGCGGGGCAATGACTATTTTTAGCTCTATAGTTCAGGATTATTTAATTGATAATAAACTTCTCGAAATTGGCAAAAAAGGAAAAATGATAGCACTATTCGGTGACGCTGAACTAGATGAAGGCAATGTCTATGAGGCACTATTGGAAGGAGCTAAGTATAATCTAAGAAACTGTTGGTGGATCATAGACTATAACAGGCAATCTCTAGATGGGATAATACATGATCGTTTTTTTGAAAAAATCATAAATTTATTTAAATTGATGGGTTGGAATGTAGAGATTTTAAAGTACGGTGAAAAATTAAGTTCATTAAATAATATGCCAGGAGGAAAGGAAATTTTAGAATGGATAGATCAATGCCCAAATGATCTTTTCAGTGCTCTTACTTTTCAAGGAGGAGAGGAGTGGAGGCGATATTTAGAAGAAGATTTTAAAAACAATAAGAAGGTAAGTTTATTACTTAAAAAATTTAATGATAAAGAACTTCATGATTTAATGACTAACTTGGCAGGTCATGATATTCAAACTTTAGACAAAACCTTCTCGCTTCATTTAGAATCCGATATTCCTACTTGTTTCATATGCTATACAGTAAAAGGATTTGGTCTTCCACTTGAGGGGCACAAGGATAATCATTCAGGTCTTATGAATAACTCACAGTTTAATAATTTTAAAGAGATTATGAAAATTAGAAGTGGAAGAGAATGGGATAAATTAGAGGGCCTAAATTTACCAAGAAAAGTATTCGAGAAAATAGTTTCTTCTAATGCTTTTCATAAAAAAAGTAAGTTATATGAGAGTCAAAAAATTCCTATACCTAGCAATTATGAAATTAAGTTTAAAGAATATATTAGCACGCAAGAGACTTTTGGCATCATCTTAAACGATTTTGGTAAATCAAAATACCCTTTTTCATCTAATGTTATAACAACCTCTCCAGATGTCACAGTTTCCACAAATTTGGGAGGGTGGGTTAATCAAAAGGATATATTTAGTACAAGTTCTCAAGAAGATATTTTTAAAGAGAAAAAAGTTTCCTCAGCTCAAAAATGGAAACGTACCTCTAAAGGGCAGCACTTTGAGTTAGGTATAGCTGAAAATAATTTCTTTCTATTATTAGCCTCGTTAGGAATATCTAATAAACTTTTTGGTACTAAGCTTCTACCTATTGGAGCAATCTATGATACTTTCATAGGTAGAGGTTTAGATGCTTTAAATTATGCTACTTATATTGATTCAAGGTTTATTATGGTAGGTACGCCATCAGGTGTTACTCTTTCCCACGAAGGGGGAGCTCATCAATCACTTATAACACCTAGTATAGGAATAGCACAACCAAACCTACTTTATTATGAACCCAGTTATGCTGATGAATTAGCTTTTCTTTTTTTATGGGCTTTAGAATATATACAAAATGAAGATGGGTGTTCTATCTATTTTAGGCTTTCTACTAAAAAATTATATCAACCAAAAAGAGTTCTTAGCATTAATAACAAGTCTGATATTCTCAAGGGAGGATATTGGCTTAAAAAGCCATCAGAAGAATGTGAGGTTGTTATTTTATGCACAGGTGTAATTGTTGGAGAAGTCATGGAGTGCACTAAAAATATGAGTGATGATGAAATAAAGATTGGTGTAATTGAAATTATTTCTCCTGATAAAATATATAAAGAATGGGAGGACTCTAAAAAATCATCAAATAGAATATCGCATATAGAAGGTTTACTAACAGACATTAATAAAAATTTACCATTAGTAACTATTATTGATGGCCATTCTAGTGCTTTATCTTGGATTGGAGGTGTTTTTGGACATAAAATCTTCCCAATGGGTGTCAATAAATTTGGAAAATCTGGAGATTTACAAGAAATATATGAATATACTAAAATTGATGTTAAATCTATTATCGACAATGTAGCTAAAGTCATAATAGAAACTGAGTAAACTAAATTTTTTTATAATATTTTTGAAAAAAAGGAATTAATTCATATTAAAAAAATAATAAAATTGTTTTTTTAAGATTAGCAAAAAGAGAAAACCCTTTAAAACCTGCTTTTTTACTAATATTATGGAATATTGCTTAATTTATTAACTGATAACGATAGGATTTTCTTATAACTTGTATTGATTAAAATAAAATTAATACTATAATTAATAATGTTATTTTTTATCAACCATAAATATTTATAGGGAGACTACATATTATGAAAATAATAAATAAATTAAACTTGTTCTCTGCTGTACTAGCTTCAATTATGATGCTAATAGGAGCAAGTAGTTATGCCTTAAAAGGTAATGGCAAAGACGTTCCTAAGATCGGATCTATGATTATTATGTCTGGTCTAGAAAACCCTTGGGATATAGCGTTTACAAATGATGGTAAAGCTATGTTTTATACTGAAAAAACAAAAGGTTTATCAGTAAAAACCGGATCTGGTGTTCACGCACTTTACGGTATTAAGGGTTCATCAGGATATGCAGATAAAGGAGATGATCTTTATGCAGACGGTCAAGCTGGTATGCTTGGAGTAGCTCTAGATGCTAACTTTAAAAAGAATCGTACACTTTATCTATACTCTACTTCTACTAAGTATCGTGGAGGTCAGTGTAAAACAAACTTTGAAAGATGTGATGGAAATATCGTAATGAAGTTCACAGTAGCTAAGGACTTCAAAAGCGTATCAAATCGTACTGATATAGTAAAAGATATTCAATATAAGCCTTTCAAATCAGATCAACCTTTTGGTGGCCCAGGAGCACACAATGGCGGAAGAATCCGTGTTGGTCCTGAAGGTTATCTATGGGTAGGAACTGGTGATCGTCATAGAGGTATTTGCCCACAAGATAATTCATTACTTTGTGGTGTAGTACTTAGAATTGATGGTGACGGAAACCCACATCCTGGAAACAAGATTAAGGGTGACAAGCGTATCTACACATATGGACATAGAAATGTTCAAGGTATTGATTTTAGACCAAGTGATGGAAGAGCATTCACTGCAGAGCATGGCCCATGGCACAACGACGAAATTACTGCATTAGTTAATGGTGGTAATGGTGGTTGGGCTCCAGAGCAGCTTGTAGGTGGAAGAGGTAAATGCCCAGACGAGTATTGTGGATATGAGCCACAACAGATGGAAGGCGTTACACCAGCAATTAGAGCAGCTTACATGCCTATGAGTGATACTAGATTTAAAGATCTAATGCCACCAGCTTGGAATAACAATGGTTACTCTCAAGGTACAGGTTCAGCAGCTTTCTTAAAAGGAAGCAACTGGGGTCTATACGAGGGTCGTTTAGCAGCAGGTATTATGGGTATCGGTTTTGGTGGATCACCAACTGGATTACGTATTGATATATACGATATTGCAGATGATGGTTTATCAATGAAAAGCGTTATTCATATGCCAATAGAGTCAAAGAGATTCCGTGGTTTAAGAATGGGACCTCACGATAACGCTCTTTATGCTACTACTGACGAAGGTGAAATTTACAAAATTTCAGCTCAGTAATTATTAAAATTAAACTCGTGTTGTTAACTATAGCAACGCGAGTTTTTTTTATTAAAAACCAGATATTCTTTTTCTAAAACTAGCTATAAAACTTTCTTTTTTTCTAAACGATTTTTTTGGACAAAACTCTTTATTTACAGCAATCTCACTTAGTATGATCTCTTGAGAGTTATTAGACTTTAGGATATAGTGGAGAATTTTGTTGAATACTCTTTTCTCTTTTATAAGATAAACTTCTCTTGAATTGCTCTTTCTTACTAATTCCGTATTAATTTCAAAATTTTCCATATAACAAAAATATATTTTCCTAATAAAATAATCAATTATATACTTTCTCAATTTGAGAAAACGTGTAAGATAATAATATGACGTATGATTTAGATACTTTATTTGAAAAAAACTTTGCATCGCTATGGCTAAGTTTTTTAGAATTAGAAATTAAAAGATCTTGTGAGGCAGTTAAATTTATCGGTGGTGCAAGAACTTATTTAGTGCTGCAAATAATTTGTTGGCATTATTTTCTTGTTGTGAAAGGATCTTTAAAACAAAAAGAAAGATCCAGCATAGTAAAGCACTGGCATAAACTTTCAGAAAAAGGGTACACAGACAAAAATATTTTAACTTACTCTCTTATATCTAGATTATCCGGTTTAAGTATAGAAACTGTCAGAAGGCATGTAAAAAAACTAATAGACTCCAAATGGGTTAAGTATAATAAACTCAGTGGTGTTATATTTGCAGCTAGTGAAGAAAACAATAAAAGACTTACTGACGAATTTAATATAAAAGAGTTAAGTTTTTTAAAAGAATTTATGAATAAAGTTGAAACACTGAAAAATAAAGATATTTCTTAATATTTTTAAATAGAATGCTAAAACTTTACTATAAGAATTGTATTTTTGTAAATTATCATATAAAGGAATATAGAAATGAATAATGAGAAATTTTATATAAATGGAGAATGGGTAGAAAGTAATTCGAAAGACTTTATAGATGTTATAAACCCTGCTACAGAAGAAGTTATATGTCAGATTAAGTTAGCTAATAAAAAAGATTTAGATAGCGCTGTTTTGGCTGCTAAAAAAGCACTAAAACCATTTTCTGCTTTAAAACAAGATCAGAAGGTTGATTTAATAAGCAGTATTATTAATTCTTATAAAAAAAGAAAAGAAGATCTAGTAGAAGCAATCACTAAAGAAATGGGAGCTCCTTTAAGTCTTTCTACAAATGCACAAGTTCCTTCTGGTTTAGGACACTTTATTCAAGCAAAAGAAAACCTAAAGAGCTTCAAATTTCATAGTCAAATAAATAATACTTCCATTTTAAAAGAGCCAATAGGGGTTTGTGGGTTAATTACTCCTTGGAATTGGCCATTAAATCAAATAGCCTGTAAGGTAGCTCCAGCAATAGCAGCTGGCTGTACAATGGTATTAAAACCTAGCGAAATAGCTCCTCTAAGTGCCCTAATATTTGCAGAAATAATAGATGAATCTGACCTACCAAAGGGTGTATTTAATATGATAAATGGTACAGGGTTAGGAGTAGGAGAAAATATGAGCAAGCATCCAAATATAGATATGATTTCTTTTACAGGGTCTACCCAAGCAGGTATTTCAGTAGCAAAAAACGCTTCAAATTCGGTTAAAAGAGTTACACAGGAACTTGGTGGAAAGTCAGCAAATTTAATTTTAGAAGATGCTAATCTAGTAGATGCTGTTTCAAAAGGAATTTTTCATTGTATGAATAATAGTGGTCAATCCTGCAATGCTCCGACTAGAATGTTAGTTCCTAACAATAAAATGTCACAAGTAATAGATATAGCAAAAGAAGTAATAAAAAAAATAAGAATAGGTAATCCCTTATTAAAAGATACAACAATGGGCCCTCTAGTAAGTAAAAAACAGCAAGAAAAAGTTAAAGAATATATTGAAATTGGTATCAAAGAAGGGGCTAATCTTGTGACAGGAGGAAGTGCTGATCCTAGTAATATAGAAAAAGGCTTTTATGTGCAGCCAACAATTTTTGCCAACGTAGACAACTCTATGACAATAGCTCGAGAAGAAATCTTTGGGCCTGTTCTTTGTATTATAGGTTACAACAATTTAAATGATGCAGTAGACATTGCTAACGATACTATATATGGTCTTTCTGGATACGTTTCTGGAGAGAACATTGATGAAGTAAGAAAGGTTGCCTCTAGTCTTAAAACAGGAATGGTGCACATAAATTATGCGCCTCTAGATCAATCTGCTCCTTTTGGTGGATATAAGATGTCTGGAAATGGAAAGGAATGGGGTGCTTATGGAATAGAAGACTTTCTAGAGACAAAAGCAATTATGTCAAAATAGTAAACTAATACAATATCTTAAGATTATATTTGAATGTGATTGGTTCTTTTTCTTTCTAAAGCAGTTAATAGTTTTTTTCTTAGCCGTAATTTGGTAGGAGTGACTTCTATAAACTCATCCTCTCTTATGTACGATAGCATTTGTTCAAGTGTCATAGTTATTGCTGGAGTTAGTTTTACAGCTTCGTCTGTGCCAGAAGCTCTAACATTAGTTAGTTTTTTTCCTTTCAAAACATTAACTTCTAAGTCATTTTCTCTGCTATTTTCTCCTATTATCATACCTTCATAAACTTCAGTTTGTGGCTTTATAAATAATTTACCTCGTTCCTGAAGATTAAATAATGCATATGCAAGTGCCTTA
Organism: Phycisphaerae bacterium; assembly: GCA_002591705.1. The sequence continues at coordinate 6,939 of PAAB01000074.1, forward strand.
CCTTGTATCATAGATATTAATACGCCATTTCTTCTATTAATGAGTTTTCCCTTAAAATTATCATAGCTATGAAAGGTTCTATTCATTACAGCAGTGCCTCTTGTTTCAGATAATAGTTGGTTATGATACCCTATTAAGCCTCTTGAAGGTGCTTTAAATATTAATCTTACTTTGCCTTTGCCAGTGGACTTCATTTGCAGCAATTCTCCTTTTCTTTTGCTCATTCCATCAATTGCTGTACTAGAGTAAGGTTCATCTACATCTATTGTAACTTCTTCAAAAGGTTCAAGTTTTTTACCATTATCTGAAACTTTGTATAAAACTCTTGGGGAAGATACACTCAATTCAAAGCTTTCACGTCTCATAGTCTCTATTAGGATTCCTATCTGTAACTCTCCTCTTCCACCAATTTCAAAAGCATCTTTACTTTTATTTTCAGAAAATGTAATTGCAACATTGGAATTTGACTCAGCAATAAGCCTTTCTCTTATTTTTGTAGAGGTTACTTTTTTTCCGTCCATTCCTGATAAAGGAGAGCTGTTTACTGTTATGGTAACAGCCATTGTGGGAGGATCTATCTCTGTGGCTTTTAATGGAATATCTATAATTGGATCACAAATAGTATCTGACACTGATGATTTTTCTAATCCCGCTATACATATTATATCTCCTGCATAAACTTGATTTACGGGATTCTTTTTCATCCCTTCATAAATAAATAGTTTTGTTAGTCTACCCTTTTCTACTTCAGATCCTTTCAAATTGATAGTTTTAACATTATCATTTACATTTATTTTACCTTTTTCAACCTTGCCAATTAGACATCTTCCTAAATAAGGGTCGTAAGTTACAAGACTTGCTAGCATAGCAAAAGGTTCTTTAATTTTGACGGTAGGTGTTTTTATATAACTTAAAATTAAATCTAAAAGAGGTGCTAGATCTTTCTTAGTTTCTTTTTTCAGATCCTTGACACACCATCCATCGCGACCAGAAGAATAAAGAACAGGAAAATCAAGTTGTCGTTCATCAGCGTCTAGGTCTACAAATAAATCAAATACTTCATTTAATACCTCATCTGTTCTATTTTCACTTTTATCCACCTTATTAATTACAACTATAGGCAATAGACCTTGACTCAGAGCTTTCCCAAGTACGAATTTAGTTTGTGGCATGGGACCTTCTAAAGCATCAACTAAAAGTATTACGCCATCAGTCATACCTAATATTCTCTCAACTTCTCCACCAAAATCAGCGTGACCAGGTGTATCTATAATATTTATTCTGTTATTTTTCCAAATTACTGAGGTAGGTTTGGCTACTATTGTAATTCCTCTCTCTTTTTCTAGGTCTCCGGTATCCATAATTCTTTCTGAAATAATTTGATTATCTCTAAAAATACCAGTTTGTTTCATCATAGAGTCGATAAGTGTCGTTTTTCCGTGATCAACATGGGCTATTATAGCAATATTTCTAAGATTGCTTAAATTATCATCATTTTTATAAGTCATATACAGTCAAAAAGAATTTATTATTAATTATTTTTTAGGTTGTAAATTACTTTACTTATGTTTTCTAACATTTCAGATGCAGTAAGTGTAGCTTTTTTTTTTAAATAAATATCCTCCGCACAAAGGCTATGAATTTTTACTGCTATTTCGATTTGCTTTCCTTTTTTTTGAGCTAAAAGTCCTGCAACAATACCAGCTAAAACGTCACCAGTTCCTGAAGTAGAAAGAATATTATTTGAAAAGTCATTTATATATAATTTTTTAGTCAAAACTAATGTGCCTGGTCCTTTCAAAATCCAATCTCCCCCGTAGCAATTTTTTAATTTACATATAGCATTGAACCTATCTTTGAAGTCTTCCTTTAAAAGTTTTTTAGCTTCACCGTAATGGGGCGTTCCTATAAAATAAGAAGGTCTTTTTTTATATGTGCTACTAGACAACCAATTGAGAGCGTCAGCGTCATATACTACAGGAATCCTGTAATTCCATAACATTTCTAAATGTTCCGATGCATTTTTTCCTAGTCCTGGACCTGCAACAACAACATCTGCTATTTTAAGACATTTTTTAAAACTCGCTATATCTGATCTTATGCTTATAAGGTCATCCGGCTTTTTTTGCTTGCTATTATTGCAAATAAAAACTTTTCCAGCGCCTGTTTTTAGAGCAGCAAGACCTGCTAAATTTCCAGCTCCTTGCATGCCATCCCATCCTCCAAGGATTAAAACTTTACCAAAATTTCCTTTATAAGTATTATTATTTGATCTTAAAGAAACTTTATTTTTAATGTCTATTAGTTTACTGCTACCAGTCCCATACTTTTTAATATTAGTAAAACCAAGGTTTTTATAAATTAAAGTTCCAGAATATTTTATTCCGTCTCCTGTAAAACATCCTTGTTTAGGAGTCAAACACATTATTGTTTTGTTAGCTAAAACTGTATCTTTGCTACCTACTCCTGTATCAATAAATAATCCAGAGGGAACATCAATAGACACTACATATGCACCTTTTCTTTTATAAGAATTAATCCATTTTATTGCTTTTTGATACTTACCTGCAGGACTTCTATTTAAGCCTATTCCTAAAATTGAGTCAATTATTACAATATCTTTATTAATTCTATTAATTTTAGGAAGAGTCTTATAAGTTTTTATATTTAGAGATTTAATAAGATTATAGACATCTATATTTTGTTTTTCTATTTTATCCAACAAAACACAAGTTACTGTTAAATTATTTATAGCAGACAACAGAGCTAGACTTAGCCCATCAGCGCCATTATTGCCTTTTCCAATAACTATAAACATATTTGATTTTTTTAACTTTACAACTTCTTCATAAATTGCGTTTCCTGCTTTTAAAATTAATGAGGTTGAACTGTAACCCAAACTGATTAATTTCTTCTCTAATTTCCTAGTTTTTTCAGTATCGTATAGTTCCATCACGAAAATTGTAAATATAATTGTCTAATAAAAATATTATAATAAGTAATATAGAAAGGATATCAAACGTTTCTTTTATAGCTATGCAACAAAGGTCCAGGCAAATCTTCTATAATACCCGACAAATCTTTTATAAGTGATACTGCAAGGGGTCTTAACCATTTATTAGTTTCTTCGAAATCTTCTTTACTGTTATATTTAGCGAACGTTAATATTTTTCCTTCCCCTATATCTACAGCATCGTATTGTAAAATTTTTGACTCATCACTGAACTTTTTGTCCAGGTCTTTAATAAATGCCAACACTAATCTTTTTTTTGTTTCTGATGAAAATTTATATATCTGTGTCCTTGTATACATTTTACTTTTGATTATATATGTACTTAAAGTGAAGTCAATTTTAAGAAAAGAAGGAGTCTAATAATATATTAGACTCCTTAAAAATGAAAAGTAAACTTAAGTAGACTTATAAATTTACTGTAACAGCTTTTGTTTCTAGGTAATTATCCATCATTTCCATTCCCATTTCTCTACCATTACCGGATTGTTTGTATCCTCCAAATGGAAGAGCAGCATCGAAAATGTTATGACAATTAATCCAAACTGTTCCTGCTTTAATCTTTTTTGCCATTTTATGTGCAGTGCTTATATCCTTTGACCAGACACTAGCTGCAAGCCCAAAAACAGTATTATTTGCTTCTTCAGCAATTTTATTTAGATCATCGTCTGTTATCTTCTGACAAGTTAAGACAGGACCAAAAATTTCATCCTGAACAAATTTCATATCAGCATTCGTTTTCGAAAAGACAGTAGGGTGCACAAAGTGTCCACCTTTAGAATTGTCTGAGGTTCCTCCTACTAAACACTCAGCTCCGTCATTCTTTCCAGACTCCATGTAACCGACTACTTTTTCATATTGTTCATTTGATACCAATGGCCCCATTTGTGTGCCGTCAGTATCATTCATTCCAGGTCCAACTTTAATATTTTTTGCTATCTCTGAAACACCTTCAGTTACTCTGTCATATACTTTTTCATGAGCAAAAAGCCTTGATCCTGCACAACAGGTCTGTCCGTGGTTAAAGAATATTCCACTAGCTACGCCTTGTATAGCAGCATCAATATCTGCGTCTGGAAAAACTATAGCCGGAGATTTTCCACCTAGTTCAAGAGTTACTTTTTTTAAGTTACCTGCAGAAGCTTGAGTAATTAACTTGCCAACTTCTGTAGAACCAGTAAATGCAACCTTATCAACATCTGGATGAGATGCAAGTGGTGCACCTGCTTCTTCTCCTAATCCTGTAACTACATTCAAAGTACCTTTTGGTAATAAACCGGAATCATTTATGATTTCAGTAAGTCTTAAACATGATAAAGGCGTTTGTTCGGCTGGTTTTAATACAATCGTACAGCCTGATGCTAATGCTGGTGCAATTTTCCAAGTTGCCATTAACAATGGAAAGTTCCACGGAGTTATTTGACCGCAAACACCAATAGGCTCTCTTAATGTGTAAGAATGATATTCTGCACCTGGTGTAAAAGGCACAGATATTGGCAGAGTAGAACCTTCTAACTTCGTTGTCATACCTGACATATATCTAAATAAGTCTATTGAAAGAGCTACATCGGCTACGCCTGCAACAACAACAGACTTACCATTATCTAAGGCCTCTAACTGTGCTAGTTCTTCAGAATGACTTTCAATGATATCTGATAATTTCCATAATATTTTTGCTCTTTCATTAGGAACCATTCTAGACCAAGCTCCACTTTCAAAAGCTGCTCTTGCTGCTTTTACGGCTAAGTCTATGTCAACTTCATTACCTGCAGCACAAGTTGCAATTCTTTTCCCTGTTGCTGGATCTTCTACATCAAAGGTCTTTCCTGATTTTGAGTCTACCCAATCTCCATTAATAAATAGTCTCTTTGCTTTATTAGTAACAAGAAAACTTTCTACATTACTATTAACTTTGTAATCTAAATTTAACGCTTCCATTTACATTCCTCCTTAATATATTGTGGACTATTATATATAGTGCAAATGAAAACTATTCTCAACTAGTTTTTTTAAAAACTTTTAAAAAATTCTTTTTTTCAGCTGTTTTTTAATATTTTTAAATTCTATTCTAAAATAAATGTTAAAAAAATAAGAAACTAAACACACCAATTTAAAGAATCATTAATACTTATTCTTTAAAAAACTCAAATATTTTTTTTAGGAAAATATCGGTGTCCGTAGTTATGGAATTTATCATGGAAAAATGGTTTTGTTTTTTAAGTTCAATCAGAGAATAAGGTATTTTATAGTTTGTTAATAATTTTGAATATTTAATAGTTTGTTTTTTCCATAGTTCTGGTTCTAATTCTCCATACGATAATAAAAATTTGACATTCTTATTAGGATGTTTATTTAGTGGGTTTAGTCTTTTAGCTTCTTCAATTGACATACGAATATCATTATTTACTTCTAATTTCAATACTAGTTCCGTATCAAAAATCCCGCTTAGCAGAACAGAGGCAATGAAAAATCTATTTTTAATATTATATTTTTTCCAATCTTTAGATACCATTAATGCAGCTAAATGTGCTCCCGCAGAATGGCCACAAATAATAATCTTGGTTTTGACTCCGCCATACGTATGGATATTTTTATAGATCCATATTACAGCTTGCGTAACTTGTTTTTCTATAGTTGTAACTTTTACTTTTGGACATAAATCATAATTAACATTCACAAACATTATGCCTTTTTTCACAAAAGGCTTTGCCATATGCGTATGATAAGACTTGTCCAAACCTCTCCAATAGCCACCGTGCAAAAAAATAAAAATAGGTTTCTCTTTGTCTTTATCTGCTCCAAATATATCCAAATTCTGAAGAGGGCCATTACCATATTTAATATTTTCAATGCCTTTTAATTCTTCAGAAGCTTTTTTGGATAGCATTAATGCTTTATTTAGATAATTTTCAAAATTTGGGACAGAAACTCTAGGATTATAATTCTTTTCAAAATAATAATTTTTTTTGTATTTCATTTTAAAATTATAATTGCATAATTTTTAATTAAAATATTTTTTATTGAAATCTAAATTAAATATTATGCCGTATTATACATTTTAAGAGGATATTATGATTAAAAATATGTACTATTTACTAATGGATAGTGAATTGAATGGGCTGTCTAAACTACCAAATGTTGTTAAATTTCAATTAATGACATTATTATCGTTTATGTGGTCTATTATATTTACACTTATGATAGGAAGTTTTTTAGTGCTTGGAGTAACTATGGTTTTGCACGTTCTCTTTTTGGCAGGAATATTTTTTACAGCAGAAATTTTCAAAAAAGCTAAACAACACTAATTCTTACTGGGATTTGAAATTTCAAGATTAAGTTGTTTAAAAAAATTTGCTGATAAATATTTTATTATTTTAACATCTGATAATTCTGAACCAAATTTAAGGTTTTTTGTTAAAGCCGGGCAGACTTCCTTCGTCGTCCAAGTTACATTAGAGGAAACTACTTCTACGTTATTGCTGTAAGAATAAAACTTATTTTGTCCCTCCGCAGGTTCACACTCCTGAGTTACTTCTATAGAAGCATTTATTATATTTTTTTTATTCACATTAGCTCTAGCACCTATTTTTTTATCTAAAACTGTTACTCTGCTTGAACCCAAAGAAGAATTAGCTCTATACAACTCATTCATAATCCTATTAATGAGAGTATTAGGACCAAATGTACTATAAAAAACCCATCTTCCAATGTCTTGATTTTTATTGGGATCTACTTGTACCCAGAGTAGCGCACCACTTAAAGGAGAAAAAAATTGTTTTTTTTTCGAACTGAAGATCGAAATTCCGCCGAATAATTTTGAACTATCATTTAAACCTAATTTAGGAGGAAGTAATTTTTTTATTGTAGCCACATCCCATTCAACATTAATACTAACTATATCTAATTCTTCCATGATGTAAGGAGCTTTAGGTATTTTTGAGGTGTCTATTGGAGGCGCAGCTGCAATAACAGCTTTTGTTATTATACACACTAATAATAATATTATTATTTTTCTCATAAACACTCCTTGATTTAGTTTTTTAATTCACTAGTATATTGGCTCATATTCACCATTTATATTTAAAAACTCATTATTTTCATTATAGAATTTTTTTTCTCCGGAAGTCTCCAAAACTTTTAGCATAGTGGGGATATGAATATTTTTATTTTCACATATGTCTAAAATATTATATGGATCAAAATCATCTAACATTTCAAATGGCCCTTTTTCCCATGCAAACCCCCATTTCATAGCTCTATCTACATTTAAAATATCATTAGAAATTTCCGGCACCAAATCAGCTGCATACAGCAATGTAGATCCCATAACTTCCCAGGCAAAATCACTTATTTTTGTATTTTTATTAAAAATATTTCTATCTTTATCATAGTTAAACTTTTGTATTTTTTTCCATTCCTCAAGTTCTAGATCAAAAACTTCTTTAATTTTTTCTCCAGATGTATCTTTATTTATTCTATAAAAACCTCCCCCAGTTTTTCTACCTAATTGCCCTTTATTGTACAAAGAAAGTTCTTTTTCTGGGAGGGTAACAAAATCCTTTCCTAAGTCTCCTGCAGGAAGATTATCTTTTAAATTATTTCCAACTGAGTACATTATATCTAAGCCTATCAGGTCTATGAGACCATAAAGACCTGTAGGAGGTAATCCAAAAGGTTTAGATAAAATAGCATCTATTTCATCGATTTTAATGCCGTTCATTCTTGCTTTTTTTCCTTCATGCAAGCCTCGTAACATAAAGTAGCAACCAATTCTATTACCGATAAAGTTTACTGTGTCTTTGCCAAAAACAACTCCTTTGTCAAATTCTTCCGTTAAAAAATTACTCAAAGTTTCGATTATACTTTCTTCTGTAGTTGTTCCTGGAATTAATTCACATAATTTCATAATACTAACAGGATTAAAAAAATGAGTTATACAAATATTTTTTTTGAAATCTTCTGACAAGTCTTCTGTTATTGCCCTAAGAGGTATTCCAGAGGTGTTTGAGCTTACAATAGAGTTTTTATTTCTAAATTTTTCTATGCTGCTGAATATTTGTTTTTTAATATCTAATTTTTCTACTACAGCTTCACAAATCCAATCACAATCCTTAATCTTTATTAAATCGTCTCTAATATTTCCAACATAGATATTATTTCCTTTTTCAATATTAGATAACATTCTATATTTTGGATCCAATATCTTTTTTTTAGCTTTAATAGCAATCTCAGAGTCAGTATCTAATAATATAACCTGTAGATTTTTTTCTGCTGCAATTGCAGCTATTCCAGCTCCCATGGTCCCTGATCCAATCACTGCAATAGATTTAATAACGTATTTCATAATCTTCTTAGGTATATATCAAATTTCATTATATTTCCAATAACTTTTAGTATATATTTTAGTTAAATACAAATTATCCAAGATAAATAGATGATTAAAAAGTTTTCAATTCCCTTGAACAAAAAGAAAGAAAGATATTTTTATCAAAAAGTTAGGAATTTTAATTGGAACAATATTCCTATGGCTGATGCCTGGTCTATGGGAACGGATATCAACTTTTTGTCTAGGCTTTGTGATTATTGGCTTAAAAAATGTAGTTGGGAAAATGAAGTAAAAAAGTTAAATAAATTAAATCAGTTTATTACAAAAATTGATGGTATCGACATTCATTTTATCCATAGCAAAAGCAAAAATAAAAATGCGCTTCCTATTTTACTCATACACGGATGGCCAGGTTCCTTATTTGAGTTTAAAAAACTGACACTACTTCTTAATAAAACTGATAAAAATGGAATTTCCTTTGATGTGGTTTGTCCTTCAATTCCAGGGTTTGGTTTTTCAAAGCCACTTTTAAATGCTATGGGGCCAAGAAAGATAGCAAAATATTTTAATAAACTTATGGTAGAAGTATTGGGATACGATTATTATTTATCACAAGGAGGAGATTGGGGAGCTGCAATATCTTCTTGGATAGGATATGACTATAAAAGAAGCTGTAAAGGAATTCATCTCAATGCAATGCTAATGAGACATGAAAAAGGGCCAATTACAAGAACTGAAAAAAATTGGCATAAAAAATTTTTACAAGAACAACAAATGGAAGATGGGTATAGGACATTACAAGCTACTAAACCTTTGACACTGTCATATGCAATGAATGACAACCCAGTAGGAATAGCAGCTTGGATAATAGAAAAATTTCAGAGTTGGTCTGATTTAAAGGGAAAGAGTTTGAATAAAATATTCGGTTATGAAGATTTGATATCCAATATTATGCTATATTTAATGACAAATAGTTTTAACACTTCAACATGGATTTATTTTGGAAGAAGAGAAGAGGGTGGACGGGTAATGAAAATTGGGAAAAAAAAAATTAAAGTACCCACAGCCTGCGCATTGTTTCCTAAAGAGTTTCTTTCATGGCCACCTAAATCTTATGTAAATAACCTTTACAACGTTGTACAGTGGAATAGTATGCCTTCTGGAGGGCATTTTGCGGCACTTGAAGAGCCTAAACTTCTCGAAAGCGATATTAGAAAATTTGCCTCTAAAATAAATTTAAATAAAATTTGATCAGCATTTATTTTTTTTTCGTATTGAAAAACGAGTTTTTTTTTCTATTATAATGTGAGAATGATTCTCATTTTAAAATATAGGTGATTTATGAAAAAAATTTTATTTTCAGCTGTTTTTTCTTTAAGCTTGATAAGCAGCTGCTTTGCGAACAAAAGTGTTATTAATAACTATGCAGATATTGCATTTGCTAAATATAAAGACTCTCTAAATGCGGCAGAAGATTTGCTCAAAATTACAAACGTTTTTCTAAATGAAACAAATGAAAAAAATTTTACTAAATTAAAAAAAACTTGG